>JAGHVD010000040.1 GCA_018064475.1 Candidatus Scatonaster coprocaballi
TAAAATTGAAAAGAGACTGAAGATTTCACTTCTCCAGCCTCTTTTTGACTTGTTTATGTGGTCTCTTTGAGTCAATGCCTTCTTAACTTAATGACATTGGCGTCGCGAGGCACCCTCTTCTATAGATTTGTACTAGATCAAATAACCTTATGCCCAAGGATTTGCGGCATCTGGTGTACGAATTCCGGAAAGTACAAACTGTTCCCACAGGAACCACTCACCCGTGGAAGGCTTCGTGCGCAGACGAATCTGACGCGGGCTGTCTGCACCGCCGGATGTAATATTCACAGTCAGATATCCTTCATTCAGGGCATCCCGGCTATGTGCCAACTCATATACCGTAATGGAATACGGACGCTGCGGCAGATAGTTGTTCTGTGGTGTTGCGCCATCAAAATAGGAACGTGCTACATAATCTGAGTCTCTGAACCGATCAGCGAGGAAAGACAACTCATATGGTGTCAGCGGCTGTGGACCTTTGAGAAAATTAAGCATACGAATGCTCTCGTACTTATTGGAAGGATATACACACAATGCAGCGATCGTTAACGCTGCGACATCAAGTGGATCTTTCATGGATGCTTCCGGCAAAGCCTGCATCTGCTCAAGTGTCTCCGGGATCTCCTGGAAAACGACCGTCTTTCGTGGAAGTTGATCTGGTGTGTTAGTTGGAACCGGTGCCCCTGTTGGATTCTGAATACTATCGAATAAACCCATTTCTATTTCTCCTTACACAAAATTAACGATTTACCGGTCCGCGATTTACAATGCCACCGTTGTTCGTATTCTCGTCTTTCCAGGATTTTCTCTGGAACATATTCTCCAGCTCGGCCTTCTTAGCCTGTGCCTCGGCCAGATAATCAACCGGAGCTTCCTGGGGCGCAAACATGTTAGGATCCTGCATTGGTGCAGTCGGGATTGCATCAACAGGAGCCTGCGCAACAGACTGTTCCATCGGAGCCTGTGCAATGGGCTGTTCCATCGGAGCAGCTACATCCGGTACAGGAATAACCGGAACTGGAACTGGTGCAACCTCTACCTGAGGTTCATTAGAAGCATAAGCCGGAACTTCACCCATCATCTGAATCTCTTCTTGCGGAGCAGGTGCCGCATCAATCGGTGTTTCGACCGGCATGGACGGAATCGGTTCAACGACCGGTGCAGCCTCAATCGGTGTTTCGATCGGCATAGTCGGAATTGGCTCTACTACCGGTGCCTCAACTACCGGTGCCTCAACGACCGGCGCAGCCGCTGCAGCTGCAGCAAAACCGCAATTCATGCAGAAGCGATCACCATCATTCATTGGGTTTCCACAATTCACACAATTCATACAAATACCTCCTAAATTTGGTTTATTGAATACTAATAATTGAACATTCCATTTTTTTCATGAAAGCAATGTAGTCATCCTCTAGTCTCGCAGAAATCGGACCTTCTACAAATGCATATAGAACTGTACTACCATCGATCTGTGCGTACACGTTAAACAACATATCATCCGTCTTACTGGCATAGGCAAAGTAATCTTTCTTACTGACAAACTCATTGAAGAAATCCAACTTCATCTGCTTATTACTCTCGTAGTTCTTCTCGCGCTGGGACTGGATCGCTTCGAAATACTTACTGGCCGCATCATGATCCTTAAACTGAATCACCAACACTTCCATCTCAGACACAACATCCTTACTCGAACAGGAAGGATCCGTCTTGATATACTTGAAGACAGACTTTACATTCCTTGAATCTGTCACTGTGTGATAACCAAAGAAATCAAAGTCCTCGGGAAGAACTGCCGTATAGAGACCGTCTTTAAAATCATTCTGCGTGTCGCGGATATCGTACTTGGTATCCACCATCTCTTCATAGACTTCTTCTTCCGAGACTTCCTTCGCATTGCATTTCTCTTCCAATGCTTTCTCCACTTCACCAATCTTGCCATTACTTGAATGCTTGCACGCGCTTACACTCAGGCACATGGACATGGCCATTACAAATGACAGGAATCTTCTCTGATTCTGACTTACTATCCTGTTCATCGCATACCTCAATTCTTTTTCTTAATCAGATTTTATCGATATATGCGCAAACTTGCAAGCGTAGGATGTCTCAACGCTTCCGTCGTAGATGAACCTTTAACCTTCCTCCCGCGCATAGAAGAAGCCGAGGCGGCTGCAACAGTTTGTCGCAAGCTCATCCTCGGCTTCAGATAATCTCAAGATATACGGAATCGAGAACGCGATCTCCAATCCGTTGAACAGAAATCTTATGCACGCAAAGTGATCGCGTACTTCGCCTGGAGATTATCCAGGATCGTCTTTACGAATCCATCGATCACTTCAGGTGTGAATTCGTTCTCCTTCGGGGTGAAAACGACTGAGAACGCGAGGCTCTTCTTGTCCTGCCCCAGCTGTGCGCCTTCGAAGATATCGAACAACTCGATCTTCGTGATATATTCGCAGGAAGCTTCGATCTCCTTCTCGACCATTGCGCAGGTAATGGACTTATCCATGACGAAGCAGAAGTCACGTTTCTCCTCCAAGAACTTCGGAAGCGGTGTGAACTTTCTGTCCTTACCGTAGTACTTGCTCAATTTCTTGAGGTCGATCTCAGCCACATAAGCCGGTACACGCATATCCATCTCATCGCAGATCTCGTAGAGGACCTGACCGAGGTAACCTACTTCTTCGCCATCGCAGAGCACTTTGGCCGTACGTCCCGGATGCAGGAATGTCTTGGTGTCACGTTCGAAATCGAACTTCACGTCCAGTGCATCGGCAATGACCGATACGACGCCCTTCAGTTCGAAGAAGTCTTCTTCCTCGCCCCACATACCAATGCAGATCGTCTCACGCTCATCCGGATACTCGGTAAGTGGCAAAGACTTCGGCAGGAACTTGTTGCCCATCTCATAGACACATCCGGAAAGAATGCCACGCTTCTGGTTCTTCGCCATCGCAGTCAGCATCTGCGGCGCAAGTGTCGTTCTCATCAAAGAAAGATCAATGTTGATCGGGTTCATGATCTTAATCGCTACACGCTCCGGTGCATCTTCCGGCAGTCTCAGAAGGTCAAGGTCCGAAGGCGAGAAGAAAGAATAGTGTACGCCTTCAAAAGCGCCTGCGGCGCAGAGTGCGCGCTTGATCTTAAGCTCGGTCTTCTGGCTGAGGTTATAACCGCCGCTGGTGACTTCTGCTGTCGGGATGAAGGTCGGCGTAATGTGCTCATAGCCATACATACGGATCACTTCTTCTGCCACATCCTGATAGGACTCCATATCAACACGGTAGCCAGGAATGGAGATCGTCAGGCTATCGCCCTGAAGTTTCGGTGCGAAATTCAGATTCGTCAGAATACGAACGATATCTTCGTCCGGTACGGTAATACCCAGTACACCATTGACCTGCTTTACGCTGACTGTCAGTTCCTTCGGCTCAATGGAATTGCCTGTATTGATGTCGAACTTGGTCTTGCTGACTTTACCACATCCCAGTTCTTCCATCAGGTGCAATGCACGCTTCATGGCCATGTCAGTGGTATATTCATCCACGCCCTTGGAGAAACGCATGCTGGAATCAGAAACCTGACCCAGAGCCTTCGAACTCTTACGGATGTTATCGTGTGCGAACTTGGCAGCCTCGAACATCACGGCAGTCGTAGTATCTAGGATCTCAGAATTCAGTCCGCCCATGATACCAGCCAGTGCAACCGGCTTCTTACCGTCGCAGATGACCAGATTATCTGTGGTTAAAGAGAATTCCTTCTCATCCAGTGTCACGATCTTCTCACCGGCTTCTGCTCTTCTGACATGGATCTCGCCACCCTCCAGGTACGAGAAGTCGAAAGCATGCATCGGCTGGCCGAGTTCTTTTAACACATAATTCGTAATATCGACAACGTTGGAGATTGCCGAACAACCAACCAGAGCGAGACGGCGTCTCATCCACTGCGGAGCCGGTGCAATCTTGACGTCAGATACATAGTGTCCGATATATCTCGGGCAGAGATCCGGTGCAGAAACACGGATGTTGAAATCGATCGTCTCCTCAGACTCTGTATAATCCAGAGCAGGTTCTCTAAGCGGCTGACCCAGAACAGCAGCCACCTCACGTGCAATACCGAAGATACTCTGGCAGTCCGGACGGTTTGCAGTAATGGATACGTCAAAGATATAGTCATCCAGACCCAGGATCGGCTTGACATCCGCGCCTGGAACGGCATCTTCAGGAAGGACCAGAAGTCCGTTGTAACCGGCACCTGGGAACATATCCTCGGTCACACCGATCTCCACGCCGGAGCAAAGCATACCGTAAGAATCGTAACCACGGAGTTTACCCTGACCGATCGTCATGACGCCCTCGACGGTAACGTGGTCTTTGGCCGTCGCATAGACCTGCGCGCCAATCAGCGCCAGCGGGTACTTGCCGCCTGCAGCGACATTATCGGCACCGCAGCAGATCTGCAGTGTACCATGTTCACCGGCATCGACCTGACAAAGATGAAGGTGTGTACCCTCGATTCCCTCGCAAGTTTTGACCAGACCTACGACAACATTACTGATGTCACGGCCGACTTCGTATTTCTCTTCCACCTCGAAGCCACAGGAGAACAGCTTCTCCTCCAGTTCATCCGGTGTGACATTGATCTCTACATAATCTTTCAACCATGAAAGTGGTACTAACATGTCTAATCCTCCTTATCAGTCATCGATCTGATCGAGCACACGCAGATCAGATTCGAACAGAAGCTTGATGTTGTTGATGCCGTACTTCAGCATCGCGATACGGTCAATACCGATACCGAATGCAAGACCGCTGTAGACATTGCTATCAATGCCACAACCTTCCAGCACCTTCTTATTGACTACACCAGCACCCAAGACCTCGATCCAGCCGGTTCCCTTACAGAGCTTACAGCCCTTGTTGTGGCACTGGAAGCAGCTCACATCTACTTCTACAGAAGGCTCTGTGAATGGGAAGTAAGAAGGACGCAGACGAGTTCTGGTCTCCTCATCGAAGATCTTCTTTACGAATTCATCGAGCATACCCTGCAGGTCGCAAAGTGTAATGCCCTTATCGACGACCAGTCCCTCCATCTGCGTAAACATCGGAGAGTGGGTCGCATCGTCATCTGAACGGAAAACCTTACCAGGAGAGATGATCTTGATCGGTGGCTTCTGGTTCTCCATAACATGGATCTGACCTGCAGAAGTCTGTGTACGAAGCAGGTACTCCGGGCTCAAGTAGAATGTATCCTGCATATCACGAGCCGGGTGATCCTGTGGAATATTCAGTGCAGTAAAGTTATAGTAGTCCGTCTCGATCTCTCGGCCCTCGTAGATGGAGAATCCCATCGAACCGAAGATGTCTACGATCTGATTTCTCACCTGTGTATTCGGATGGAGCTTACCCTGCTTATGCTTCTTTGCAGGAAGCGTTACATCGATCGTTTCCTGCTCATAGCGTGCCTTCTGCTCCGCTTCCTTGAACTTCAGATCCATCTCATCGAAGGTCGCCTGGGCCCAGTTCTTGATCTCATTGACCATCTTACCGTAGTCCGCTTTCTGCTCCTTCGGGATCTTACCCATCTCCTTCATGAGCGAGCCGATCTTACCTTCCTTCGCATCCATGACTGTCTTTCTATACTCATAGACACCCTTACTGCTGGTAATGCCGCTGAGGTCTGCTGCAATTTCAGACCGGATCTGCGACAGCTTCTCACTTAATTCACCAAGTTCCGCCATGTTTTCCCTCCTATAATACAAAAATCCCATGACAACGTTTCCATTGTCATGGGACGAATTCACGAATCTCTCGTACCTTCGCGGTACCACCCATGTTCAGACTGATCGTTCAGCCTGCACTCGTTTGCGCCTCTAATGCTGCGCCTGCATCCGCTTATCTCAAGATCTGGTAAAACCACCCGCACTCGTTTCGTCGGAACGCTCCCGTGTTGAAATTCATCCTTGCTACCCCTGGGTCATGCTTTCAGCCGGTGACACAACTCTCTTCACCCGTCATAGCAGACTACTTACGCACGTTCATTGCACCCAAAGATTGTACCCTTGCCACTAGGAAAAGTCAAGGATTCCAGCACCGTGCCTACATCCAACTCTTGATCCATACGACCGCGTAGTAGATCGCATAGAACTCAAGATAGAGTCCGCCGATACCGCATGTCGTGCCGGTGATCAGCCGTCGTAAGTTTGTAGATTCGCGGATCTTCAGATGTTGGATCAACCAGTCCACACCCATGATGCCGATCAGGATCGCAAGTGCCCACCAACTAAATCGTATTCCAATAATAAGCAAGGGAATCGCCAGAAGTTGTCCCAGAAGGACACCGGTACAACGGGCACAGACCGGGAATTGATAGCCCCGGAAGGAGAAGCTCCGCTCCTCCATCTGATGGCATCCGGCTCGCCGTCCGATCTCCATCAGGCGCAGCCAAATCCGAACTCCCCGACTCAAATTGTTCTTCGAATTCTCCATGCGCGCCGATTCCTCATCAGCACTCACGCACGCCACTTCTTTCCGCAATCATTGCAGATCCAGTAGTTCGTGCTCGTCGTTGTTTTTCCTTCACCACAAAGGCCACAAAGCAAGCCTTCCCAGCCAAATATGAGATAACCGCAGCAACCTTTGCTCGCACTGTAGTCTTTCCCCGATGTTTGTACTTCGTTAATGATCGTGCAGTTATTACCGCCGCATTTTGGACATTGCATACGTTGTTCTCCTCTCTTTAATACTTCACTTCTTTACCGAAGGGCAGAAATCCCCATCCTTCGTCTATATCCTACCCTGAGAAATAGGTACATTAAACTGCCCGATGTCAGTTTGTCCACATAATTAATCGGCAAAAGCACCTACATAGCAGTCGCTAATCAATAGAAGTGTGTAAGAATAAACTGCGCAATATATGCTTTACAGGTTCAGTCCCTTGGTCAGTTCACAGCCGAGCTTAATGTTCATGCACTCGATGGCCGCGCCGGAAGCACCCTTACCCAGATTGTCGAACTGGGAAGAAATCACGATTCGGTCCTCGTTACCGGTCACATAGATCTTCAATCCATCCCAGCCGGACAACAGATTACCGGCAAGGAAACCGCTGGCAGCCGTCTCATCGTCGTCCGCTGCCACCTTGATAAACGCCTGTTCCTTGTAGTACTCGCGATAGAAAGCCAGTAGTTCAGAAGGTGTCATCTTCTTCTCAAGCATATCGGCATAGACCTGTACGGACACGACCATACCGCTATAGTAGTCATCGATGATTGGCGAGAAGAGCGGAAGTCTGGAAAGACCGGTGATGGCCTTCATCTCCTTGAGATGCTTGTGCTGCTGGGTCAGTGCATATTCACGACCGGAAGAAAGATCAGAAGAACGATCTTCGCTCTCATAGACCGCAATCGTCTTCTTACCCGCACCACTATAACCTGAAAGTGCAAAAGCAGAGACCGGATAATCCTTGGACATGATGCCGCTGGCAATCAACGGATATACCAGAGAAATGAAGCCTGATGCATAGCAGCCCGGCACCGCGATCCGCTTACCATTCGCAATCGCATCCATGTGCGCAGAAGAAAGTTCTGGGAATCCATAGGCCCATCCCTCTTCGGTACGATGGGCCGTAGAGGTATCGATAATGATGACATGATCATTGTCCGGTTCGATGAAGCTTACTGCCTCTCTGGCCGCCGCATCCGGCTGGCAGAGGAATGTAATATCGGAAGCATTGATCAGTCTCTTTCTCTCCTGCGGATCTTTACGAAGTTCCGGATCGATCTTTAAGATCTCCACATCGTCACGATTGGCGAAACGCTCGAAAATCCGAAGTCCCGTCGTGCCTTCACTACCATCAATAAAAACTTTCGTTGCCATATTGTATCTCTCTTTTCTATATTTTACTTCACGTACGACGCGCGGCACTCCGGCCAACAGCGTACCCTCAACCGGCATTTACGCAACTTCCGCGTTCCAAACGAGAACTTGCATCTATAGTCGGCATTACCCGATACTATAGCCGATTTTGTCAAAATTCTCAACTTTCTGCGGCCTTACTGAACTGTGTCTCGTAGAGTTCCTGATAGACACCACCTGCATCGACCAGTTCCTTATGCGTACCACGTTCTACAATGTGGCCTTCCTTCACCACCAAGATCTCATCGGCGGCCAGAATGGTCGATAGTCTGTGCGCAATCAGGATACTGGTACGGGATTGGATGATCGGGTCGATTGCTTCCTGAATCTTACTTTCCGAGATAGAATCCAGCGCAGACGTTGCCTCGTCGAAGATGAAGACGGTCGGATCCTTCAGCAGTAGTCGTGCAATAGAGATTCGCTGCTTCTCACCACCGGAGAGCTTCAGGCCACGGTTACCGACCATGGTATCCAGACCATTCTCTGCCTGTTGAATGAAGTCGTAAATATTCGCTTTCTTACATGCTTCGATCATCTTTTCTTCCGTCGCCTTCTCCTTGGCATAGCGGAGATTATCACGGATCGTGCCATTGAAGAGATAGGTCTCCTGGGAGACCACGCCCACATGGTCACGCAGCGAAGACAACTTCAGATCACGGACATCCACCCCGTCAAAAGTAACCGAACCCGCATTCACATCGTAAAGACGCGGAATCAGGTTAATGATGGTGCTTTTGCCAGATCCGGAAGGACCTACGATCGCGATACTCTTGCCTTCCTTCAATTCGAAGGAGACATCCTTCAAGATCATCTTGTCCTCTTCATAAGCGAAGTCAACATGTTCGAACTTGATATTGCCCTTGGCATTGATCAGCGACTTGGCATCCGGCTTGTCCTTGATATCGATCGGCATATCCAGATACTCGAAGATTCTGGTAAAGAGCGCCATGGAACGGATCCAGTCGACCTGGATGTTCAGAAGACTATTGACCGGCATATACATCTTGCCGAGAAGGCCTACCATGACGGTGATATCACCGACTGTGATGTTGTGGTCGTACTTCATCATGAGGACGCCGCCCACGAGGTAGATCAGCATCGGTCCGATACTCGTAAATGTAGTCAGTACGACACGGAACCAACGGCCGGCCATGCCCTCCTTGATGTTGAGCTTGATCATCTTCTGGTTGACCTGCTTATAACGCTTGTATTCTTTCTTCTCTTTGCCGAACAGCTTCACGAGCAGCTGGCCGCTCACAGACATCGTCTCATTGAGGATGCCATTGATCTCGTCATTGCAGGCCTGAGACTCCTGCGTCAATTTCCATCTCGTCTTACCTGCCTGACGCGTCGGAAGTGTAAATAGCGGCACCACAACAATACCGATGGTGGCGAGGATCCAGTTGCGCTGATACATCGCAACCAGTGCCACGATCAACGTCAGTGAGTTCGACAGGATGCTGCTAAAAGTACTGGTAATGACGCGTTCGACGCCGCCGATATCACTGGTCATACGAGTGATAATGTCACCCTGGTTGTTGCTGGTGAAGAATTTCTGCGACATTTTCTGCAGATGCTTGTACATCTGGTTACGCATATCGTACGTAATATGTTGCGCGATCCAAGTGTTGATGTACGTATCCGCTACCCCGATCAAGCTGGCGCCCAGCGTGATGCCCAGGGAAAGAAGGATATAGAAGACCAGTTTCCCAAGATCTTGTTTCATCAAGCCGTCATCGATGATCCGGCCGGTCAGGATAGACGGCAGAAGATTGAGGATCGCCGATATCGCAATGAGGGCCAGCACCAGTGCCAGCTGTTTCCAATATGGTTTGAGATAAGAGAAAACACGTTTGAGAAGCGCGCCGGTCACCTTCGGCTGGTTCGCCTTCTCCTCTTCTGTCATATATCCTCTGGTAAAAGCACCTCCGCCTCGAGGTCCGGGTCCGCCGCCTGCCATACGTTCTCCTCCTTCAGCTTCGCTGAATCCTATGTATAAAGACTTACTTCTGCATGTTCTGTAAATACGTCAGAATCGTCTCTACTGAACCCTCGACCCCCACGAGATCCGAGTGGACGCAGAGGTGGTATGTACCACTGTTGCCCCATTTCCCGCCGGTGTAGTGATTATAGTAGTTGGCGCGTGCCGCATTCATATCGTTGATATATCGAGCCATCTGCTCATCAGTATAGTCCTTCTTCTCGATAGCCACCAGTCTCTTCCGTTGAATCTTGTACGGCATACTGGCCGCAATGAAGATATTGATGCTTCCTTCATTACGAAGCACATGGTCTGAACAACGGCCGACGATCACGCAAGGTCCTTTGGCCGCCAGATCCTTGATAACTTTACATTGCTGAAGATAGATGGCATCGGAGAAATCCGGTGCATACGAGAACGAGAAGAACTGCATCCTTCCCTTGCTTCGATTTGTGACCCGCGAGGCACCTTCCTCGTTACGCGCCACAAGTTGTGGGTCGATCCCGCCCGTCTCGGCTGCCAAAGTAATGATTTCCTTGTCATAGAAAGGGATACCCAGACGTTCAGCAAGCTTAATGCCGATCTCACGTCCACCGGAACCGAACTCTCTTCCAATGGTGATTACCTTGTCCATAACACCCTCTCCTTACCTGTTTGCGGGACGACTCATCTCCGCGACGGTCATATAGAAGGACACCCCCATGAACCATCACTCCTATTGTACCATGTTTCGAATCATGCAGGTGCTTTTTCAGCGGAAAAAGAACTGGGCCATGAGTGTCATGACCACCAAGAAGACGAGGTTCATGACGGTAAAGAGGATCAGATACTTCTTGGTATTGCCCGGATGGAGCGTGCGGTAATGGCTGAAAGTAATAAGGCTCGCCAGCGAGGAGATCAGGGTACCCGTACCACCGATATTGACGCCTAGGAGCAGTTCCTTGTAGTTCATGGAGAACTGGGAAAGTAAGATGGCCGATGGCACGTTACTGATGACCTGGCATGAACCGATGCTGACCAGCATCGTATTCTTCTGAAGAAGATGCTCTGCGAAGTCCTGCACAGCCGGAATGCGAGCCATATTTCCCGAGAAAATGAAGAAAAGCGCGAAAGTGCACAGAAGTCCATAGTCCACTTCACCAAATGCCTTGTGATCCGCAAAGATCATGACGGCCGGAATCAGGATCAGTCCCAGACGGTAGTCGATCACGCGGAAAACGATCAGAAGTGAGCATGCGAAGAGGATCAGATACAGCGTTGTACGCTTCTTATTCAAGGTCTGGTTGGCATCGTCACGGATCTCCAACTTCGTTCGCGGTAACAACATACAAGCAATTGTCAGCATCGCGATGGCCAGCATGAAAGGTGGGAACATGATTCGCATGAATTCACCTGTCGGGATGTCAAAGTGAGAGTACAGATAGAGATTCTGAGGATTGCCGAAAGGTGTCAGCATTCCTCCCAAGTTCGCAGAGATATTCTGCAGGATGAAGATATACGCCATCTTCTCTTCATTCTTCGTCACCGAGAGGGCGAAGTATCCGAGCGGCAGGAACGTGATCAGCGCCATATCGTTCGCAATCAACATGGAACCGATGAAAGTAATGTAGCAGAGCGCCAAAGCAAGGATACGAAGATTCCCGGTGGTCACCACGATACGATGCGCAACGATACTGAAGAAGCGGATGTTCTTCAGCGCACAGATCACAAGCAGTGTCAGGAATAGACAAGTTAATGTGCGAAGATCGAAGTAATCCAGATAAGCCTTATCCGGTGGGACGAAGAAAGAAGTCAAGACAGCAAGAAGCGCCGCGATGCACATCACGGCGTTCTTCTTGAAAAACTGTATACACTTGTTTCCCCAACTCTGTGGCGCAGTTTCCATGGATAACGACTTCGCTTTACATATGAATTAACCGTCAGCTATCATATCACTTCTTCTACAGAGTTGCCATGCCTTTCACACAGATAAATGCCAGACATTTACGACCTATTAAGCCATGTTCTTTATGCTTTTTGCTCACGCAGCACGGAAGGATCTACGAAGACGACCTTGTAATCCTTGTGAAGTTTTGCCAGCTGCTGAAGGATGATCTCCTTAAGATGTGCATCAGCCTTATCGTAGATGCCACTGTTGATAGCATTCTGCAACTGTTCTTCCTTCACCTCTGCCAGACGTACAGTCACCTCATCCGCACGAATCGAATTGAAGATGTTGTTGTCCTGAGAACAGGTCACATTCTCTTGTGGAAGGTTGTTCTCCACAATTCGCTCTGTCGGCAATGTGATGTAAATCTCCTTCTTCTGGTTGTTCACGACTGTCTGGATGTCATCAAGCTTGTAGCCGACCTTGATCGTACCGGAATACATGATGTCAATTCTGTGCTGCGTGCCCCAGATATCGATATCCGTGTATGGGACCTGCAACGAATCGACAACCGTCGCGGTTCCTGCATATACCTGTGAGTAAGTCATGATCTCTGCAACCGCATCCAGTTCTGCAACGATCGTATCATTATTTAATACGATGTCATGGAATTTCTCTTCCTTTTGAATGATCTCCTCACGAGTACCTGCATGTTTGGTCTTCTTATCCTGAAACTTATTCAGAACAAACAGTCCGATGGCAACCACACCGACTGCAATCAGCACGCCCTTGATGAAGCGGCCGATTTTATGGAAGAATCCATCATTGTATCTCTCGTTCTCTCTATTATTTCTTGCCATGGAAGTTACCTCCCCTCATATCCATCATAAATAATATTTGTATACCCTTTTCGAACATTTCGTAAACAATTCTCCGTAAAAAATAATGGTCATTGTTTCTTTTGTTCTGACTATAGTTTATAATACACGTAATTGAAGAAAAACTGTGTTCCTTTGCTTTTAGCGCACAGTAATTTGTTTTGAAGTTCAAAATATAAATGTGGAGTAGGAAAATGGGTAGGAAATCGATTAAAGAAAACAAGAACATATACCAGGTAAGCCGTGAAGCGCAGAATCTCACACGCGATGCAGCTTCCGAATTACTGCAGTATATTTCCGCAGACCGTATTGAGAAGATAGAGAACGAGAAGTCTCTGCCTCACCCGGAAGAGATTCTGGCCATGGCAGATTGCTACAAGAATCCTTCTCTGTGCAACTACTTCTGTTCTCACGAATGTCCAATCGGCCAGGAGTATGTACCAGAAGTTGTCCCGAAGGAGCTGTCTCAGATTACACTGGAGATGATCGCTACCCTCAATTCCATCGATAAGAACAAGAACCGTCTCATCGAGATCACAGTGGATGGTAAGATTGCGCAGGACGAGATGCCTGACTTTCTTGAGATCAAGAACGAACTGGATAAGATGGCCCTGACGATCGACTCACTTCGTCTTTGGATCGATAATGCCATCGCCGATGGGAATCTGAAGAAAGAAGATTTTAAGTGATCTCTATATTTTCTCTGTGAAAATAATGAGCCCGCATGTCTCACTCATGCGGGCTCTATTTATGTGGAAAGAGGGGGTATCTCTTTGGGATCAGCTACGCGTTCTCCGTGGAAAGTAGATTGATTTTGTAGACCTACCCGTTTGCTGAACTCAGGAAATCTTTCTATTGTTTCCAACATTCTCAACATCCGTCTTCGCTGTTCGAGGTCCATACGCTCTGCCTCCCATCCTCTTGCTGTCGCCCTCGCTGATCGTATATTTATTCTATTCGAAGAGCAGCAAAAGTAACATTTCCGGAAGCGCAAATTAGTCTATTCTATTTCATTCGTTTCGGCATTTTAGATAAGTTTGAAGAAATCGATCAAGCAAATGATATAATAATAGAAAAGTGCTTTTCCCGTAGAATCGACGGGATTTCTTAAGGAGGGTGTTACGATGAAATATATCCTGATTTCACTGTCTGAAGCTGGTAAGCTCGATTTCCTTGGTGCCGAGAAGCTCGGTAAGACCGACCATCTAATATGTGTTCACGCGAAGGGCAAGAAGACACTCTCCGCCAAGTTGAAGGAGACCTTCTCTGAAATTCCGGCTACGATCGAATACTTCGAGGCCGGAGAAGTATCTGACATCTGGCTGGGCATCGCCTACCTGATCGGCACATACACAGCAGGCAAGAAAGATGTCTATGTGTTGACGGAAGACAAGGACAAGCTTCCATCCAAGATCACAAAGGACGTGAAGGTGTACACCACCATGAAGAGCATCACCGGTGCCACGACCGCGGCCAAGAAATCCACCACAACGAAGAAGACTTCTACAGCCAAGAAGAGTACGACAGCAAAGAAGTCCACTTCCACAAAGAAAACCACAACAGCGAAGAAGTCGACGACGACGAAGAAGACCACAAAGAAGGATAACGTCGATGTAGACGATATTCTGAAGTCATTGAAGAAAGGCGACACGAAGAAGCTGACCAAGCAGTTCTCTGACCTCGCCGGAAGTTTCTTCAAATAATCATACCTTGATACGTTGGTAGTAGAAACAAGCCAGTTGTGTGCGGTCACGAAGATCAAGCTTGGCCAATACAGAACTGATCATATTCCGAACAGTCCCCTCGCCCAGGAATAATTTCTGGGCGATTTCTTTGTTTGACAGGCCTTCCGCCACAAGTTCCACCACTTCTTTCTCCTTCGGCGTGATATTGTACGCTTCCCAGGAGAAGGACTCGTTTCGGTTCAGAAGATCCGGCAGTCGCTCAACGATCTTGCCACCAAATACGGTCTGGCCTCCAAATACTGCACGCACGGCATCGCCTAAAGAGGCACAGTCCTGCTTTAAGATATATCCTTTCGCGCCTACTTTCAGTGCGCGGTTAATATACTCATCATCAAGGAACGTCGTCAGTAGAATCACTTTCGCCGCCGCGTCGATCTTCAGGATCTCAGATGTTGCATCTAAGCCATCCATATCTTCCATGCGGATATCCGACAGTAGTACATCCGGCTTCACCTCCGGATAAGCCTCGACAGCTTCCCTTCCGCTACTACAAAGCTTCACCACTTCTATGTCCGAGTCCTTCTCCAATATGATCTTCAAAGACTGGGTAACCAGTGGATCATCGTCTACGATCATGATTCTCATATGCTATTCCTCCGTACTCCTTATTCCTTCGGTATCGTCACCGTGACGCTGAAGCCCTTCGCGCCACCTTGTATCGTAACACGTCCACCGCAGGATTTTGCTCGCGAATAAATATTAGAAAGGCCAATGCCATGTTCCCCGCCCAAAGCAACAAAGTCAGAAGACCGGGATAATTCTAGGTTCTCACTTTTTCCGTCGTCGAAGACCACCACCCGCCAGAAAGTCACATTCTCTACGACCTCCAGGCGTACCTTCTTTCCGTTGCTATGCTTGGCGATATTCGTCACGCCTTCTTTTACAATACCCAGAATGGCATTCTTGAGCGTATTCGGAACCGGAGATTCGATAGATGTCGAAACTTCCACATCGAATTTCTCCTTCAATACCGAAGCAATCTCATGGATGCCGATGGAAAGATCAATCGAGTCATCATGGAGTTCGTGAACGCTTCTTCGGATATTCGTCATGGCCTCATTGACAGTGCTACTCACCGACTCGATGTACGGTTTTGTCTGTTCGTCCTGATTGATGACGGAAATCGCTTGAAGTTGCACAACCGCACGGGTCAGCATATGGCCGACATTGTCGTGGATCTCCCGTGCAATACGGTTGCGTTCCGCCAGCGTCGCATTCTGAACTTTCATATCAATGTTATGAGAGATCTCCTCGCGAAGCCGGTTGGATTTTCTGGCATCGAAACGCATCTTATCATATTTTGCCGTGAGAAGTTTGTCATGCGCCATCATAAACATTGTCTTGATGGCTAGGATCATCGCAACGGCAAGTAGGATCAGAAGGTAGTACTCCTGTTGGAAAATGACTACAAATATCGCACCACAGTCCAAGACCAAGCGCAACCACATCTGTGGCGTGCGGAAGAGTACAAGGATGTTTTCTCCTGAACTTTTCTGACCGTGATACTTCTCCATTTGGTCTTCCATCTTCGTATCCGAGAATAGGGCGTACGATGAAGATGCAAGCAGAATCGTAGCTTCCGGAACAAAGCAAGCTAGCACGGTCGATCCGATGGCAAGACAAATGCTGACGACTCCTTGTCGGAAGACTTCCGTAACGGTGGCAAGGATCAGAATTCCAAGAAGCAGGCACACAACGACTGCCCCACTTGAAGAATTTGCATATGACCAATCGGACCCCTTCTCGTTGCCGACAAACAGCAGGAGAAGGAATCCGACAGATAGCGATGCAATCATGAACTTGTCGATCAGTCGATATATCATGCATCCATTATATTACATTTTATGCTTCCACACGGCGCATTTTTCGAACGATCATGGACAGGAGGAGGAATGCGACACCAAACAAGATCTGTACGCCTAATGAAGAGAAGATTGAACCTACACTAAAGTGATAACCCATACCAGAATCGGAGTAGATGGTGTTCATGATCTTACTGCTCCAGAAGAATGGCAGGAAGTGAGCAATCGTCTGGATGGAAGAACTCAGTACGTTCAATGGAACGTAGATACCACACAGGAAACACATGGAAAGTCCAACCGAATTGGAGATCAGGTTCAAGGAACTCGTCTTTGGATTAAAACTACAGACTAAGAGCGTCAATGCACAGATATAGAAAGTAGTCGTGATAAGGTTCAGTACGACGACCCAAGCGTATTTGCTGATGATCTCTGTATTGCGGCCATAGATGATTGCGAAGAGAATCGTAGCCAGTACAATGACACCTGCACAGGTCAACAATCCAGCAAAGTTTGCTAGGTTTCTCGTTGAAAGGCGAACCGGTGCGCACGTGATTCGATCCGATACGGCTTTCTTATTGCTTTCAATAATCACAGCACCTACTCCTGTACACATTAAGCACAGGCAAATGAAGTTAAAGAACTGGAGGATCATATAAAGCGCATATGACTTGGCATCGCCATGTTTCACTTCTTTCTCCTCTGCAACGATACCGAAGGTAACATCTGACTCCGACGTATTCAGTGCACGGCTTACCGACTCCTCGGAAGAAAGCCCCATGGCCCGGTAGGAACGGAACAGATTAACAAAAGCATCTATATCGTTGACAAAACTGAAGGTTTTACCGGAAATCTGATTGTTTGAACTATAGGTCAAGGATACTTCTTCACCCGCTTCAATCTTTTCCTGGAAGTTTTCCGGAATCTCGATGAAATAGTCAGACAAATGAAAATACATAATGTCGTTGATGCGTTCTTCAGAAGAAGTATCATCGGTCTCCACATCCGCAAACTTCTCCAAGTAAGTCTTCAATCCTTCACTAAGTTCGCTATGGTCGTGATCACGGAGGATCACACCGATGGAAGAATAGTTGACTTCCATTTCTGTACTGGTCTGCTCATTTCGATCTACCGTATAAGGAGCCGAGTAGATCATGCTGATGGCGTAGATGATCATCACAATCAAGTAAATCGTAATCGAAACTCTATGGCCACGAATCATTTTAAAGAAATTCTTATAAAGCTGCATATTTCTCTCTCCTTAATTTCAGAATCGCCAAAGTCAGGAATACGACCGTTGCAATCGAGATTTTGATGATGTTCATCCAGAAAGTGTTCAAGGTTGGATAGAACACCAATCGATAGAAAGCAAAATTCATAATCGTTGCCGGATTGATCTGGTTGATGATCGGGCAGTATTTCTCAAAGAAGCCAGGTAATACGACGATCATCTCACCGCTTAGGAAGACAGACAACATAATCAGACCGGTTGCCTGACCTTCACGTGCAGACTGTTCACCTTTCGCATATAGTCCGAACATGCTGCCAAGACTCATGGCAAAGAGATTACCGATTAGGACGAAGAGAATCAGTTCTGGAATGCGGTTCGCCAGCGGTATTTCAAATATCTTATTCATGCAAATGATCTGCAAGAATGTCACAGCGGAATGGAGTACATAGCGAGAAAGGAATGCAGTCATCAGAATCTTCATCTTTCGTTCCGGTGAGACGGACGTACGCATGCCATAACCGCTCAGGTTTCCCTGAATATCAAACACAACTTTTACGCCGGCCGATACATTGAAGAACATACCCATTACAATCGTGGAGTAGAAGTACCAGTAGAAGTAATTCGTACTCTCACCCATGAAGGTTCCCTTTGCCTTCATAACCGAAAGGGAATCAGAAAGACTGGCCATCACCATTTCCATTCTTTCCGGCGCGACGGTCATCGTCTCCTGAACCAACGTGTAGTTTCGGCGGAAAGACTCGGAGATACTGCGTGCAACCATCAGAGAAGTCGTACTCGGGCTCTCACCGACTTGGACATCAATACGTTGACTCGTAGCATCAACCAAGAAGACCACTTCAACTTGATCTTCTAAGATCATCTTCTCTGCTTCTTCCATGGACGCGCAAGAGACCAATGAGACGATCGCATGGTCATATCCAAGATTCCCGGTTTTTACCTTCTCTTCATCCGAAAGTTCAGCGATCACAGATTGAAACTCGTCAGCATATGCACCTTCTCCTTGTGTGAGGACCGCGCATTTTACCGGATCAAAATCAATATCTTTCATAGCCACCGGCATGAAACTGAGCTTGAAACAGGTCATCAGCAGAATCGGGAAAAACAGTGACCAGAACATAAACTCCCGGTCACGGAATGCTCTGCGTAAGTAGTACTTAAACATTCGATTCCCCTCCTCTTACTCGTCACGAAGTTCTTTGCCCGTCAATTCCAAGAACACATCATTCAGTGTAGGTTGCTCGGAATAGACATTCTTTATGCGGTAACCGCTTTCTTCCAATACTCTGATTACTTCTACGACATTGTTACCCTTACCGGCTTCAATCTTCAGCATCTTGCCGTCGTACTCCACATGGTAGATATTCTCTGCATTTGCAATTTTCTTGATATCCTCTTCCGTCACACCCTTGACTTCGATTCGGATCATCTCGCACTTCTTGATCATGCTCTTGAGTTCATCCAAGGTACCCATCGCAATCTGCTGTCCCTTGTCAATGACGATGATGCGATCCGCAAGCTGCTCAACCTCTTCCATGTAGTGGGAAGTATAAATGATCGTCGCACCCTGTTTTCTCAGTTCTTCAATTCCTTCCAGGATCTTGTTTCGGCTCTGCGGGTCAACAGCTACTGTCGGCTCGTCAAAGAAGATGATCTTCGGCTTGTGTGCAATGCCGCAAGCAATATTCAGTCGGCGCTTCAGACCACCTGACAACTTCTTCGGTCGGAACTTCTTGAATTCGTTGAGTTCTACGAAATCGATCGCCTCCTGCACCAATTTCTTACGTTCATCCTTATCTTTGATGTAAAGCCCGCAGAAGAAATCGATGTTCTCATACACGTTCAGTTCTTCAAACACGGAGACTTCCTGCGGTACCACACCGATCAGACGCTTCAGGTCGTAGGACTTCGGTGTCATCGGCTTACCCATCACCGTAATGTTACCCGCATCAAATTCCAGAAGAGCCAAGATACAGTTGATGGTCGTGGACTTGCCGGAACCATTCGGTCCAAGCAGGGCCAGGATCTCTCCTTCATTCACAGTCATGCTGAAGTTGTCTACTGCAATCAGTTCCTTGTATCGTTTGACCAAACCATCGACTCTGATCATCTCACTCATTGTTGTTCCCTCACTTTTCTTGTGTTTTATCAATGCGCATACTCTCTTCGCGCCTCAAGTTCTCTGATGGTTCTATTATTCCACTCTCCATTGTCATCCGTCAGTGTTTGCCATCACTTCCCGACATGACAAATGTCATGTTTCGTCAAATA
The DNA here is from genome assembly GCA_018064475.1 of Candidatus Scatonaster coprocaballi. Lineage (GTDB taxonomy): Bacteria > Bacillota > Clostridia > Saccharofermentanales > Saccharofermentanaceae > Scatonaster > Scatonaster coprocaballi. The sequence continues at coordinate 19,704 of JAGHVD010000040.1, forward strand.
ACAGGAATATCGTGCAACCGTACTGGAAGGGTGATTTGTACGGTTGCTTTCTCGGCTTCGCATTTTGCAACCGCACATATGAAGAGGCGCTCTCTTCGTGACACGCATCACTTCCGAGAACGCCTCTTTCTATACTCAATAAATACTTCCTGCTTCAGAATCAGCCAGTGATTTCCTCAACACGCACATTCGTGATATAGATCGTAGCAGTATCACCGTGGCCGCCCATGTTGAACTCCAAGCGACCATTGTTATCATCCTTATCCTTCATTTCAAATTCGTAAGTGATCGTCTGCCATTCTGTAGTAACATCGAAGCTTGTATCATCCAGATAGCGGATCCAGCCTGCTGTCGGTGCCGTAACGGCCGTTATACATTTACGCGGTTCATCTGCTTTGATATCAAATGTCACCTTGTACTTATGGCCCTTCAGCATCGGAAGTTCAGGTTGAACCAACTGAACTGAATAGTCCTCCGTTCCACAATTCGTCGAAGAAATCACGATGGCACCATCCTTGA
>JAGHVD010000095.1 GCA_018064475.1 Candidatus Scatonaster coprocaballi
AAAAACTAGACGCCACTTTCCGGAATGGTGTATAAGTAGGTATTATATTGCAGTTATTTTTCTTTCTGCTCTGATGGGTATTAGGGGCTTGCCCCAAAAGAAGAACGGAAAAATATATATTTTTCCCTGCTTGATACCGTATGAGACAAAGAAACCCGCCGAAAAGGAATTCGTTTTCCTCTTCGACGGGTTATTTCTTTCAGCTCGACAAACCGGGATTTGTATGCTTACATCGACTCCATAATTATTTCTATATCCCTTAATGATACCTCATCAGTCACACGAAAATGAATCCATCCACCATTATTGCAAGGATATCTGTGATCAATTATTTCTCTCGCCTGTTTTGATACCTGTTCATATATGGCTGCAAATTGTTTATCCGTTTTCCTAACCATCACACAAAATGAATCTTTCTCTGCAAAGACATTGCAGAGAAGCTTCGACTTTCTGTGATGGGAAACACACCATCCATATGAATTACCGTATGGAAAAGTAAGTTTTGCATCAGTTGTATACGTTAACTTTACCCATTCATTAAAACAGTCAAACATATTTCCTGATTCACCGCAAAATTCAACAAGGTCAGAATAATCCGGATTAATTGTTTTATCTAACATTCTTTCATACATATGTTTATTATCCGTTCTGTCATAATGCGGTTCCTGAACAAATTCTGATTTGTCCACATAGTAAATGAGCATCGGATTTTTCAGTACAAAATCCACATTCAAAATACTGCCTTATCCACCCGCGTCATTATAGCATCGCTTTGTTCTTCTCAAAATCAGACATTCAAAGACAATGAAGCATATTAGACCAAAGTCTTTCTTAATTCTTCACCAGAAAGTGGGCTGAGATAAGCCGGTGCAATATCCAGAACAGTCTTGCAACCGGAAACGCCTTCCTTGGAAAGACGATAGATCGCTCTTGCATATGCAACCAGTACACCGGAAGTAAATTCAGGATTGGAATCCAGTTTCAGACTGTATTCGATTACGTGCTTGTTCTCTTTCTGAAGACCGCTCACACCGGAACGGATGCAGAAACCTCCGTGTGGAATACCACTATGGTTCTTCTGAAGTTCTTCTTCAGAAATGAAGTGTACAGTTGTATCACAGTCGGCAAAATAATTCGGCATGGTCTTGATGTCGTTCTCGATTCTTGCCAAATCAGCACCATCTTCTGCAACAACGAAGCATTCACGTGTGTGCTTCTGACGAGTAGTCAACTGAGGCTGTGCACCAGAACGTACAGCTTCCAATGCAGAATCAACAGGAATTGTATACTGTTTTGCGTTCTTCACACCTGGAATACGACGAATTGCATCGGAATGACCCTGACTTACGCCTTTGCCCCAGAACGTATAACTCTCACCTTCCGGCAATACCGCGGATGAATAGAGTCTTGCAAGTGAGAAAAGACCTGGATCCCAACCAACTGAGATTGCGCCGACTGTTCCCGCTTTCTTCGCAGCCTCATCCACTTCCGCAAAGTGCTGTGGGATGTTTGCGTGGGTATCGAAGCTATCCACAATATTGAACATGGATGCGAGCTTCGGTCCCTGAACCGGAAGATCTGTCGCCGATCCGCCACAGAGAATCATTACGTCGATCTGATCTTTCATTGATTCAATATCATTCACAGACATGACTTTTGCCGTATCTGTTGAAATTGTAAGTGATGCTGGGTCACGGCGAGTAAACACCGCCACAAGTTCCATATCCGGATTCTGTCTGATGCTGGACTCAACACCACGACCAAGATTACCATAACCATATATTCCAACTCGAATTGCCATAGTCATTCTCCTTTACAATCATCAAGCTTTATGGAAGGAGTATAGCACTCTGGCAATTATGTGACAATGAAAGAACGAATCAATAGCATAAATCGTTCATAAGAAGCGCGAAAGTAATATAATATTCGTATGGAAAAAGCACTGCACAAGATTTCAGTCCGCGCTTTATCGGAGCGGATCTATCGTTCCGGCTCACTTCTGGGGGCCGGATATGGTGGCGTGTCCGGGCAGACCGGTACACGTGTCCATCAGCGTGTTTTCAAAGATCTGAAGAAGCAATACGATGCTGAAGAGATCACCACTGAATATCCGCTCTCCATCAATATGGAGTATGAACTATTCTGCGTGCAGCTCAGCGGTCGCGCGGATTGCATTATTGAGCAAGACCAAGTCACGATATTCGAAATCAAAACCCATAACAAAGTGGCCGAGAAAGTCGAGTCTCTGATTCTTCCTACACATGAAGCACAGGTAAAGATTTATGCGCACCTCTACTTCAACACGCATCCACAACTTCAAGAATTAACGATCGTGCTTCGTTATGTGTCCGCAATCACCTATCAGTTCCTAGAGAAGAGTAACGTGATTACGCGCCAAGAAGCATCAGATTTCTTCGAAGATACCATTGCGCTATATCTTTCGGAAGCACAGCGAATTTGTGACTATGAGCACACAAGGAACGAGTCGATCGCCGCGCTGTCTTTCCCCTATAGCATGATGCGAAGCGGTCAGAAGGACTTTATGAAGTCCGTACTCTCCACGCTGAAGCACAAAGAGACACTCATTGCAGAAGCTCCGACCGGAATCGGTAAGACGATCAGCACCCTATACCCTGCAATCAAATGGCTGCCACGTGCCGAAGGCGGTAAGATATTCTACGCAACCGCGAAGCAAGCGACCCGAGAGGTAGCCGACAAGGCTCTGGTCGATATGAGAAATGTGGGCCTTGTGATCAAGTCCATCTTGCTCGCACCCAAAGAAGGAATGTGCACAGCGGGCGAAGAATTCTGCGACAGCCGGTTCTGTCCCTATGCTGATGGCTATTACAGTCGTCTCAACGCAGCTTTGGAAGAATTACATGGTATCGATGCCATCTACCCGGAAGATATCCGAAGAACGGCGCAGAAGCATCGAATCTGTGCGCATGAACTTCAACTAGATGCCTCTTTGATGTGCGACGTGATCATTTGCGACTATAACCACGTATTTCACCCACGAATTCATCTACAGCGCTATTTTGTGGCCAACGAATTCTGTCATTCGATTCTGATCGATGAGGCACACAACATGATCTCCCGTTCAAGAGACATGTTTAGCGCGCCTTTTTCGAGAAGCACATTGCTCACTGCCTTTCCGCTACTTAGTACGATTTCGCAACGAACAGAGAAGTATGCACATCAATTGCTGGATTATTTTACACTGCTGGATTGTGCTTTCGAGAAGGATTCTCCAGGAATCAATATGGTCGAACCCAAGATTCAGGAGAAAGATATCGTCATAGGCGAGGATTTCCGCGCAGTCAAAGCGCCCCTTGGTGAACTCTATCGCATACTCTGGGCGCTATGTTTCCACGTATCGAATATTCTGGCCGAGCTTCAGGAACGCGATAAACGTAGAGTCTTATCCGAATTCTATTTCGAAGCACGATTCTTCCTGACCATTCTGGAATTATACTTCGATAACACCTACATCGTAGAGGTAACGCGCTCAGGAATATGTTCCAACAACCAGTATGACATTACCATCACGTTGGACTGCCTGGATGCTTCGGACAAGCTCGCATCCGCGCTTCGAGATCAGCATAGTGCCGTCTTCTTCTCTGCCACGATGTCTCCGAATCAATACTATCAGAGCATGATCGTCGGCAAGGACACAAGTTTCTCCTCCATGCTGACACTTCCGAGTCCTTTTCCACCAGAGAATTTACAGGTAGTGGTGATCAAAGACATCAAGACGACCTACGAAGAGCGTCAATTCACTAGCCACAGAATTGCAGAGACGATCGTATCCACGGTTTCCGGCCACAAAGAGAACTTCATGGTGTTCTTCCCTTCATTTGCCTATATGGATATGGTGTACAAGGAAGTATATAAGCTCACAAAGAAAGATGCCGACATCGAACTGATGCTTCAGACATCTGGGATGAATGCGGAAGATAAGAAACTCTACCTGAAGCGTTTCGACCGTCATGGAGACAAGACCCTACTTGGTTTTGCCGTTCTCGGCGGACATTTCGGTGAAGGAATCGATTTAGTCGGTGATCGTCTGAAAGGGGCATTTATCGTCGGCGTCGGTCTCCCGCAGATCAGTAAAGAACGTGAGATCCTCTGCCAGTATTTCCAGAATAAGTTTGGAGATGGATTTGCGTACGCTTATAAATATCCAGGATGGGAGAAAGTCCTCCAAGCTGCTGGACGCGTGATTCGAGACGAGAATGATCGTGGCTTCATCGTACTCATGGATGAAAGATATGTACGAGAAGACTATCGGATCTTGTGGCCGGAGCATTGGCGCGCGGTGGAATATACAAGTGACAACGTGGAGATTCTCTGGGATTAGACCGGAGGGAGCGTATCCAGAATACTCATCCGATCGTAGTTCTTCTCTAATCGCTCACAAAGATACTGATGTGTGACCGCACAAAGATCATCCAATACGTATTTCTCTATGTGAAAAGCACTCAGCCTCTCAAGCGGTGCGGTTCGAATATAACGAAGTGCTTCCACGCAACCAAGAGAGATATAACGATAGTCTTTCGCTGCTGCGACACACGCGGGGTTGGAACAGTATAGTCGACAACGCGAGAACGAGAAAGCACGCGTAGGCATACTGTTCACTTTCCCACAATCGCATTCATTCAGGTCGAATGCAAAGCCCAGAGCATCCATTACGCGCCACTCAAATGCAGCAACAATCTGACGATACTTCTGAGGGTGCGAAGAAAGATCATATAAGACATAGAGTGAAAGAGGATACAGGATGGAAGATGACTCGGGATCCACACAGACATCCCGAACAACCTCTAGAATGTGAGAGGCACAGGTCAGTGCGTCGAACGAATCATACAAACCTCGGAAACTCTCAACCGTCTCCCCTTCTTTCAGATAATAGAAACCTTTGCTATCCGTCAGGACAAGATCTGCAAGAATCGGCGGAGTGGCCATCGAAGCAAGGCGAGAAGAATGTTTCTTCGCACCGGGAACCATGGCAGATATCACGCCTAGGTTCGGTGTAAGGATCGAAATGATCGCATCTTGATCACGATGCGGCTTCGCACCGATGACCAATCCTCTCAACGTAAATCTTGCACCCATGGAATTAGTCTTCTTTCTGCGTATATCCGAACTCTTCCAAGAAGATCTGACGATTCTTCCAGTCTTTTCTCACTTTCACATACAAGTCTAGGAATACTTTGCAGTCAGTCATCTCTTCGATGCTCTTTCGGGCCGCAGTACCGATACGCTTGATCATCTGTCCATCTTTGCCCAGAAGGATGCGCTTATGGGAATCACGCTCACATATGATCGATGCATGGATTTTCACAAGACTTCTGTCATAGCTATCCACCGCATCCTCTTTAAGAACTTCGTCAAATGAGTCAATCTCAACGGCCGTACCATGTGGTATCTCTTCATTTGTATAGTGAAGGATCTGTTCACGAATCATTTCAGCAGCAATCTCTCGCTCGGACTGATCCGTAACCTCTTCCATCGGGAAATAACGTGGCTGAGAAGGTAACATGTCAATAATGACATTCATCAATTCCTCTACACCATCATCTTTCAAAGCAGAGACCGGAACGATTGCCGAGAAATCCGCAAGTGAAGCATAATTTGCAATCAACGGAAGCAAGTTCTCTTTGGTAACTGCATCAGCTTTATTTACAATGAGAATCAGCGGCTTCTTCAGTTTTTTTGCCGTTTCTACTGCCTGCTTCTCAACTTTCGCAGGTTTATTGAATCGAGCATCAACCATAAGCGCGACTACATCCGCGCCTTTGGCTGCACGGAAAGAAGAATCCACCATAAACTCGGACAACTTTGAGCTAGGTTTATGGATTCCAGGTGTATCGACAAAGATCACCTGAGCATCCGGACGGTTGTAGACCGCACGAATGTTGTTTCGAGTAGTCTGCGGTTTATGAGAAACAATCGCAAGTTTCATGCCCGAGATGCAATTGAGAAGCGTTGATTTACCAACGTTCGGGCGACCAATCAACGCACAGTAACCACAATGTGCCAAAATCTCACCCACAGGATGTTCATCGTCACTTCCGGAAAGAATAGAAGAATTCGATATTTCTTTGTTCTCACCTCTCGGAAGCCCGATTTCACACATGACTCTTTCCTGCTCCGCGAACATCTTCTCCTCTTCTTCTTTTACCATATGATCAAAGCCAAGAAGATGGAGGAAAGAATGAACAGCAAGAAATACCATCTCACGATCCAAGGAATGACCATAAGACTCAGCTTGCTTCTTCGCACGTTCCGGACATATCACGACATCTCCGATTCCCAGTAATTTCTTACCGCTTTCATCATAAGAGAAATCGTATGGCATCAAGTCACAAGACAGATTGCCTTCCTTCATATCCAGAACCGGAAAAGACAGTACATCCGTTACCTTATCAATTTCACGGAACTCGCGATTAAGTTTACGAATGGCATCCGTTCCGACGAGGCGAATGTCTACGGAAATATCAGCCTCCGAATCCTTAATACGAGAATCAACCCAAGATGATTGCATCACGGTTAAAAGTGCCTGTTCGACGTAATTCTGGAAACGTTCTGTAGCCTCCTGGTCGTAAGATCGTGTCTGATTAGTAATTGAAATCATCATTCTGGATACTTCACCCTTTCATGGAAGAAACCTGCATATACTTGTATGAATGCCTCAACGATGGCCTCAAGATCAGAGAAAGAAAGACCTGAATTCACAAGCTGATCTTCATCGATCTTGGATTTGATGATACTTCGGCAAAGCTTCTCCGCCTCTTCTACATCATGCACACCGCGAGAACGGATTGCAGCTTCACAAGAGTCAGCAATCATCACAATTGCCGATTCCTTCGTTGATGGTACATTACCTTTGTAACTGAAGTTTGCCTTCGACGGAGCCGGCTCACCCTTCTCCTCCGCTTCTTTCTTCGCCTTATAGTAGAAGTAACCAGGGCATGTCGTACCATGATGTTCGAGAATAATATTCTGAATCGCTATCGGCAACATATACTTCTTGGCCAATTTAATACCATCAGAAGGATGCGATGTAATGATTGCAATACTCTCCTCCGTCGGAAGAGAATCGTGAGGGTTGACACCATTTGCCTGATTCTCTGTGAAGTACTCCGGACGCTCGAGTTTACCAATATCGTGGTAATATGCGCCAACTTTAGCAAGCAAAGCATTCGCATTGATCGCTTCTGCTGCAGTATCAGACAGATTGGCAACCATCATACTGTGTTGGGAAGTACCCGGTGCCTCCAAGAAGAGACGTCTTTGTAGTGGATGGCTCTGCTGAGCAAGATCGAGCAGTCGCATTGGAGAAGCAGAGTTTGAGATCAACTCGAAAATCGGTTGTGAACCAATTGCCGCGACGACAGAACATCCTGTACCAATGACGGACCAAAGTGCGGAATTGAACATATCCGTCGTTGAAGACTGCGTAACAAGATTATATCCAAGTGATGCCACCAAAGAAGACACACAAGAAAGGATGATCAAGATCGCCGCATTATATTTGTTATTCTTCTGTCCCGCAATGACTGCACAGACATAGATGCTGACCACCGAGACAAAAATCAATTCCGTGTTAAAACCACTCATTGGCAGAACGACCAACAAGGATAGGCAACTTAACGTAATACCACCTTGCATCCCAAGATATGTAGAGAATATGACAGTTGGGAAAAGAATCGTCGAGAACAACGGTGAAATGGAAGTCAGATAACGGCTGGATACAAGCGGAACTACAAATGCAACCATCAAAGAGATCAACGTCTTCGATCCAGTCTCATAAGGACGTTCATATCTAGAAAGATAGAAAGCACCGGCAAAAAATATGATTGAAATATAGACAATAATACCGACCAGCAGACGGAAATCGAATCTAGAAGATGGTAACAGATCCAAATCCTTCAACTGACTATAGATATGAGGCGTAATCGTCTCACCCACGCTCACAATACGTGCGCCCTTCTGAATCATGGCCGGATCATTGACCGCATTACGATATGCTGCATCTTTTGCCGCCAAAGTCGCACTTTCGTCGTAGACAGCGTTTGGCTTCAGAAGACTTCCCAGTACATGTCTCAAAAGACTTCCAAACGACATATACTCCTCAGCATCATGGGTCATCGTATCTTTGACTGAGGAACAATAGTCATTGACTTCAATCATAAGCGATTGCGCATCCAACGCATCCATCTCAAGCATTTGTGTAATGGACGTTGCTTCACTGTGAACGTAGTTGAAATCTACAAACGAAACGTTCGCTAACGTATAGGCCGCCTCGTTTGAAATCTCAATACCAAAATTCTCTTTGACAGCTGAATGAAGAAGATCACCCAGTTGCTGTTTGTTGTTATGAATCACACCCAACTCGTCAATATTACTTTTGCGAAGTTCATTGCAGTAATTGAAGAACCGCTCGACGATCTCAGCATTCTCTTGGCTGACAGTGTCAGATATAACATATATGGGCTCAACTTCAGTACTGGCTTTGAGTGCACGACGTTCAGTCTCATAACTGTCTTTAATAGAACGAGTGGAGTTGACATCATACTCACTGACCTGACCCTGCGTAACATCATATTTCTTAGGGAGAGATCCAAAGTATACGATAGATACCAATAGTATAGCAAGAAGAATCATCGACACGATGCTGATGATTCGGAAAAGCTTACTTCTTTTCTTGGCAATTTTGTTACCTCGCATGACTGCCACCACTCCCTTCTCTAGCATTATAAGCCATAATAATCTTTTGTACCAAAGGATTTCTTACAATATCCGATTCAAGAAGAGAAACCGTAGCAATCCCCTCAACATTCGACAGAACATGAATCGCATCATCCAGACCATTACGATATCCGGAAGGCAAGTCAATCTGAGTCGTATCACCACAAACACAAGTGCGAGAATTCATGCCCATTCTTGTCAGAAACATCATCATCTGCTCAATTGTAGTATTCTGAGCCTCATCCAAGAGGATAAATGAATCGTCCAGATTTCGACCACGCATATAAGCAAGTGGTGAAACTTCAATGATTCCCCTATCAATACTGCGCTCAAATGCTTCTCGTCCCATCAATTCAAGCAACGCATCATAGATTGGACGCATATAAGGATCCACTTTCTCTTCGATGTCACCCGGTAAGTAACCCAGCTTCTCACCGGCTTCCACAGCAGGACGCGTAAGAATGATACGAGAGACCGAACGTTCACGAAGTGCAAGTACCGCCATGGCGACCCCAAGAAAAGTTTTACCAGAACCGGCTGGACCTTTACAGATAACGACTTCATTCTTCGCCAGCGCATCGACATACATTCTCTGCCCCAACGTCTTGGCACGAACTGATCTTCCTTGAGGCGTAGTCAGAATAATCGGGCTTTCATCTTTGACAAATTCATTCAGACGATTTTCTTTCTCAAGTAGGCACAAATACCGAACGGAATGAGCGTCCATTTTCTCACCCTTAGTGATCATTCGATCCATGGCCTGGAGAACTTGTTTCACATGTTCATTACTTCCGATCTCACCAGAAACGGAAATCCCATCATCCAATGCAACTAATTGACAATCAAACATGCCATGGAGAACCTTCAGCCAAGCGCAATTACTACAGCACAGCTCTGAAATATTGGAAACGCGAACAAGAATCTCTTCGCTCATGCAAAATCTCCTTTATACATCACTACGCAGTTTCTCAACGAGTGATTCGTAATAAGAAGGAACAGGTGCTTGGAAAGCAATCACCTCTTCTGTCCTTGGATGAATAAACTGTATGGAAGTACTGTGGAGCGCTTGTCCCAGAAGTCCGTAGCACTCACGCTTCGGCGCATATAGCGGATCTCCTATACAAGGATGACCAATATATGTCATATGCGCACGAATCTGATGGGTACGTCCTGTCTCGAGTCGACAAAGGAGATCCGTACCTTTACGGAATCGCTCTACGACTTGAAAATGCGTAATAGAGTCCTTGCCATCCTCACAGACTGTCATCTTGCGACGGTCATTTGTAGCCCGCCCGATCGGTGCATGAATCGTTCCCTTATCTGCATCCACAACACCATAAACACAAGCGCGGTATTCACGTACGACCTCATGATTGGCAATCATTTCTGCCATAGCCAGATGAGTCTCATTATTCTTGACGGCCACCATAAGTCCAGAAGTATCCATATCAATTCGATGTACGATACCCGGACGAATAACGCCATTAATATCAGAAAGCTTGCCCGCACAATGATATAGCAATGCATTCACGAGGGTACCAGAATAATGGCCCGGTGCAGGATGAACGACCATACCCTGAGGCTTATTAATGATGATCAAATCATCATCCTCATATACGATATCCAGCGGAATATTCTCTGGTTTCGCATCCGTATCGATCGGTGGTGGGAAATCAATATCGATTACTTCTCCTCCGAACACCTTAAAAGAAGCCTTGACCGGCTTTCCATTGACCAGCACAGCGCCTTCAGAGATCAACTGACCAGCACGTGAACGAGTCAGATCCGGACAAGCTTTCGGAAGATAGGCATCCACACGCCCTTCATATCCTTCTACAACATAAGTCTCGATCATGAATCTTCCTCACCTTCATGATTTACGCTGTCCTCATCTGAATCATCCGACTCCTTCTTATCATTGAAGGGAATCTCAGGAATCAGTTTGTTGCTGAATATTAAGCAAATAGCTAATAAAATACAGGAACATGTGACATAAATATCTGCAACATTGAAAATCGGGAATGTATAACTTCCAAAATCAAAGCGAATAAAGTCAATGACATAGTCCAGACGAACACGATCGATCAGATTGCCAAGTGTTCCGGCAGATAGGAATAGAAGGATGATCGACAAACGACGACTTCTAAACTTATATAGCACAAAGTAAGCAAGAAACAGCATAACAGCCAGAGCAATCATCGAAATGATCGATAACATCGTAATTCCCCAAGATTTGTCCGCAAACATGCTAAAAGCACTTCCTGTATTACGAACATAATGGAAAGATAGAAAATCATCAATGATCGGTCGCATGCCCTGATATGCCATGGACTGCGTAATCACAAACTTTGTAAACTGGTCAATGATCACAAGTATCGCAAATACTTCCGAAAACAGAAGATACGTAAACCAGTTTGGCTTCTTCAACTCTTCATTCATATAATCTAATCCTTTCTATCTTCAGACACTTTCCGTTCGAAATATCTAAATCTGCCAGTACTGCATTCAGCATGGCGACTCCTTCGCAAGGTGTATAACGTGAGGGTAATTTGTCTCCAAGTCTTCTCAATGAACAATCCGGTGACATACCAAGCACACCCTCATCAGTACCAGTCATACCCACGTCTGTGATAAAGCCGGTTCCACAAGGAAGAATCTTCTCGTCCGCAGTCTGTACATGCGTATGTGTACCAAGAACAAGAGAAACTCGACCATCCGCCATATATGCCATTGCACCTTTCTCACTCGTCGTTTCCGCATGGAAATCGATGAGAATATTCGTTGGATGATACTTCTCTTTCCATCTGGAAATACTCTCCTCAAAATATTCGAAAGGAGAATTGGGAACCGGATTTACAAATACTTGACCCATTAGTGCAACAACAAGAAGTCTTCCCTTCGAACCTAAATCGATTAGGTATTCAGAATATCCAGGCCACTTGGCACTTACATTACCCGGCCGAACGATCTTCTTCTCACTTTCCGCAAATCGAAAGAAATCAGGACAAGAGAATGCGTGATTTCCAAGTGTAATACAATCGACACCGCAAGCGAATAGATCTTTCGCTGAAGTGAAATTGATACCCAGACCTGCGACGATATTTTCAGCATTGACAACACAAGCATCCACCTGTTTCTCAACAAGCAACGCTTTAAGATGATTCTTAATCATGCGTTTACCCGGATGGGCTACAACGTCACCGACAAATAGTACCCGCAATCTATGTTCCTCAATTCACTAAGATATCTGAAACATTATACCATAAATACAAAGGAATCCCGATGGATAAAAAAAGAAGCCTCTCCCAAATGGGAAAGGCTTCTTAGGTTTTGATTACTTCGCAACATCTGAGGCACGTGTCTCACGAATAATGTTGACTTTGATCTGACCCGGATAATCGAGTTCTTCCTCGATCGTTTTACAAATATCACGGGCTTTCAAGATCATGTCATCATCCGAAACCTTGTCCGGACTTACCATTACGCGGATCTCACGACCTGCCTGAATTGCAAATGCTTTCTCGACACCATCGAAACTTGTAGCGATTTCTTCAAGTTTCTGAATTCTCTTCACATAGGTTTCCATGTTCTCACGACGTGCACCAGGTCTTGCTGCAGAAATTGCATCTGCCGCAGCAACCAAGACTGAAATCTCAGACGTCGGCTCACAGTCACCGTGATGAGACATAATCGCGTTGATCACAGTATCGTTCTCTTTATAACGACGTGCAATATCAGCGCCAAGATCAATATGAGAACCTTCAAGTTCGAAATCCGCTGCTTTACCTATATCATGCAGTAAGCCGGCTCTTCTTGCAAGCATTTCATCCAAACCAAGCTCAGCAGCCATCATGCTGGCCAACCAAGCAACCTCGATAGAGTGTTGCAGTACATTCTGCCCGTAACTTGTACGATAACGAAGTCTACCAAGATACTTAATGATCTCTGGATTCAAACCAACGATTCCTGTATCAAAAGCGGCTCTTTCACCTTCTTGCTTAATCGTCTGATTGACTTCTTTACGAGCCTTCGTACACATTTCCTCAATTCTTGCCGGATGGATACGACCATCCATAATCAGACGCTCTATGGTCAGACGAGCAATCTCACGGCGAATTGGGTCAAAACTCGAAAGAATAACAGCCTCAGGCGTATCATCGATAATAATATCTACGCCGGTACTTGTCTCAATGGCACGAATATTTCTACCCTCACGTCCAATAATTCGTCCCTTCATCTCATCATTCGGCAGGGACACAACAGACACCGTTACTTCAGAAACATAGTCAGAAGCATAACGCTGGATGGCATTTACAACCACTTCGCGAGCGCGCTTATCAGCTTCGGATTTGGTCTGATCCTCCATCTGTTTCAGCATGACAGCCATATCATGACTGTACTCCTGCTTCGCTGCATCCAGTACAAGGTTACGAGCATCACTTACGGATAAACCGGATACTTTCTCTAACTCAACCACCTTCTGGTGTTCAAGTTCTTTCACCTTCTCTTCCATAGCCTTCACGTCACTGACTCTTGTATCAAGTGCCGCTTCCTTCTGCTCCATGGCTTCGACCTTACGGTTCAGAGACTCTTCTTTCTGGTCCAGACGATTTCTCTCTCTGGCAATTTCAGACTTGCGCTCACGAACATCCTTCTCTAATTCCAATCTGGACTTCGTAATCTCCTCTTTTGCCTGCAAGAGTAGTTCTCTCTTTCTGCTTTCAGCATTCTTCTGCGCCTCACCAATCACTCTTTCTGCATCTTCTTCTGCCTTGGCCACATCCGCTTCCAGTTGTTGCTGTTTCACGGACATACCCTTGCGGTAATATAACACGGAAAATACTACACTGATGAGAGCACCGACGATGAAAGCAATCACAATTAATAGAATTGCTAACCAAAGTTCTATGGTACTCACCTCCAATATTTAGTTTTCAAGATTCAAATAAATGTGTTCAAAATAACAACACTCATTAATTGTAAATATAAAATACTTCGATTGTCAACTTATTTGGTTATCTATTTATTTGATTTCTTTGATTTATTGGAATTCTTCTTGGGCATGCGACGTGCTAATGCTTTCTTCGATGCGACAGAATACCCGAAGAATCCAAGTAGTTTACCCAATCCATAGTACTCTCCATGAGAATAAGTGATTAGTTTGGCATGTTCTAAGCATATCTTTCCTTTGTCATCTATATACTTATCATCTACCGAGACCGCGACTACCTCAGCGAGGAACATGTCATGTGATCCTAGTTCAACAATATCACGCAATTTGCAGCTAATTGAAACCGGAGACTCCTGAATCTGTGGCGCATACTTAAGTCCTGGCGCTTCGATCGGATGAAGATTCATCTCGTTAAACTTATCTTCATTGGCTCCACTTCGCACACCACAATAGTCACAAGCTTTCGCCAGATCTTCTGTAACCAAATTAATGACAAATTCCTGCGTCTGCGTAATCAACGAATGTGAGTGTCTGGACTTTCTTATAGAAACCGAGACCATCGGAGGTTCCGAATTGACTGTTCCAGCCCACGCGACAGTAATAATATTGGGGCGCATATACTCTTTCGAGGCATCCTGTCCAGCGCATGAGACCATAACGACCGGAACGGGGTTAAGCATCGTTGAGGGTGACATTGTAATCTTCATCTACATCCTTCTTTCTAACACAAATGAATGCCAAACATCTCGTGATTCAGCAGAAATTCCTTATAGGGCAAGCCAGCTGTGAAGCCAACCAGACGTCCATCTTTACCAATTACGCGATGACACGGAATGAGTAACGGAAGCGGATTCTCACCACATGCTGCACCTACCGCACGAGTTAGGTTGCGGGCAGATGTCTTATCCCCGCCGGTTAAGGCCATCGCAACTTCCTCATAGCTGACTGTATCTCCATATGGTATTTCTGATACTTTCTCCCATACTCTTTTCTGAAAATCACTTCCATACAGCGGAACCGCGTGTATCGTGAAAGTCGTACGACGTTTCATGAAATACTCATTGATTTCCTGCATACACTTGGCAACCTCATCCGGGAACTGCAAAGTCATGACATCGCGATATTCAGGAGCATCCGCTTCTTTGAGCGTACCATTCTCGTCTGCAATGCCGGTTCGAATCGCAACATTTCGTTCCAGAGAATCTTCGAGTTTCTCACCATAAGCCATAAATCGCGTAGATTCAACAGAAGTATTATCGCCACGTATGGCGAGTACACCTTTATGAAATGGGACAAAACCTACAGAATAATCCGGATAATCCGAATCCAGAAGTGAGAATAGCGCAGCATCGACAAAATGATCATCGATACAAAGTGCATCTTCAAGAATCGCTTCCTGAACAAGATGACAGTCTTCTACCATTTTCGCGGCAAAAGTATCCTCGACACACACAAGCATCGTCGCTCTGTGAAGGTTCATCTCAAAGAAAGCCAGTCGGATCAGATGATCTAATGCCGAAGCGTAACAAGAATCCGGAATTGGTTCATCCATATTCTCTGACTGACGAGCAAACTGAGCAATTATGGCAGCATTGCGATTTGTCTTGGAGATGTCGTCTAGACCCATGATTGCGAACGGGACATCTTCACTACCAAGATGAACATAAGCAACGAAGAAGCGTTTTCTGACATCAGACAGAATCGCACGAATATAAGAAGGCACATCATCTGTTACACGATCAAGAAGGTGTTGCGCCTTGATTTTCGTGGCATCCATGATTCTAATAGGCGACAAGATCACATCCATCACCATACCTCCTTATGCCTCGTCCTCCCGTTCTTTCTCAAGAAGCGGCTGAACCTCATCAGTAATATAATTTAGATCCTTCTGGAAATCCTGACTTCTTGACACAGAAGGGATATAGATCGCCTGATCCATAAGTTCCATGTACTGAATTAAATACATACCATACTTCTGTCGACCCGTGACACTCTTCCAGACAGACGGAGATGAGATGGATGGTAGATATCCCTCTCGATTCTGAAGTCGACTCGTAAGAAGCAGTGCATCTTCATCCATGGCAAAAAACACAGCCAGATCACAAATTTCTTTCGGGTGTTCACACTGTGACGATATACAAAGCGGATAACTAATGAGTAGCGGTGGAGAATAAGTATCTTCTTTGGGCGCTGGGTACTGCATCAGATTCAAAGTATTGGGCATATAGTTATCGTAACGTGGCAGTTCATCAGTCGTGCCGGCCCAAATACCTACGCGTCTCGAAAGCAACGGGGAAACGCCATTGAATACTAGATCTAATTCTTCTTGAGTGAAAGACTCATAACAATAATTGTTCTTTGCAAGCGAACGGATATAGTTCAAAGAATGAACATATGCAGGTTTGGAAAGCGTCTCTTCGGAAGAAACAGACAAGTACTGGCAGGAATAGATTGAACAAGGCAAATACGGAAGCATATTCTGAGCCATGTAAAATGGCAGAACCACTTTCTCTTTATCATTCAATGCAGCGATACTCTTGAGGATCCGGTTGATGGAAGCTTCACTTTGCTGGAAGCTAACTCCAGGAACACCTGCAAGATTCAGCACTTCCATATCACAGAAGAGAACTGCCGCAGCAGTCTGAAATGGTATACCATACTGGTACTGATCATAGAAAAAGGAAGAAATCATATCCGTATATGTACGATCAACAGAAAGAAGTTCATTTCCAGCCAAAATATCCGTAATCGGCAACGCGTATCCAGAAGATACAACCTTATCAAATTCATCTGTTAGGAAAATATCCGGCATATTCCCATCATTGATCCACTGCTGAAGTGTCGCAGTATTACATCCCGTGTCACCGGTACCGTAGACATTAAGAACGAACGGAAGGTCAATACTATCCAGATAATCAAGGTCGATCGTATCACCCGTCACCCCTTCGCCAAGAAGATTGTTTTCTTTCGCTACATACAATTTTGCGACATATTGACAAGTCTCATAGGAAAGCGGCGATGCAATCGTGATTTCAAGGCTCTCGCTTGGAGCAAGTGAAACACTGGGCTGTGATTCAGATTCAGAGGAGACATCCGAGGTTGGAATAGATGGATAACTGTTCGTTACTTTCTTACATCCAAAGGCCAGTATGCAAGGTAAAATCAAGACGAGGGCGAGAATTCGATCACCCTTCTTGCGGTTCGAACAAGAGCCGCGATTCATTCCATACTTGTCAGATGCCAACATGCGCCATTTCTTCCTCACTTGTTTCTCTATTTCATTATACATGAATATAGAAAAAAAGACCGAAAGAATATATCGAATAAAAAAAGACGGACATAATTTAAATGTCCGTCTTTTTGGAGCCAATGGTGGGAATCGGACCCACGACCTATTCATTACGAGTGAATTGCTCTACCCCTGAGCCACATTGGCATTGCTCTTCTCAAAGCAAAATAAAATATACCGATTAATTACAAATCTGTCAAGTGTAACAATTAATGAATTACTCGTGTTGCATTCTCCAGTCGATGCATCGTTGCAGATATTTCACGTAATCAGGGTTTTTGCACATTCCCTTTCCTTCCACATCCGAAATCTTCGCAACATCCTGTCCGTTGCAACGCGTTGTCTTCATAACGATATTGAGCGCTTCCTCGCAGGTATCATTCGCGATATATGTACCAATTCCAAAGGCAACACGTGCACGTCCCTGGAAATGACGATAAAGCTTATCCGCACGTTCAAAATCCAGACTATCCGAGAAAAGAAGCGTCTTCTGCTTCGGATCCAGTCCAAGTGACTCGTAATGAGCAATCATCTTCTCGCCCCACTCGAATGGATCTCCGGAATCATGACGTACGCCCGAGAACAGCGTCGAATAGGTCAACTGGAAATCACGCAGGAAACAGTCTGTCGTAATCGCATCTGTGAGTGCTGTACCATTCAATACACCATACTCATCGACCCAAGCACGCAGTGCATACCAGTTTGAATATGCAGGATTGTGCTTATGATTTCCCTGTCCGACACACATGATCCATTCATGGGCCATCGTGCCAACCGGGGTGAGATTGAATTTCTTCGCAAGATAGACATTGGACGTACCAACGAAACGACTCTCACCAAGATCCGCTTCCGCAAGACCACGAACGGCCAATTCCTGCGCTTCCGCAGAGAGTCTACGACGCATACCGAATTCACTGAAAGAAGACAAACAATACTTGCCGCTATGCACCCATTCGATCTTCTCAGCAAGACGCTCCTTAAAACTTGAAATGAGCTGATCGTAGTCATAAGCCATTCTGAAATATACTTCATTTACAATGGCTAGTGTAGGAATCTCATACATAGAAGTATTCAGCCATGTTCCGCGTGTCTCGATTGTAAGACCACATTCTGCATCAGTTGTAATTTCAAAATCTTCGAAGCGAGGTTTCCAAAGACGTAAGAAATCAATATACGATCCTTTGATCCACTTAATCGTATCGAGATAAGCAAGTTCTTCTTCTGTGAAACGAAGATCACAATATGCACGAATCTGATCCTTAATCTCCTGAACCATCTCAGATGTAAACTTTACATCCTTATTTCTGCATGCAAAAGACCAAGTCGTCTTATAAGATGGGAACTGGTGATAGATGGCCTGGCCCATCGAGAATTTATACATATCTGTCTCAAGAAGACTTACAATGATACGATCCAGCTTCATTTATACATTCCTCCAAGGTTCTTTACCCTCATGCAAGATGTTGATCTGGCAGCATTTCATGGTTGAAATCGCCCCGTCGTGTGTCGCAGGAGAAACACCTGCACAGCAAGCACTATCCACAACAATGTCTCGCTCCGGGAAAAGATTCTTAATAATCAACGCATTCGATACCACGCAAATATCGGTGCAGAGACCGACAAGTTCGATTGAATCCTGATCTTCCTTCAGGTACTTCTTCCAAGCATTATAACCAAAAGAAGGCTTGTCGATGATTAACACATCGTCCCCTGCAGCTTTGATCAACTTCTCATTGATCTGCCAGCCATCCTCACCTTTCACGCAGTGCGGTACCGGGAGGTATTTGCCTTCTCTTGTAGAAAGGTAATTCTTCTTATGTGTATCACGTGTGAAAATCACGCGATCACCGTTCTTTACGTAGGCCTTGATCTTCTTCGCCACATTCGAAACAATTGTTGTTGCTTCCTTGGAACCAAGTGCACCGTCGATAAAATCCTTCTGCATATCCACTACGATCAGTGTCTTCATAGGCAACCTCCCCAATAAGTGCTAAGTACAATCGTTATAGAGATAATATAATTCTAATGAAGTAATAAATCAACGATTCATGTGAAAAGCTTGATTGCACGATCGAATAAGCCATGTGTTTTCGCAATCAAAGCACCATAATTCACGAGTCGAAACCAGGCGTATCAACAATGACTACCGGAGCAATATGTGCGCGTTCCGAAGCTGGAACATCTGTAAAACTCATAAGATCATGTCTTCTCAAGACAAATGACACGTGCACCCATGACATCTGCTTCCGTTGAATCGTGGGTCACATAGATCACCGTCTTTCCCTTCGTATGATTCTTGATTACTTCCATCACATGTTGTTTCAGTTTCTCATCCAGGCCTTTGAGTGGTTCATCAAGAATCAGAAGATCATAAGTCGCACTCAGTGCACGTGCAATGGCCACTCTACGCTTCATACCTCCGCTTAATTCCCGAACCGGTTTGTCGATGACATCACCCAATTCAAATTCTTTCAGGAGATTCCGAATATCCTCAGAATTCATTGTTTTTCCGACAACGAAGCGTATGTTGGAGATGACGGAAAAGTCTTCACTTAGACGATCTTCTTGAAAAACATATGAGATCTTTCGCGCTTCAGACATGATCTCACCTGAATCCGGCTTCTCAAGCCCCGCAATCAATCGAAGGAGAGTTGTTTTCCCGCATCCGGAAGGACCCATCAGACATGTCGTAACGCCAGACTTGATGTTCAAGTTCAGATCTGAGATAACAGGATTCTCTCCATATGATTTACTTAGATTTCTCAAAACGATTTCACTCATGTTCGCTCAATCCTTCTTATTCCAAACTTTAAGAGGCTGACAAAGAGTTTCTCAGAAATGACACTCAAGCCAATGATGACAATGGTCCATGCGAGCAGATCTGCATTCTGGAAATAAATCTTCGCCTCATATAGTTTCTCACCGATCGACCCCTTAACGATACCGATGACTTCAGCTGCAACCCCAGCTTTCCAGGCCATACCCACTGCAACATTACAAGAAGACAGTAGAAAAGGCTTCACACTTGGAAGATACACATACTTCATTTTGCGCCCGAATGGAACGTGATAGAGCGAAGCTACCTCAAGAAGCTGAGAATCCGCATTCTTCATGCCTTGCAACACATTTGAATAGATTGCAGGGAAAGCAATCAAGAAAGCGATGAAGATCGTAAGTCTTTCATAGCTAAACCAGATCAAACTTAGTATGATGAACGAAGCAACTGGAACGGTTTTGATCACATTGACATATGGCCAGAGTAGATACTCGATTGCATGGAACCTTGATGCAAGGACGGCCAATACTGTGCCTAGCACAAAGGCAAGCAAGAAACCGAAGAAGATTCGTCCTAACGAAAAGGCAGAAGTCATCATAAAACCTGACTCGAATGGAAGTCGAACGAGACGCTTCGCGACCTGATACGGAGACGCCAGAAGGAAGTCCTCCCCTACAATGATGGAGAGAACTTCCCATATAGCAATAAATATGAGCACAGAGATGGACTTGTAGATTACTTTCTTATTCATAAATTAGGTAGAAATTATCACCTGGCATTGAACCGCCAACCGATGCAGGATTCTGATCATAGAGTACTTGGAAATAGCCGTTTACGATGTCTTTCATTTCTTGTCCAGTGATACATACGATATTACATTGGGGCAATGCCTTCTTCGCGATTGGCGCTTTGACAATATCATATTTTTCAATCAAGACTGACGCTTCATCGATATTCTCCTTCACATATGCCGTAGAAGCCGCATACTCTTTCAAGAATGTCTTTACAGTATCGGGGTGGGCTTTTGCAAAATCAGCATTGATAATGATGCCAGCGGTGATACATTTACTGTCCCCACCAAGGCTTTCCCATTCTTGGTTTAGATCCAGTACGATCTCAAGTCCCTCGATCTGATTCTGCGCGACAACAACAAAAGGCTGCGGAAGCAATGCGATTGCGTGATCGTCATTGGCCATCGCAGAGACTGTCTCTGTAGGTTCACTCTTCCATTCAATCGTAACGTCTTTCTCAATATCCAGGCCATTTTGACTCAACAAATAAGCAAGCACATATTCCGGTGTTGACCCCTTACCTGTCGCATAGATCTTCTGACCTTTCAGATCCGCGATGTTTTGGATGGTCTTATCACCTTTTTCCGTAATATACATCGCGCCAAGCATATTGACGGCCGCCATTTGAACTTTACCATTGGATTTATTGTACAAAACTGAACCAAGATTAGCAGGAACGGCAAGAATATCAAGCTCACCTTGCATAATCTTCGGTGTCAGTTCATCTGCGGAAGCAGCCATGGTAAACTGATAGTCAATCTCAGTCTTCCCCTGTTCGCTATCGTCGAGCATCTTTACCATACCCATCGAAGTTGGACCTTTCAGACCACCGATACGAACAACTGTTTTCTCATTGGAATTGGTTTCATTATTTGCTTTCGTTTTCGCACAAGCAACGATTGGTAGTGCCATACATGCAACTAATATGAGTGATAGTAGTTTCTTCATACATATTCCTTCTTTCTTTCGTCGAAGGAAGTATATCACCATCGAAACAGGTTGTACGTTGCGTATGCAACGTATATCGGAAACTTAGAAAAGAATCTTAAAATGATTCCGCTTATAATCGATCAAACCTTCACTTCTAAGATGAGATAATTCTCTTGATAGCGCGCTTCGGTTGGTGCCGAAGTAAAGCGACATTTCCTCACGAGAAAGTGGAATATCCAGTTCATTACATCCTGCATCGCGTTTGGAAAAAGTCAAGAACGTGATGATTTTCTCTCTTAATGTCAATTTCGACAGAATCTGAATTCGATCATTCATAACAAGTGTTCGTGAGGCTAACATTTCCACGAATCTTCTTTCAATTTCACTTTTCAGTTCACTCTTTCGATCTTGGAAGAGTTCAGATGGTGAAAGCCAAACCACACCACAATCTTCAGAAGCAAGAATATAGACATTCGAATCATTACGCTTCATGAAACACAATGATTCGCCGAAAGTATTGCCTGCTGTCACCTCACTCATGATAGCCGAATTCCCTTCAATATCGTCAATCATGACCTTAACACGTCCATAGAGAACCAAGCCAAAACAGTCGAAATTTTCATCACTTCGATGCAAATACTGATTCTTTGCATATTTAGAAAACTTATGATGTAGAAGTTCAAGTGCTCGCGTAACTTGAATACAACTCATGTCGGAAAACAGATGACACTTCGTGATCTCGTTATAGTACTGATTAAAATGCTTCATCGTCGTCTTCTACCTCACAATCTATTTGATATATAAAAGCAGTAAAAAACACTTCAACCATGCTTTCTACTGCTTCATTGGCGTCCACGAGAGGATTCGAACCTCCGGCCTGCCGCTTAGGAGGCGGCCGCTCTATCCTGCTGAGCTACGAGGACATCTATAGACATAAAGCAAAATAACTCACTTCAGTCTATCCATCGATTCGGAAGTCTCAGCCTTGACTCTCTCCATATCGATCGTCGTTAATTCACGCTTATAATAAACAAATTTGCCGTCTATCATAGTAGATTCGACACACTTCGGTCCGCAAGAATATACCAGCGCAGAAAGCGGATTACCAAGCGGCCACATCTGCGGACAATCATAATCAACGATCTGAAGATCAGCCTTCATTCCTTTGCCGATTATACCACAATCTGTAAAACCACACGCAAGATAACCAGTACGCGTAGCCATACGGAATACCTCGGATGCTTTCAAAACAGTAGAATCGTAGGATGTCGCCTTCGCCATGAAAGAAGCGAGTCTCATCTCCATGTACATATCTTGATTGTTGTTACTGGAAGCGCCATCCGTACCGAGGCAAAGTCTCACACCGGCCTTCTGCATACTGATCATATCCGCAAATCCCGATGCAAGCTTCATATTACTGGACGGATTATGAGCCACCCATACGCCACGATCGGCTAGAATCGTCCGATCATTGTCAGAAAGATGGACGCAGTGTGCCGCAACAGTAGTATCGGTAAGGAGACCAAATGAATCAAGTTTCTCTACAGGTGACATACCATACTGGTTAACACAATTCGCATTTTCTGTGCGAGTCTCTGAAATATGGACACTGATCGGTGTCTTATACTTCTCACCTAATTCCTTAAGAGGAGTATAGAAATCCTCTGTATAGAGATATATCGAATGAACGAGCAAGCTAGGCAGAATCAGTCCATTCGTCTCATTCTTACAGTAGTCGACGAAATCCCGAACTTCATCTTCATCTGTATGCCAGACACCATCGATGAACTTCTTTCCCAGCGCGGTCTGTTGGCAACGGAAGCCTGCTTCAACGGAAGCTTCAGAACAAATTCTCGCACCATCGTACATATTCGCAGCGCAGCCGGTACCACCTTCAATCATCTCAGCAAGCGACAGAAGATGACCATAACGGAAATCCTTCGCAATCATCTTATCTTCACGAGGAATGATCTCACCAAACAGCCAAGGTTCCAAAGCTAAGTCGTCTGCAATATTTCTGAAGATCGACATCGATGCATGGGCATGCGCATTAACAAAAGTCGGACATAAAATACGATTCTTACCCTCATATACATCATATTCGCCAAAACTTTCTGCTACCTGCGTGGCTTCCTCCTTCGAAACACCGACATATTCAATCGTATTTCCGGAGGTCACACAATAGGCATGTTCCATGATTGAAACAGAATCAGCCATATCCGGTGTAACAATCGTGATATCTGAGAAAAGTACTGTATTCCGCATAATTACTCCAAATCCCAAGAATGAATATAGTGATCCTGCTCTGGTGTTAACTGATCAATGCTGAAACCTTTGGATTGTAATAAGAATTCAGCAACACGATCATCGATAACCTGTGGCGTATCATACACTTTCTTATCAAGGTCCTTACCATGTTCTGCAATATATCTTGCACTCTGAGCCTGCAAAGCAAAACTCATATCCATGATTTCAACTGGATGTCCATCACCGGAGGCAAGATTGACAAGTCTTCCTTCTGCGAGAATACAGATCGTACGGCCATCGTTCATGATGTAGCCATCAATATTCTGACGAAGCACCTTCTTATCTGTAGACATTTCGGCCAACTGAACAAGATTGATCTCCACGTCGAAATGACCTGCATTACAGCAGATTGCACCATCTTTCATCTTCTCAAAGTGTTGTTTGGTAATAACATCCTTACAACCAGTAACCGTAACAAAAACATCACCAAGCGGTGCGGCTTGATCCATGGTCATGACTTCATAACCTTCCATAATGGCTTCACAAGCTTTGACCGGATCAATCTCGGTTACAATTACACGAGCGCCCATCCCCTTCGCACGAAGCGCAACACCTTTACCGCACATGCCAAAGCCTGCAACAACGACGCGCTTTCCCGCGACAACCAGATTAGTCGTAGCCATGATGGCAGTCCATACTGATTGGCCGGTTCCGAAACGATTATCGAACAGATGCTTGCAACGTGCATCATTTACTGCAATGACTGGGTAAGCAAGTCTTCCCTCATCTTCAAGGATCTTCAGACGATGTACACCCGTTGTAGTCTCCTCGCAAGCACCGATAATATTACTTACCAAGTGTTTATGAGTGGAATGAAGTAACATTGCAAGATCTCCACCATCATCAATAACGATATCAGGTCCGAAAGCCAATGTCATTTCAAGATGACGGCGATACATATCCGGATCCGCACCATGAATACAGTAGACTTTCATACCACGTTCAACAAGAGCTGCCGCAACATCATCCTGTGTAGATAACGGATTACAGCCGGTCAGCGCTACGTCTGCGCCGCCTTCTCTGAGCGCAAGTGCAAGACAAGCTGTTTTGGCTTCAACATGCACACTGACAGAAATCTTCAGACCAACGAAAGGTTTGGACTCTTTCAATTCAGACTCGATGATTCGTAGAACCGGCATATTGCGATATGCCCAGTCAATCTTATGATGTCCACTCGGAGCTAAAGACAGATCTTTAATCTCATACATAGGAACTCCTGCCATAGAAAAATCCTCCTTAGAGCTTGGAGAAGAAATTCTCCATCAATGCGATATTGTTTTTTGAAGAAGCATTTGCATTTCGAATCACTTCTTCTTCAGATAATGGTTGTCCTGAAATACCTGCAGCAAAATTAGTAATACAAGAAACAGCAAGAACTCTCATGCCACAGTGACTAGCCACGATTGCTTCCGCTACTGTAGACATACCCACCGCATCTGCACCCAATAAAGATAGCGCACGAATCTCAGCAGGGGTCTCATACTGCGGACCACGAGTATACGCATACACACCATCATGGAGCGTGATACCAAGCTCTTCTGCGGCTTCATGAATCAATTCCTGGAATCTCTGGTCATATACATGTGTCTGATCTGGGAAACGAACACCGAATTCGTCAAGATTAGCTCCACGAAGCGGCGAATCACAGAACAACGAAATATGATCGGTAATCACCATCAATTCACTTGGATTCATGCTTTTCTTGATACCACCCGCAGCATTCGTCATGATCAGGTTTTTCACGCCAAGTTTGCTCATGACGCGAACGTATATAGTTGCTTCTTGCGTAGAGTACCCTTCATAGAAATGGAATCTACCCTTCATAATGAAAGTCAATCTACCGGATAGTTTGGCCAGCAATAAAATACCATCGTGACCAGGCGCCGTGGATGTCGGAAAATTCGGGATATCACAATAAGAAATAGAATGTATCGGTTCAACGAGATCCGTTAAAGGACCAAGACCGGATCCAAGCACAAGGCAAGTATCCGGGATCTCGGGCATACGGCTACGAATATACTCAGTAGCTTCATTGATTCGATTCGTGAAATCAGAATTAGTCATTGCTATCCTTTCCACAACAGTTCTTATACTTCTTACCGCTTCCACATGGACACGGATCATTTCGTCCGACTTTCTTCGAATCACGCTTTGCAGGTTCACGAGTCTGATCGATACCAGCCTTCTGATGAGCCTTCGCATCAGAACCGGACTGCGCACGCTTCGCTACTGCATCAAGTTGAGCATTACCATGGCTTTCCTGAAGCTTACGTACAGAAGACTTTCTCTCGATACGCTGTCCAGCTTCAATGTTTGCTTTCATGATCAGTTTCACTGTATCGTTCTGAATCAGTATGTTCATCTCATCGAACATATCGGATCCTTCTTTCTTATATGCAATAACAGGATCCTGCTGACCAACACTTCTCATACCAATGGCATTACGCAACTGATCCATCGCATCAATGTGATCCATCCACTTCTGATCGACGTTGAAAAGAAGGATCTGACGTTCTGCTTCACGGAAAACCTCAGGTGTAAGTTCCTCATCACGTTCTTCAAGACGTCCAAGTGCCTGTTCAACAAGTTTCTCAGAAATATCATCCGCATCGGCAGATTCTTTATTATTGATGCACTTTGTTAGATCATCCAATACTTCAAGGTTGCCAAACACATCTGAAATAGATGCTTTCAAGCTCTTGCACTCTTCACTATTGATCGAACCGTCCAATGCAACACGATCAACCACTCTCTGTGCAACGGTAGTAGTCATCTTCTTGATTGCATCGTGAATATCAACACCATCAAGAACTTGACGACGCTGCTCATAAATCTTATTACGCTGAATGTTCATAACATCATCGTACTCAAGTACATGACGTCTTGTACCGAAGTTCATACCTTCAATCTTCTTCTGCGCGCTTTCAATCTGACCAGAAAGCATACCAGACTGAATCTCAACAGTCTCGTCAACACCAAGTCGTTCAAACGCAGCATTTGCACGCTCACCACCGAAGAGACGCATCAGATCGTCATCAAGCGCCAAGAAGAACTTCGTGCGTCCCGGGTCACCCTGACGACCGGCACGACCACGCAACTGATTATCAATACGACGAGATTCATGTCTTTCTGTACCAACGATGAAGAGACCGCCGGCTTCACGTACTTTCTCTGTCTCATCTTTAATCTCTTCTTTGAATTTCTTCTCCAATGAAGCAAAGCGGGCACGAGCTTCCTTGATAATCTCATCATCTGTCTCGTTGTATGCTGTAGAAGCGCTGATCAGTTCTTCTGTGTAACCCAATTTACGCATCTCTTGTTTTGCCATAAATTCCGGGTTACCACCAAGCAGAATATCCGTACCACGACCGGCCATGTTCGTTGCAATCGTTACAGCTCCCAAACGACCAGCTTGAGCAACAATTTCAGCCTCGCGGAGATGGTTCTTCGCGTTCAATACATCGTGCTTGATACCGGCACGAGTGAAGATTTTAGAAAGAAGTTCAGACTTACTGACTTCAACCGTACCAACAAGAACCGGCTGACCTTTCTCATGAGCTTCTTTAACCTGACGAAGAACGGCAGCATATTTACCATCCTGATTCTTATAGATCGCATCATGTTCATCAATACGTGCAATCGGCTTATTCGTTGGGATCTGAATAACATCAAGGCTATAGATCTGACGGAACTCAGACTCTTCAGTATATGCAGTACCTGTCATACCTGAAAGTTTCTCATACATACGGAAGTAATTCTGGAATGTAATCGTTGCAAGTGTCTTAGACTCTCTTTCAACCTTTACACCTTCCTTTGCCTCAATAGCCTGGTGCAAACCATCACTAAAACGACGTCCATACATTAGACGACCGGTAAAGTCGTCAACGATCAATACTTCGCCGTCAGCAACAACGTATTGCTGGTCACGTTCCATTGTACCGTTTGCCTTCAAAGCATTATTGATGTAATGCTGCAAATCAAAGTTTTCCGGATCAGAGAGATTCTCAATACCAAAATGCTTCTCTGCTTTAGCAATACCATTTGCGGTTAATACTGCAGTCTTGGCCTTCTCATCTACGACGTAGTCGCTATCACCACTTACATCATCGATGTCAACCTTCTCATCCGTCTCAACGACCACGAACTTCTTGAGTGTTTTAACGAAACGATCCGCCTTCACATACATATCGGAAGACTCACCGCCCATACCGGAAATAATAAGAGGTGTTCTTGCTTCATCGATCAAGATACTATCGACCTCGTCGACGATTGCAAATACTAACTCACGCTGAACCATCTTCTCTTTACGGTCAACCATGTTGTCACGGAGATAATCGAATCCAAACTCGTTGTTGGTTCCGTACGTGATGTCAGAAGCATAAGCTGCACGACGATCAGCATTATCCATGTCATGAACTATCAAGCCAACAGAAAGTCCAAGATATCGATACACTTTACCCATCCATTCACTGTCCCGACGAGCAAGGTAATCATTGACAGTAACGACATGAACGCCTCTTCCCGTCAAAGCATTCAAATATACAGGAAGCGTAGCAACGAGAGTCTTACCTTCACCGGTTTTCATCTCGGCGATTCTTCCTTGGTGAAGAATAATACCACCAATTAACTGAACTCGATAAGGTCTCATGCCTAAAACACGGAACGAAGCTTCTCTGATTGTCGCAAAAGCATCCGGAAGAATGTCATCGAGTGACTCGCCATCCTTCAGACGTTTCTTCAGCACGTCAGTCATACCACGAAGTTCTGACTCAGACATCGCTTGATACTTTTCATTTCGGCTCTCAATTGCCTCAACGATTGGCATAATGTGCTTGATTTCATGATCGCTGTGCGTACCAAAAATCTTGGTGATAATGTTCATCTTTACTTATTTCCTTCCGTTATTCCATTTTTCGACTGGTATTCTTTCCAGTCCATACGACTAAGCACAGTCTTATATCCATCCGCGCCATAATCTAGACAACGCTTCACTCGACTGATCGTAGCCGTGCTGACACCTGTCATCTCGAAAATCTCCGTATATGTGTATCCTTTCGAAAGAAGGATTGCAACCTGAAAGCGAGAGGCTAATGACTTGATTTCTGAAATCGTGCATAAGTCCTCAAAAAGCGAATAGCACTCTTCACGAGACTGTAATGTCAGAATCGCGTCAAACAAATCATCCATGTGTTTGTCTTTTAACTTATCGTTCACGATAACCTCACTCAGCCAGTCCAATCAAATAGTCTATCAGGCGGTCAAAATATCCGTTCACCACACAGAAAACACCAAATGTAACCAACAGAATCACAGCGATCGCAATAAGAATATGCTTCGTGACCAACTGTTTTCTTGCTTTTCGAAGAATATCACCGATAGAAGGATCCTTCCCCGAACTCACCGATGTTTGTCTGGCAACACCAATTTCACGTACCTGCTCGCTCTTGTGCTTCAATTCTTTTCCTCCAAATACACATAGATAGTCAAAATATCAGCAGTACTACTATACAGCAAGGAACCAAATGTGACAACAGTTTTTTTATTATATATATA
>JAGHVD010000029.1 GCA_018064475.1 Candidatus Scatonaster coprocaballi
ATCTAGGCCTGAGCTTTGCATTTTGTCATTCAGGCCTATGGAGCACGACCTCAACAGATATATCGTGTTTATCCCAAGTTTTCTGTGAAGAACCAAAAAACTTCCCCCTCAGCTTATCCATCGCCAAGGGGGAGTCTATTCGTTCTTATGGATCGATCTTCAAATCAGATCAGGCGGTCTCGATCTTGGATGCTTTCTCCAATCCGAGCATCTTCACGGCATCTTCTCTCATCTTAAACTTGAGGATCTTGCCGGCGGCATTCATCGGGAAGGAGTCCACGAAGGCAACATAGCGTGGTGTCTTGTGCTTCGCCATGTGGTCTTTGACATACTTCTTGACATCCTCTTCTGTGAGGGTGGAACCTTCCTTCTTGATGATGCAAGCCATGATCTCTTCGCCGTACTGTTCATCCGGTACACCGATGACCTGAACGTCGGACACATCAGGATGTGTATAGATGAACTCTTCGATTTCCTTCGGGTAGATATTCTCACCACCGCGGATGATCATATCCTTGATTCGGCCGGTGATCTTGAAATAACCCTCCGGTGTGCGGCGGGCCAAGTCGCCGGTATGGAGCCAACCATCTTCATCGATTGCCGCCTTCGTTGCTTCAGGCATCTTGTAGTAGCCCTTCATGATGTTGTATCCACGTGCGCAGAACTCACCGTCGACATTATCCGGCAACACTTCATTGGTTGCAGGATCCACGATCCGGCACTCTACGCCAGGAAGTTCTTTACCAACGGTCTGTACGCGAACCTCGATGGAATCATCGACACGGCTCTGTGTGCATCCCGGAGAAGCCTCAGTCTGACCGTATACGATCGTGATCTCCTTCATGTTCATCTTATTGACCACGTCTTCCATAACCGGAATCGGGCAAGGAGAACCAGCCATAATACCTGTTCTCATATAGGAGAAATCCGTCTTATCGAAATCAGGATTCTCCAGAAGTGCGATAAACATAGTCGGTACACCATGCATGGCTGTCACTCGGCGAGCCGTGATGGAAGCTAGGACTTTGCGCGGAGAGAAATAGTCGAGCGGGACCATAGTCGTACCGTGGGTCACCGATGCAGTCATCGCGAGCACCATACCGAAGCAGTGGAACATCGGCACCTGGATCAGCAGACGGTCCTCGGTAGAGAGGTTCATGCAGTCGCCGATACACTTACCGTTATTGAGTACATTTCGATGTGTCAGCATGACGCCCTTCGGGAAGCCCGTCGTACCGGAAGTGTACTGCATATTGCAAACTTCATCCGGCTCGGTCGCATCGATCATGGCGCGAAGTTCCGCGTCGGAGACTTTCTCGTCTGCGGTTGCAAATTCGTCGTCCCAGAAGAAACATCCGTCGACATGGCTGTCGATGGTGATGACGTTCTTCAGGAACGGGAGTCGCTCGGATACCATCTCGCCCGGCTTAGATGAAGCCAGTTCCGGACAGATCTCGTTGACGATATCGACATAGTTCGTATCTTTGTAACCATCCATCATGACGAGTGTATCGGAATCCGACTGACGAAGCAGATACTCGATCTCATGGATCTTGTAAGCAGTATTGACCGTTACGAGTACAGCACCGATACGTACGCAGGCCCAGAATGTCAGGAACCACTGCGGACGGTTCGTTGCCCAGAGTGCCACGTGGGAGTCCTTCTTCACGCCCATCGACATGAGCATCTTGGACACGCGGTCTACGTCGTCACGGAACTCGCTATATGTTCTTGTATAGTCACGCATGGTGAAAGCAAATGCGGTCTGATCCGGCAGCTCTTCTGCCACCTTATCCAGCATCTGTCCAAATGTCATCTCCAGAAGCTGATCCTTCGGGAATAGGGTCTGACCCTGACCTTTCTCCACATACTTGATCTTCGAAGGTACGACTTCGATCGGCGCTTCCGGACGAACCTGCGTCTTGGTTTCTTTCTTGGAAGGCTCGATGACCTTCTTCGTCCCCTTGTTCTTCTCCCAGGTGCGAACGAAGTTTACAAACTGTGGGAAAACGATGGCTGCGCTCTCAATCTCTTTCGCCCATCTCTTGACCCACTCCAAAGAGACAAATCCGTCATATCCCTTCTGATTCAGAAGTTCGAAGAGTTCTTCCAACGGGAGGTCGCCGTGACCTGGGAGACGGTACGCTACGCTACCGTCTGCTTCCTGGATGGAATCCTTCACATGGATATAGCAGACCATATCACCGATGTTGTTCCAGGTCGTCTCGACGGATTCACCGAAATAGCGGAACGGGTGATGGACATCCCACAGGACTTTGACGCAAGGCGAGTTGACCGCCTCGATCAGCGCTCTCAGACGAGCCGTATCTGCATAGACACCATTGGTCTCTACGAGCAATGTGACGTTCTTGCCTTCCGCCAGCTTTGCAAGGTCACGCAAAGAAGCGGCGATCTTCTCATCGTCCACTTCACCTTCCGGTGCCGGATGTGCATCTGCAAGGATACGGATATAAGGTGCACCACACTGGTTGGCCAGTGCGATGTATTCACCGATTTCAGACGGTGCGATCTTCGCACCCTCTTCGTATGCCAGTACACAGTTGGAGGAGAAGCATGGAATCTCCAGGCCTAGCTTTCTAAGGTTCTCCATGGTACGTTCCACCTCTGTCGGAAGGAACGGTTTTGCATGGGACGCAGTAATCTCCTCACCTAGTCCTCTGATTTCAATTCCTGCATAGCCAAGGTCGTGGGCCATCGGATAGATATCCTTCCAGGACCACTCTGGACAAGCCAATGTTGAAAAAGCAAGCTTCATTGCCATTTCGCAAACCTCCGGTTTGTATGTTTCTCTCTATTTCGTCCGCGCCCTCATGCAAGAACATTATCGCGCAGAAAACCTGTTTCTCATTAGAAAAACAGGCAGATTCAACCATTTTGTGTATTTTGACTAGCATACACCACAACGCATATAAAAGGAACGGGTAAAAGTACTTTTATAGGATAAAAGCATAAAAGCGCAATGAAACGTTCACTTCTATGACCTTCAAGCGCAGAAGAACGCTTCATGGCTACTTTCTTCTATGAGAAAGAAGTCTGGAATTACTTCGCAAAGAGTACTTCCATCTCGTTTTCCATGACCGGACGACCCCAGATGTTACCCTGTACGAAATCGCACTGGTACTTCGTCAGAATATCGAGTTGGCGACGATCGTCTACACCTTCTGCTACCACACGGATATCCATCTGGTGCACAAGTCCGATGATGGAACCCATCATGAGACGCTGGTTCTCTTTGATCGGAAGTTCGTCGACGAAAGACTTATCGATCTTCAGTACACGGATCGGCAACTGCTGCAGATAGCTCAACGAAGAGTAGCCGGTACCGAAGTCATCGAGTGCGATGGAGATGCCTAAGTCTGCAAGTTCATTGAGGATCTTGACCGAGTAGTCTACATTGGAGACCATGATGGACTCCGTGACTTCGAACTCCAACTTCTTCGGGTCGATGCCGGTCTTCGTCAGGATTCGCTTGACGGACTGTAGGAACATCGGCGACATCAGCTGAACGGGAGAGATATTGACCGTCATGATGCCGCTCCAGTTCATATCTTTCTCCAATCGGATCAACGTGTTGCAGGCTGTCTCGAGGACCCACTCACCCAAAGGAACAATGAATCCTACTGACTCGGCTACCGGAATGAATTCACCCGGACTTACCTCACCGAATTTACTTGAATTCCAACGGCAGAGTGCCTCGAAACCACGAAGTTTTCTCTCTTTCATGTCATACTGTGGCTGGAAGCAGAGATACAACTCATTGTTCTTGATGGCATTCAGAAGTCGGCTCTCATACTTCACCTTGCGCATAATGTCGTCCTTCATCTCACGACGGAAGAACTGTACCGAGTTGCGACCATATTCTTTGGCCTTAAAGATGGCTGTCTCGGCACACTTCACCAACTCGGATGAACTGGTTGCATCCTGTGGGAAGAAGGAGACACCGAAGCTTGCCGTCACGGAGAATTCCTTGCTCTCCAATACAAACTTCTGGGAGAAGGAGGTTCTCATCTTCTCAACGTAGTTCAGCATATCTTCATCGGTGAACTGACGCTGTACGATAATTGCAAATTCATCTTCACCCCAACGGCCGATTAAATCTTCGGAATCGATCAGTGACTTGAATCGGGAAGCGACGATCTGAAGCAGTTCATCGCCAACCTTCTGACCATTCGTATCGTTGATCTCGCTGAAATTATCCAGATCAAAGATGATCAGTCCGAACGGCATATTCTTGTTGGACAGCAAGCTGATGAGCAGATCCATACGGTCGATGAGCTTCGCACGGTTCGGAAGTCCCGTCAGATTATCGTAGTGATTCATCTGATAGAGACGCTCTGTGTTCTCTTTCATAGCACGGTTATATTCAGAGAGCAACGAGTTCTGACGCTTGGTCTCCTCCTCACGCAGTTTCAGGTCTGCGTTGGCCTTCTGCAATTCAGTGGTCTTGGCGGAAACTCTTTCGATTTCGATGTTAATTCTTCTGTTATAAGCGACGATCAGACCGACGATGATCCAGCCGATGACTGTCGTCACAAGTCCATTGGTTGCAAAACTATCCGCATCCTTGAAGATTGCGACAGTCGTTGCAATGACATTGATCGTATTCATGCAACATACAGCAATAAACCCTTTGATGTGCAGCGAGAGAACGATCAGCACAGAGAGCATCAGCTGTGTGATGGTGATCAGACCACGCAATTCTCTTAGTCCGGATAGTGCATCGATTCGCATCACTGCCCCACTTAGAACAGTCAATGCCAGATGCAATACAACATAGATGATGATCTTCAAAGCCACAAACTTCTGCTTCGCCTTCGGACGCAGATTCTTGTCCACAAACTGATCGATATATACGAGTTCTTTGCGCGCTTTCGCATTCGTCTCGTCGGATTGAACCGTATCCTGAATCGTGACATCACTTCTAGCCATAATCAATTCTCCCAATATCCCGTTATTGTAAGAACAAATTTTGTCCATATGCATGCGCAACCATTCCAAAGATGTGGGAGGCGCACGCATCCAACGTTATTATGCAACCATAAATATCAAATTTCAAATAGGAAACTCTACATTTTACAAATTAGAAGCATTTCTATCACCGAAGTGTTATAATCCTTCGCATGAATACGAAAAATAGCACGATTTATACGCCTCAGGCGGCCATCTTTGACCTGGACGGTACTATCTTGGACTCGATGTGGGTCTGGAAGAAGATTGATGCCGATTTTCTTGCATCCTTCGGTTATCCGATCACACAGGATTATACAGATGCGATGAAGGCCATGACTTGGGAAGACGGGGCGCGTTACACCATCGATCGATATCACCTTCCGAAGACGCCGGAAGAAGTTATTCAAATATGGATGGATATGTCCCATGACTGCTATCGAACGAAGGTCACCCTCAAGTCTGGTGCCAAAGCATATCTGGACGAACTTCACGCGCAGGGCGTGCCGATGGCCATTGCAACATCGATGTGCCCGATGGAGAATATTGAATTGGTCCTGTCTGCCAATGGTATTCGTGATTACTTCCAGAACATCACTCATTCCAGTGAGGTCACAAAGAACAAATCTCACCCGGACATCTACCTGCTGGCCGCAGAACGTCTGGGTGTGAAGCCACAAGACACAGCTGTATTCGAGGATATCTTACCGGCCATTCAAGGCGCCAAAGCGGGTGGTTTTCAAACCGTGGCAATCTATGACGATATCTCAGAGCATGATTGGGAACAGATTACTTCGATTGCCACCCATGCTGTGCGCAGTTGGCACGAACTGTTCTCAGAACCAAAGCAATAATCCTCTTGCTATGGTAATGATGCCGTAAACGATCAGTGCATAGACGACCAGGCGGATGACAAGTGTGATCAGTCCCAAGATCCATCCAATCATCGCCATCTTCTTCTTCGATCCTTGGTTGGCATGCCCGATGATGCCCAACACAATTGCGGCAATACTTGTAAGCAGAAGTGGATTAAAGATGATGCTCACGAAACCCAGAACAAACGCCAGTACGCTTGTGTTCTCATAGTCCGGACGATTCGGATGCGCAAGTTTCTCCTGATATGCTTTCTGGTCCTTCTCATTGAAGGGAATCGTATTGGCCGGTTCTACATATTTGGAATTCGGGCCTTCCTGCGACACTTGCTGGGGTAACGGTTGGGGTTGCTGGAAAGTAGGGACTTCCGAAGGTGCATTCGTTTCGCTCGTCGGCTGATTCAGGCTCGCACCGCAGTTGCCGCAGAATTTCTTACCTTCTGCATTCTCGTAATTGCAGTATCTACAAATTGCCATCGATCTTCCCTCCTTTTACAAAGAGAACATTGTCTCTACTAGACCAAATATTACTTGTTGTACAGTTTCTTCTTCTGATACTCCGGTTCACACGTGATATTGACACCCAGTTTTCTGAAGACACCCTCGTCCACACCGGAAAGAATAGTGGTGGAATGTGCATCGCTGTTTCTTAAGCTGTTGATCTGCTGCATCGCAAGTTCTGCGACCGGGTTAGTCGCCGCACTCATGGCCAATGCAATCAGTACCTCGTCCGTGTGAAGTCGCGGATTATGGTTGCCCATATGGTTCACTTTCAAATCCTGAATCGGCTCAATAACATTGGGTGAGATCAACGGGATCTCATGCTGAATACCGGCCAGGACCTTCAGTGCATTCAGTAATACTGCGGCAGAGGCGCCAAGGAATTCAGAGTTCTTACCGGTAACGATCCTGCCATCCGGAAGTTCCAGTGCCACCGACGGACCATGTGTCGACTCTGCGCGTACCAGCGCCGCGCCCACCACACGACGGTTATTCACTTCGATGCCGGTCTTATTCATCAGGAGTTCGATCTTGTTGACATCCTGACCATCTGAGAGACCCTGACGAACGAGACACTTCGCTTGGAAATATCTGCGGATGATCTCCTGCTTACTTGCTTCACGGCAAGCTTCATCGTCCACGATCGCATAGCCAGCCATGTTTACACCCATGTCCGTCGGGCTCTTGTAAGGAGACTCGCCGTAGATCTTCTCGAAGATTGCGTTCACGACTGGGAATACTTCTACATCACGGTTATAGTTTACTGTCGTCTCACCATATGCTTCCAGGTGGAACGGGTCGATCATGTTCACATCGTTCAAGTCAGCCGTAGCAGCTTCGTACGCGATATTGACCGGATGGGTCAGCGGGATGCTCCAGATTGGGAATGTCTCGAACTTCGCATAACCGGCCTTGATCCCACGACGATTCTCATGGTACAACTGCGACAGGCAGGTAGCCATCTTGCCGGATCCTGGGCCCGGAGCGGTTACGACGACCAGTGAACGTGTCGTCTCGATATATTCGTTCTTGCCGTATCCTTCGTCGCTCACGATGAGTGGCACATTGGTCGGATAACCGGCAATTGGATAATGCTTATATACTTTGATACCGAGCTGGCGCAGACGCTTACCAAAGTGTTCAGCCAGAGGCTGGTTCGCATACTGGGTGATGGCAACGCTTCCTACATACAATCCGATCTCGGTGAATGCGTCGATCAAGCGGAGCACTTCCTGATCGTAGGTGATGCCCAAGTCACCTCTTCGCTTATTCTTCTCGATGGCATCCGCGCTGATGACGATGACGACTTCTGCCTCATCCTTCAGCTCCAGAAGCATCTTCACTTTGCTGTCCGGTTCAAAACCCGGCAGTACTCTTGAGGCGTGAAAATCGTCGAACAGCTTACCACCAAACTCCAGGTAGAGCTTGCCGCCGAACTGGTTGATGCGGTCACGAATCTTCTGCGACTGCATCTGCACGTATTTCTCGTTACTAAAACCTGCTTTAAACATGTTTCTCACACCCCTTATCCGAGAAAACCCGACTGTTCAGGTCTGGAAGCTTCCTCCATAAAAAAAGAGTTTCTCGCGTAATCACTTGAGAAACTCGTCAGCCTTCCTTAACGGCTCTTTGCAATTATAACACATTTTGTTATGCTGTCTACATAAAGAAGGGGCGAAAAAGGAGAAAAGAATATGCGTTTTCTGATTCAAAGAGTGACTTCTGCCAAAGTTGCCGTAGCGGGCAAGACCGTGGGTGAGATCGACCGCGGGTTCCTCGTATTCATCGGTGTTTCCAACACCGACACCAGAGAAATCGCAGACGCCATGGTGAAGAAACTTCTCGGTCTTCGCATCTTCCGCGATGAAGAAGGAAAGACCAACAAGAGCCTCGCCGATGTAGGCGGAAGTCTTCTTCTCATCTCCCAGTTCACCCTCTATGCTGATTGTCATCACGGGAACCGTCCGGCGTTCATCAAGGCCGGTGCTGCCGATCTGGCCAACGAGCTCTACGAATACATCATTGCTTCATGTCAGGGTAAAGTCCCCCATGTCGGTACCGGCATCTTCGGCGCAGACATGGCCGTGTCCATCGAGAATGAAGGTCCTTTTACCATATGGCTCGACAGCGACGAAATCGTGAAGAAGGCCTAACTGCTAGGTAATGCACAAAGGACACGTAAACGACGTCAAAAAAGGGTTCTTCACAGAAAACTTGGGATAAACACGATATATCTGTTGAGGTCGTGCTCCATAGGCCTGAATGACAAAATGCAAAGCTCAGGCCTAGATATTCTGA
>JAGHVD010000044.1 GCA_018064475.1 Candidatus Scatonaster coprocaballi
ATTGCACAGTTCAGAATGTCTTCTTTCGGGGATGTCTCCCATCTTTATGTAGCCGATGTAAAGCCTTCTTTTTCCGGCCGTTTCCGTGAGTGTTACATGAATGAAGATGAGCGGAAAGACTAAAGAATGAGAAGAAAAATCTTCTTGTGTCTTTTCATACAAACAAATAAACGTTACAATAATTGAAGTATATACATTGGAGGAAGAAATGATGAGTGAACCTGTATATAAGCGTATTCTGCTAAAGATTAGTGGTGAGGCGCTGGCCGGACCGAAGAAGGTCGGTATTAACGATGATACAGTGAAAGAGATTTGTGCACAGATTAAGCGTGTTGCGGATTTGGGTGTTGAAGTCGGTGTCGTAGTTGGCGGTGGTAACTTCTGGCGTGGAAGAAGCAGTGAGAAGATGGACCGTGTTACGGCTGACCATATGGGTATGCTTGCTACATTGATGAATGCGTTGGCGATTTCAGATGCATTGGAGCAGGAAGGTGCGGTGACTCGTGTCATGTCTGCGGTCGAGATCCGTCAAATGGCTGAACCATATATTCGTAAGCGTGCAGTTCGTCATCTGGAGAAGAAGAGAATCGTAATCTTTGCCTGCGGAACAGGTAACCCGTTCTTCTCCACGGATACAGGTGCTGCACTTCGTGCGACGGAGATTGAGGCAGATATCTTCTGTAAGGCTACGATGGTAGATGGTGTATATGATAAGGATCCGCATAAGTATAGTGATGCGGTCAAGTATAAGACCATTACACATGATGAAGTCCTTGCGAAGAACCTGAAGGTTATGGATGCAACCGCGGCAGCACTTTGCCGTGATAATCAGACGAAGATCATGGTATTCTCTATGGAAGAACCGGCGAATATCGTTCGCGTAGTACTCGGTGAAGATATCGGCACGATTGTTGGCTGATCTGATATATAAATACTAAGGAGGCTAGAAATTATGGCAATGCAGGAAATTACGAAAGATGTTTATGCTGGTTATGAAGACCGGATGAAGAAGACCATCGCAAACCTCACGGAGAACTTCAATGCGATTCGTGCCGGCCGTGCGAACCCGCACGTACTGGATCGTATCACGGTAGATTACTATGGCACACAGTCTCAACTCAATGCTGTAGCAAATATTCAGGTACCAGAACCGAGAATGATCACCCTGACTCCTTGGGATCCTTCTATGCTTCGTGAGATCGAGAAAGCCATTCAGGCTTCTGATCTTGGTATTAATCCAAGTAATGACGGTAAGATGATTCGTCTTGTTTTCCCAATTCTCACTGAAGAGCGTCGTAAAGATCTCGTGAAGAGTGTAATGAAGTATGGCGAAGAAGCGAAAGTTGCCGTTCGTAATATTCGTCGTGAAGGAATTGATAAGTATCGTGGAATTCACAAGAAGAAGGAAATCACGGATGATGATATGGCTGAGTTCGAAGAGCAGATTCAGAAACTGACCGATCGTTATATCAAAGAAGTGGATAAGGCTTGTGAGGCGAAGGAGAAAGATCTGATGGAGATCTGATTGCCTAAATAGGATCGATCATCGAGGGTTGTCTCAGACTCATATCTTGATTTGAGACAACCTCTTTTTTTGGAGAAGAGAAATGAGTGCTGGCGAGGAATCAAAGTTTTCACTGTTTTCAAAGAAGAAAAATCAATCTATTGACGAATCTTCTTTGAAAATTCCTGTTCATCTTGGTGTCATTATGGATGGCAACGGAAGATGGGCCAAGAAACGTATGTTGCCGAGATCTGCCGGTCACCGTGCCGGTGCGGATAATCTGAAGACACTTTGTAAGAATTGCGGTCATTATGGAATTAAGTATGTGACGGTATATGCTTTTTCTACAGAGAACTGGTCGCGACCAGACAGCGAAGTTCATGCTTTAATGGAACTCTTTGTCGAGTATTTCGAGAAGTATGATCCAGAACTGGAACAGGAAGGGATCCGCGTACGTTTTACCGGTGATATCGCTTCGCTTCCCACGAACATTCAGGAGGTCTGTAAGCGCGCGGAAGAAGGAAGTAAGCATCGTACTCGTATGACTTTGATCGTTGCCTTCAACTATGGTGGAAGAAGAGAGATCGTCCAAGCTACGCAGAAATTGGCGGAGCGAGTTGCTAAAGGTGAGATTCGAAGTGATGAGATCACGGAAGAGATGTTTGCACAGCATCTTTACCTGCCGGATGTACCGGATCCGGATCTCATCATCCGTCCGAGTGGCGAGGAACGAACATCGAACTTCCTTGTTTGGGAAGGTGCATATTCGGAACTTTGGTTCTCGGATGTGTTGTGGCCGGATTTTGGAATGAATGAATTAACCGAAGCACTCGTAGCTTTTACCAAGCGTGACCGTCGTTTCGGTGGACTGACCAAAGAAGAGAAGAAGGATAGAGAATAAACTATGAAACAGAGAATCATTACTGGCGCAATATTTACGGTGGTTGTCCTTGCATTGATCGTTCCGGCATATTTCTGGCCGGTCGTCATTCTCGCGTTTACCGCGATCGTTTCGATATTGGCCATCTATGAACTGATCAAAGCCGCAAAAGTGAAAGAATCGGGACTCTCTGTACCGGTTACCGCGCTTGGTGGCATGTTGGGGTTCCTTCCCATCATTATGTGGTTGACTGATCGAAGTCCGACTCAGGGATTCTCCCTCTATGCGTTATTTACGCTGATCTATTGCTTTGTTACGACCATGCTTCCTCCGATTCTGAAAGAGCAGCCTGAGTCGATCAAGGCTGGTTTTGCCTCGTCCTTAATTATTCTCTATGTCTCTTTCCCGATGGCTTGCGTACATGTCATGGTCTTCCTGATTCCAAAGGGATGGTTCTTCTTCGTGATAGGTCTTTTTGCGCCTTGGATCTCAGACGTATTTGCTTATTTTACCGGCTCGTTCTTTGGTAAACATAAGATCGTTCCGCATATCAGTCCGAAGAAGACCTGGGAAGGATGTATAGGCGGTGCAGTATTCTGTTCGATTCTGACTGCATTGTTCTTTGCTTTCGTGATGGTTGATGTCATTGACGTAAATATGCCGTTTGTTGCATTTGTGGCCTTGGCAGCTGCATTTGGCTTTGTTTTGTCTGTGGTTTCCCAATTAGGAGACTGGATGGCATCTAGTATTAAGAGAATGATTGGCATTAAAGATTTCGGTAAGCTCATGCCAGGACATGGTGGTATCATGGATCGCTTCGACAGCGCTTTCTTCACGCTTCCTGTGGCACTGGGACTGGCTTTCGCTGTTATGCTGGGGGTATAAAATGAAAAGAATCAGTATTCTAGGTTCAACGGGTTCAATCGGTACACAGACTTTGGAAGTAGTGCGTCATTTTCCTCAGGATTTCGAGGTCGTTGCTTTGACATGTGGGAGTAATGTTGATCTACTTGCCAAGCAAATTGTTGAATTCTCTCCGAAGGTCGTCAGCGTTGGTGATCCCAAGAAGAAAGATATGCTGAAGATGTTATTACCGAGAGATTGTAAGGTGAAGATCCTAACCGGTGATGAGGGCAATCAGCACTGTGCTTCTTTGCCACAGGTCGACATGGTCGTCGCGGCCATGGTAGGTATGCGTGGTTTGTCATCTGTTCTTGCGGCAATTCGTGAAGGCAAAGACGTTGCGCTGGCGAATAAGGAAACATTAGTAACCGGTGGTTCGATCGTTATGCCATTGGCGAAGAAGAAGAAAGTCTCGATCCTTCCGGTCGATTCGGAACATTCAGCAATTTGGCAGTGCCTACAGGGACAGCCGCAAGGTTCGCTTCGTCGAATCCTTCTGACCGCTTCCGGTGGTCCTTTCCGTGGATTTACACGTGAACAGCTCGAGCATGTTACTTTGGAAGAGGCGCTTGCGCATCCGACATGGAATATGGGTGGTAAGATCACAATCGATTCAGCCAGCATGATGAATAAAGGATTGGAGATCATCGAGGCATCTTGGTTGTTCGGTGTACCGGTCAATCAGGTAGAAGTAGTGGTACATCCTCAGAGCATCGTTCATTCTATGATTGAACTGGCGGATGGTTCTGTTCTGGGCCAGATGGGTTTCCCGAACATGATGATGCCGATTCAGGTGGCCATGTTCCATCCAGAACGTAGCCTCTGCATCTGTAGACCTTTCTCACCATTCTCTGAACAGGCGAGCACGTTGACATTCGAACCTTGCGATCGTAAAGTATTCCGCTTGGTCGATATGGCTTACCATGCCGGACGTGTTGGTGGAACACTGCCTGTTGCGATGAATGCAGCCAACGAGGCGATCGTTGCTGAATTCTTGGCTGGAAAGGCGTCTTTCCTTGATATCGAGCGTACAGTTGAGCTTATTATGGAGAAGCATGAGGCGGAAGGCGTCGTGTCCGATCCTACGCTTTCAGAAATCATGGCGGTCGACCAGTGGGCGAGATGCATTGTATCTGAAATCAGGAAGTGAGAAATAAGAAATGAGTTCATCTACTATTTTCAGCATAGTAATATGCCTTCTGGGATTAGGCATCCTTGCGGCGATCCATGAGATTGGACACTTCTTTGTTGCTCGATTACTCAAGATCAAAGTCTATGAGTTATCCATCTTCGTGGGTCCGAAACTTCTTGGCTGGACGCGTAAAGGCGTTGAATACTCCATCCGTCTGATTCCTCTTGGTGCATATGTGCGTTTCTCTGAAATCGATGAAGAAACGGGTGAATTGAAAGATGATAATCCTGAGAATCTAATTAATCAGGCTCGTTGGAAGCGGTTGGTCGTCTCACTGGCCGGTCCGATTATGAACTTGATCCTTGGCAGTATTATCTTCGCGATTTGTTTCTCGAAATTTGGTTACCTTGTGCTACGTCAGAATGTGATCCTCGAGGACACGCAGGTCGCTGCAACACAGGTGATTGAACCCGGTGATGAAATTCTTTCTTTCAATGGCCGCAAAGTGTTGACGCAACTGGAGCTGTCTTACTATCTCGATCAGGTTGGTTCTACGGAAGAGATTACGCTCGAGATGCGTTCGAAGCGAACAGGTGAGAAATATGAGGCGGTGTTGACTCCGGATATTTGTGAACAGTATATGTTGGGGGTTACCCACTATAGCGAATTAGACGAGAATCAGGGTTGGCATATTGTTGAAGTTTCTTCGCAACAGAATAATGGCAATCCTTTGATTGAAATCGGGGATTCAATAATTGCTATCAATGGGACACCTGTCTACGATCCTAGTGTCGTGAATATTGTATCGGACTCTAATGGAAATCCAATTACCGTGACGCTGATCCGTGAGGGTCAGCAGATGGATCTTCAGCTGACACCGACGATGATCAAGACTACCAATCTTCGTGGTATCAATCTGGAGGAGGGTAGCGGATTCGGTGATCTGATCAGACAGTCAGTGGTGTTCCCAATCTCCTTTATCCGTCTGTCGATCGATTCGATCGCAGAAGCCATAGCGGGAAACATCCCAGCCTATGATGTGGTATCCGGTCCGGTGGGCATTGCATCGGTCGTGTCTGATGTGGTGGAGGATAAAGAGACAGATAATTCAGAGAAGTACGAGATGCTTCTGTTCCTAGCCGGTGGTATTTCCGTAGGCCTTGCTTTTACCAATCTTCTTCCGATTCCGGGTCTGGATGGTAATGCAATTG
Organism: Candidatus Scatonaster coprocaballi; assembly: GCA_018064475.1. Taxonomy (GTDB): domain Bacteria; phylum Bacillota; class Clostridia; order Saccharofermentanales; family Saccharofermentanaceae; genus Scatonaster; species Scatonaster coprocaballi. Next base: position 5,631 of record JAGHVD010000044.1, read on the forward strand.
TATTGACTGTTGTGGAGATGATCCGCGGAAAGAAACTCTCTAGAAAAGCAGAGCAGGTCATTAATGTGGTCGGCTTCTGCATGATTGTGCTATTGCTGATATTTGCGCTTGCGTCAGATATCATACGACTATCGAGGTGATAAGTAATGATTTCCAGATTTCCAACCAGAAAAGTAATGATCGGTGATGTAGCTGTGGGCGGCGATGCCCCGATTGCCATTCAATCGATGAACAACACGGATACGAGAGATGTTGAAGCAACGCTTGCACAGATCAATGAACTGAAGGCATGCGGCTGCGACATTACCCGTGTTGCAATCCTCAATATGGAGGCGGCACAAGCACTCAAGGAGATCACCAGAAGAAGCCCGCTCCCAGTTGTTGCAGACATTCACTTCGATTACCGTCTGGCGCTTGAGTCAATGAGAAATGGTGCTGCGAAGATCCGTATCAATCCAGGCAATATTGGAGGAGAAGATCGGGTCAAAGCGGTTGTAGATCTGGCAAAAGAACGTCATATTCCGATTCGAGTCGGTGTAAATTCCGGATCGATCGGTAAAGATATGCTTGCCCGCTATGGTGGCGTAAATGCCGATTCGCTTTCTCAAAGTGCACTGGAATCCATCCAGCTTCTGGAGAAGTGGGGATTCGAAGATATTGTAGTCAGCATGAAGTCTTCTGATCCGCTGTTGACCATCGAGAGTTATCGCCGTTTGCGCGAACAAATTCCATATCCGTTCCATGTCGGTGTTACCGAGGCGGGTACGCTTCGTGAAGGTGTTATTCGCTCAAGTGTCGGAATTGGCGCACTGCTGTCAGAGGGAATCGGCGATACGATCCGCGTCAGCCTGACAGATGAGCCGAAGGAAGAGGTACGAGCAGGTATTTCTATTCTTCGTTCCTTAGGTCTTCGCACCGGAGGAATGCGACTCGTCTCTTGTCCGACCTGTGGCCGTACGCAGGTGCCATTGATTGAGGTCGCGAAGGAAGTCGAGAAGCGTATTGCTGATCTTCCTTATAACATGACTGTTGCCGTGATGGGATGTGCTGTAAACGGTCCGGGAGAAGCCCGTGAAGCGGATGTCGGTATCGCAGGCGGCATAGATGAATTCCTTCTTTTCTCACGAGGCGAACCTGTTTCAAAAGTTCGTAAAGAAGATGCGGTAGATGAATTGATCAAGATGATCATCTCCATGAACGAAGCTCAGTAAGTGAGCGCTTCAAAAGAGAAGGAAAGACACATGACATTAACTGATTTTGTCCGCGAAATCTCGTCGGATCCAAAACTTCTGAAGGTTTCAGAGGCGATTCCGAGTGAGATAAATGAAATATGTATTGACGATTGCTTCAAGGGGATGGAGATTCATCTTCAACTTTTGGGCAAGATTTCCAATGCAAAAGCGCTGATGGCATTGGAAGCTTTTCTGCGCCAGCTTCTGCACCTGTCTCATGTACGTATCTTCATTAATAATGTGGAGAGTGAAGTGGGCGCGGAATCCATGGATGCCATTCTGAATTGGTTGAAGTGGGTCATTCACAATAAGACGCCCTACGGAAACTATATCAGTCGTCTGGAGTTGACGAATGGTTCACTTCGCATAGTTCTTTTCCAGGATATGCCTGAGGAAAGTGCTCCTGAACTTCAAGACTTTATTAATCGTTTCACATCGACATATCTCGGTGTAAATTGGACAAATGTGCTGGTTTGCGAGGAGGTCTCTGTTCCGCAGGATCCGGACTTTTTCCTCAATCAGATGCGTAATCGTACGAAGAACAGTATGCCGACTGACGACGGCGCTGAAGAGAAGAAGTCTGCACCGGAGAAGAAGGAAGAAGTTTCAGCCGATCCGGATTCATGGGTAAGTAAATCGCAGGTCGAGAAACAGAACATCAAGAAAGAACGAGCGACAGAGCAGAAGTTCAAGCGTGCGATGAAGGCGAACCCGGATGCGGAGAATCAGAGTAATCGAATCTATGGCATGGTGGACAATGATGCGCCGATCTACTCTATCTACGATGCTGTGCAGATGGCGCTTTCCGGTGCTTTGGATCCGAAGAAAACCATTCGTATGCAGGGAAATATTACGACGTTCCTCGATGATCAACGACTGGTTGGTAAGAATAAGGATAAAGTGCTCTACAAGTTGGCGCTGGCCGATCAGAGTTATGCAGTCAGCTGCGTGGGATTTCCGAAACCAAACGATGCAGATATGCTGAACGATATGTTCGGTAAGGGTGGATATGCAGGTATTTGCGCCAAACTGAGCTATAGTTCTTTCGAGAACGAAATCGTGGCAACTATTGACGGTATCTATAAAGCTACGCCACCGCCGCCACGTGAGGATCATGCGCAGAAGAAACGTGTTGAACTCCATGCGCATACAAAGATGAGTGAGAAAGACGCGGTCATCGAGCCGAAAGACCTGATTAAGACCGCTTATCGTATGGGTCATCCTGCTTGTGCAATTACTGACCATGGCGTGGTACAGGGCTTTAACGATGCTTTTGCCGCTTATAAAGATTGTAAGAAGAAGGGCACTAATCCTGACTTCAAGTTGATCTTCGGTATGGAAGGTTATCTTGTCGACGATGGTAACTGTATTGCTTATCATCTGGAAGATAGTGATATTTCTTTGGATAGCTTCGTCGCACTTGATGTGGAGACGACCGGATTAGACTGTACACAAGACGGAATCCTCGAGATTGCTGCGATTCGTTTTGCAAAAGGTGAAGATGGTCAGTATCATGAAGCGGGTACGTTTACGACGATGGTGAACCCTGGCGTCGAGATCTCGCCGGTTGCTGCGGAGATGACCGGCATTACTGAGGAGATGATTAAGGATGCACCGACGCCTTTCGAAGCGGTGACGGAGCTTGCCGCATTCCTCAAAGAAGATAAACTTCTGGTCGGTCACAACATCTTCTTCGACATGGGCTTTATTCGTGAAGCGGGCTTCCAGATCGATATTGAACAATTGGACGAAGAGAAACATCATCCATATCGTGTGAAGTTCTATCAGGCGGAGATCGATACAGTCTCTGCGGTCACATTCTTGTATCCAGATATGCCGAAGCATAATCTGGCCGATGCTTGCGCGTTCTTAGGAATTACCAATGAACGAGCTCACCGTGCGATGGGCGATGCCAGAGCAAGCGCGGACATCCTTCTTCGTTGTATCAGTGATTTCGGTTTTACCTCCTGTGCCCAGATGAATCAGCATGTGGGTACCATGACGAAGGCGGAAATTACGAAGCGTAAGACAGAGTCTTTCCACATCATATTCCTGGTGCGTGACACATTGGGACTTTATAACCTTTACCGCATCGTATCAGAAGGACATATCGATTACTTCTGTAACCGCCCACGTATACCGAAATCTGAGATTCGCTACTTAAGTGGCGGTGTGATCGTTGGCGGAGCCTGTGAGCGTGGACAGATCTTCCGTATGATTCACCAGTACTATGTGAAGAACGGCAACAATGTGGATGCGACCCTTGAAGCATTGTCCAGCAGTTCTGAATTTGCAAGAATGATTCGCCTCTATGATTACTTCGAGGTACAGCCGATCTGCAACAATGAATTCTATCTTCGCGAGGAAGATTCAGGTCTACATAGCAAAGAGGATCTGATCAATCTCAATAAGATCATTGTGGAGATGGCTCGTCGAAGCGGAAAAATGTGCTGCGCAACGACAGATGCTCACTTCTTGAATAAAGAAGATGGTGAGTATCGTAAGTACATGCTGATGGACATGGGCTTCAAGGACGCAGAGTTCCAAAGTGATCTATATTTCCGTACGACGGATGAGATGCTGGAAGAGTTCTCATATTTAGGTGAAGAACAGGCAGAGGAGATCGTTGTTACAAATCCGGGTAAAATTGCTGAGAAGATCCGTACGGATATCAAGCCATTCCCAGATGGTACCTTCCCACCGGTTATTCTTTCTGCACCGAACGATCTTCGTGAGATCGTGTATAAGACGATGCACGAGATGTATGAGTGTGAGGGCAAGATACCTGAAATCGTGGAGAAACGTGTAGAGAAGGAATTGGGTAGTATCATTGGTAACGGATACTCCATCATGTACTACATTGCGTATAAGCTCGTTAAGAAATCGAACTCGGATGGATATGAAGTTGGCTCGAGAGGATCAGTAGGTTCTTCTTTGGTTGCAACATTATCAGGTATTTCAGAGGTCAATCCGTTGGCTCCGCATAGAAGATGCCCGAAATGCCGCTATTCTGCATTTGACCTGTCCGGTACTTATGGATCCGGATACGACATGCCAATCGAGCCTTGCCCGAAGTGCGGCACGCCGATGATCTCCGATGGACAGGACATTCCTTTCGAGACATTCCTAGGATTTAAAGGAGACAAGCAGCCGGATATCGACCTCAATTTCTCAGGTGAGTATCAGCCGCGTGCCCATAAATATGTAGAGGAACTGTTCGGAAGCCACCATACATTCCGTGCAGGAACGATTGGATGTTTTGCAGATAAGAATGCGATTGCACTGATTAAGAAGTGCAGTGAGACGAAAGGTGAGACGATTACCAATGCGGAGGCTATTCGCCGTTCGACAGGTATCGTTGGTGTGAAGCGTACTACGGGTCAACATCCGGGTGGTATCGTTGTTCTGCCAAAGGAAATGGATATCTACGAGTTTACACCGGTCCAGCATCCTGCCAACAAGATGGATTGTGGAATTACGACTACGCATTATGACTTCAATGCGCTTCATGATACGATTCTGAAACTGGATATTCTGGGTCACGATGATCCGACTATGCTTCGTATGCTCAGTGACCTGACACAGGTGGATGTCCATACGATTCCGATACCGGATCCTAAAGTCATGTCACTCTTTACTTCGACAGAAGCCCTCGGCATTCCGGACGGTACGTCTCCGGCGAATGCGGCAACACTCGGACTTCCGGAACTTGGTACCATGATGGCACGAGACATGATTGCGGAGACGAAGCCGACGCAGTTCTACGATCTGGTTCAGTTGATGGGTCTCTCCCACGGTACCGGTGTATGGAATGGAAACGCACAGGATCTGATCAAGGACGGTACTTGTACGCTGAATACAGTTATCGGTTGTCGAGACAGCATCATGACACAGCTGATCTATTGGACTGTACCGTCTTCGGACGCGTTCCAGATCATGGAGAAAGTTCGTAAGGGTAAAGGTCTGTCCGAAGAACATGAGCGAATCATGCGTGAACATAACGTGCCGGACTGGTACATTGCTTCCTGTAAGAAGATCCAGTACATGTTTCCGAAGGCTCACGCTGCGGCGTATGGTATTTCTGCTTTACGAGTTGCGTATTTCAAGGTGTACTATCCGGAGGAATACTATTGCGCATATTTCACGATCCGTGCGGACGAATTCGACGGTGACTTACTATGTAAGGGTATTGAGCGTGTCACGGCCAAACGTATTGAACTCGGTAACGGACTTGGCATGCGAAAGCCGAACGAGAAAGCATTATACTACTTGTGTGAATTGGTCGAAGAGATGTATCTGCGTGGTATCGAATTTGTGCCATATGATCTGAATAAATCGGATTCAGTGAAGTTTATCAAGTTGGAGAAGGGCAAGATCCTTCCTCCGTTCAATGTTATTGAGTCCATCAGTACAGCCATTGCAGATGGTATTGTCGAAGCACGTAACGAACGTCCGTTCAGTACGCAGGAAGATCTGCAGAACCGTGCGCATCTCGGCCCATCTTCAATGAAAAAACTGGAAGAAGAACACTTGATCCAGCATCTGCCGCGCTCTCGACAGATGGATCTGTTTGACCTACTGTAGAATAATGGCCGCTGGAGGCAGAAGGAGTCGCTATGATTGCTGAGATCGTTCTACGTGAATGTGTCTGGCAGACGAATAAGAAATTCGATTATCTGGTTCCGGAACAGCTGACTGAGCGAATCCGAGTCGGTCAGTATGTGCGTGTGCCCTTCGGCCGGGGGAATAAGTCCAATGTGGCGTTGGTCCTGAAATTGAAGACCGAGACAGATTCGAAGTATCAGCTTAAAGCAATCGAGTCTCTGGTGGAAGAAGAACCTGTCCTAAAT
>JAGHVD010000085.1 GCA_018064475.1 Candidatus Scatonaster coprocaballi
AATCATCCTGCGTTTCTATTCTAATCCGAATCCTTCTTCGGCAGAACGTTTTGAATTTGAAGAAGCCATGGAGTATATGATTCGGACCAGTCCGGATCCCAACTATATAGTAGGACTTGGTTCCTACTATCGAGGTATGGGCAGAACTGATCTGGCAATGAAGTATTTCAATCAAGCAATCGAGATGGGCGATACCGGTGTCTATGAATGTCTGGCTGCGGTATATCTTGACGAGCATTCCGGCATGAAGGACGATGTGCGAGCATTTGAGTGTTTCAAGAAGTCGTGGGAAAGCAGTGGAAGTCTGCAGGCCTATATGGAAATGGCAGAGATGTACAGAAACGGATGGGGTGTAGAACAGAATCAAGAGAAATATCAGCAGATGATTGAAGAAATGTATGTGAAGATTGGTCACAGTCGATACATGGGAGATCCGGTGTCAGAAGTATGCATTCACTTGGGTGAGATTCGTCGTGACCAAGGACGGGCAGAAGAAGCGGTGGATCTTTTCCTTCACGCGCGACGTTTTCTTGCCCGAAGGATCAAGGAATATGCTTTGGAAGAGGACTTCCATGAGATGGAACGTCTGGTGAAGATAATCTACGAGATCGTCGAGTTTGATGAGACGAATATCGACTTGTACGATCTGTTCTATATTCTTCGACCTTCTTGTTCTGTGAAATTCTGGCACAGACTGAAACAGTATACACTGGCGTATGTTGCTGATGATGAAGGAGATGCGATTCGCTTCAACCGACAGTGGTATCGTTCACTTACTGATTTCATGCGACGCGGAAAGATTGATGGCGAACCGGTCAGCAAGATTGTTGAGCGTCTGTATGGTATGGACTTTCGTACATGTGCTTGAAGGTGGGAACGTTCATTGCTATCATGAAATTGTGTATTTGATGTCATCGCTTCAAAACAGGAGGGAACTGTAATGAACAAGAAGATCTGTATGTTTGGTCAGATTTTGGGCACGCACTCTTTTTACCTGAAGAATGGTTTTCCTATTCCCGATGAATATTCGGAAATCAGCCAGAAGTATTTCCTTCCCGGCGGTGAAACCGGTACAGCTGCTACAGTTCTTCAGTCTCTGGGTGTGTACGTGAAGATGGACGGCACACATATTGGAACAGAAGTTGCGCCGATGCTCCGAGAATTCTATCAAGATAAAAGCGTGGACCTTTCCTCACTGTTCTTTGACCCGGAATACTCCGGTCTTATGGATTATGTTCTGATTTCTGGTCTGGATCGTACACCGATGGGGACGTTCCAAGCATTGTATGAGCTTGGCATTAAGCGATGGAACATGCCGAAAGAAAGTGACATTACTGAAGCAGATGTGGTAGGTATCGATCCTTTCTTTCTTGAGGAAACTCAAGCTGCCGCTGAAATGTGCGTGAAACATGGTATCCCTTATGTCACCATCGATAGCCCGCATGATTCATACCTTCATCAGCACTGTGCGGTGAACGTGGTTTCCAAAGAGTGTCTGAGTGCACACTATCAGAATATGGAGAAGGAAGAAGTCATGAAGCTTCTTCAAGCGAATACCGACGGCCTTTCTATTATCACCACAGGCGGCAATCCGATGCTGTATGGACGGAAAGACGGCGAGATCCATGCTATGGAGACGTTCCATGTGGAATTAAAGAGTACCCTCGGTGCCGGCGATACATACAAAGCCGGTTGTCTCTATGCGCTGGCTCAAGGTTGGGAAGATGAGAAAATCGTTCGCTTTGCCAGTGCATGTTCGGCGATTGCAATTTCTAGATTCCCGCTTCCGCTTCATCCGCCGACGATGGCAGAGGTCGAAGCGCTGATGGCGTCACAAGAGGTCTGACATGATTGAGATCGAGATATATTCTGCCGATGTTTCCATCTTTGATGATGATCGTTTGTATGAACGTGCGAAGAAATACATATCTTCTGAACGTCTTGCACGCGCGACTCGTATGTATCACGAGAAGGACAGAAGACTCTCGATCCTATCTGAAATCCTGATTTCCTATGCGTTTGCTTCTCGGAACTTGCCGCATCACCCGGCTCTTCTGCTGGGTGAACATGGGAAACCATATGTACAAGATAGTCAGCTGAAGTTCAATCTTTCTCATTCTGACACGCGAGCGACGCTTGCGGTTACTTCAGCTTCTTGTGAGATCGGATGTGATATCCAACGCGTCACTTCATGCGATATCCGAATTGCCCAACGAATGTATTCAGAAGAAGAAATCACGCGTCTCTCGCAGATGGTTGAGCATGGGCCGACACCGGATGCGGACATCTTGTTTACGAAGATGTGGGCGAGAAAAGAGAGCTTCCTCAAATGTATCGGGGTAGGGCTTGCGGCATCTGACCGTCAACCAGATGAGTCTTTCCGGTTCTATGAGTATGATGAATGGAAGGATTATATCTGCTCAGTTTGTGTGAATCAATCAGACGCAATTCATACTACGATTACGGAAGTGGACGGCATCATGATTGATTCTTTGATTTCGGACGATGAGTAAATGAAGTAGTAGAAGCGGCATGGTAAGCGGATAGTGCTGTGGGAAAGGCCAATTGTGCACATTCTTCTTCTGAAACCAGCATCCCCAGAGATGAATTCAGTTCGACATCACGGAAGTGATCTTCCGAAAAGTGAAGCTCATATCCCAAAATATTCCAACGAAGGTGAGTGAAGATGTGATGCGCGTGCCCTAGTACACGGATGTCATAGTGATTGTCTTGTGCGCACTGAACTGGTAAATGCTCATGTACCCAGGAAACGACTTCTTCCGAAGATAGTTGGCCGGGTAGATCGACATATTCGAATAGGCCTGCGAGAAGCCCCTTGTTAGGACGTTTGTTTACCAACACACGGTTGCCAACAAAGACTTTCAGGATGGTGTGTTCCTCGATGGGAATGATTCTCTTCGGTTTAGGAAGAGGAAAGTCTGTCTGTTTGCCAAGAAGCATCGCGCTACAGGAAGCGGCCAGCGGACAGATCTCGCAACGGGGAGACTTGGGTGTACAGATCGTGGCACCCAGATCCATGAGGGCTTCGTTGAAATCACCTGGGTTGTCGGAGGGAATATCCTGCAACACACGGGCATAAACTTCGTTATAGGCGCTACGTTCGGTAGGGACAAGCGGCAATGCGTGAAGTCGTGAATAGATTCGAATACAGTTCCCGTCTACGGCCGGAACCGGAATGTTGAAAGCCTGTGAGGCAATGGCGCCGGCCATATAAGGACCGATGCCGGGAATGGTCTGAAGTAACTTCGGGTCAGAAGGAAGCTTGCCATCGAAATGCTCACAAATATAGTGCGCGCCGCGTTGGAGGTTCCTGGCACGGGAATAGTAGCCCAGTCCCTCCCAAAGTTTCAGCACAGTATCTTCGTTCGCTTGAGAAAGCGCGAACGGATCGGGAAAAGCTTGGAGGAATCTTGGATAGTAGTCAAGAACGGTGACGACTCGTGTCTGCTGGAGCATGGCTTCTGATATCCAGGTGCCATATGGCGTGCGGTCGGTACGCCAGGGGAGAACACGGTGATGGCCATCAAACCATTCAAGCAAAGCTTCTTGAATCATGTACTCACTTCCTCCCATTTCACTCATGTATGTTATAATAGCACAGTATATTTTTCGTGAGTGAATCGAGGCGCAGAACATGACAGAGCAACGTGACAATCGAGTGTACAAGTTTCTATCCGGTGGAATCACTTGGCCATGCACCATTTTGTGCGCGGTGATTTGTGGCGTGCTTACGGGCATCGTTATGAATCTGGAGAAGGTATTCGGTAAAACTTCCATTAACAACATTGGTGTTTGCTTTGAGTTCTGGATATTCGTTGCGGTACTGATTATGTATCGTTGCAAATCTGCCAAGGAATCGGCCATGAAGGTGTTCATCTTCTTTCTGATCAGCCAACCGCTTGTTTATCTTGTGCAAATTCCGTTCAAGTCCATGGGCTGGAATCTGTTCCAGTATTACAAGCCTTGGGCGATATGGACAGTTCTTACTCTCCCCGGTGCATTGATCGGGTGGTATATCAATAAGCGCAACTGGTTCAGTGTGGCGATCTATTTCATTGCTGTTTTACTCCTAAGTTATGAGTTTGGAAATCACCTTTCTCATTTCCTCAAATTCCCGCCATACCATATTCTGACACTCGTTTTCATTGTTGGTCAGATCGTTCTTTATTCCTTGACCTTCAATGAGAAGTCGAAGAAACTCACACTTGCCGGTTTGAGCTTGATCTCTATTGTCGGATTGAGTCTGTTCTCTATTCAAGGTGGTTATATCCCAGCGCTATGGTAAAAGATGGGTAACACACGATTTCTGCGTGCGTGAAAATACGTTCCAAGATTGTTCCGCTGCATGGCATAATTCTGTTGACATGGCGGGTATTAAAACATAAAATAAAGGCGAGTGAGCGCGTGCTCCCATTTTTTTACTCCGTTTTCGAAAGCGATTTCGTAAACGGTTCCCCCTTCTCCTCAGTAAAAAATGGAGCACGTTCACTTTGCTAAAAAATACTGCGTCGAAGAGGCTTAGCTTCTTGGTCGCGTATCGATATAAATTTTTCAAGAAGGAGTGTATGAATGTATGAATACACAAATTGAACAAAACGCAATTTCTGCCATCCGTGTACTTTCTGCGGATATGATTCAGAAGGCAAATTCCGGTCACCCGGGTCTTCCGTTGGGTGCTGCTTCCGTAGCGTATACGCTCTGGGGCAAAGAGATGGCTTTCGATCCGAAGGATCCGAAGTGGATCAACAGAGATCGTTTCGTTCTTTCCGGTGGTCACGGTTCTGCACTTTATTATTCTCTGCTGCACCTGTTCGGAATCGGCGGTCTGTCTATTGAAGATCTGAAGCAGTTCCGTCAGTTGGATTCCAAGACACCGGGTCATCCGGAGTATGGTCATACAGCAGGTATCGATGCGACCACAGGTCCTCTGGGTGCCGGCCTTTCTATGGCAGTTGGTATGGCTGTTGCAGAAGCTCACTTGGCTGAGACATTCAACAAGCCTGAGTTCCCGGTTATCGACCACTACACGTATGTAATGTGCGGTGACGGTTGCTTGATGGAAGGTATTTCTGAAGAAGCACTTTCTCTTGCAGGTACACTCGGTCTTGATAAGTTGATCGTTCTTTACGACTCCAACAGCATCAGTATTGAAGGTTCTACAGATATCGCTTTCACAGAGAATGTACGTGGCCGTATGGAAGCTTGCGGTTTCCAGACACAGCTCGTTGAAGATGGTAACGATGTTGAGGCAATCGCCAAGGCAATCGAGGCTGCAAAGGCTGAGAAGTCTAAGCCTTCCTTCATCGAAGTACGTACAGTAATCGGCTATGGTTGCGAAGCGAAGCAGGGTACACCTTCTGCTCACGGTGAGCCGTTGGGTGAGGAGAACATCGCTGCAATGCGTAAGACACTTGGTTGGCCGTGTGAAGAGGCTTTCGTTGTTCCTCAGGATGTATACGATTACTATGCTGAACTCGGTGCAAAGGGTACAGACGCTCATGCTAAGTGGGAGGCAATGTTTGCTGAGTATGCAAAGGCTAATCCGGAACTCAAGGCACTCTGGGATAAGTACTTCTCTGATGATTATTCCGCACTTCTGGACAATGAGGATCTCTGGACAGTAGACGATAAGCCGCAGGCTTCTCGTGCACTCGGCGGTAAGGTTCTCAACAAGCTCTGTGATCTCGTTCCGAACCTCATCGGTGGTTCTGCTGACCTGGCTCCGTCCAACAAGTCCTACATGAACGGCAAGGGTGATTTCAGCAAGGCTGATCGTGCCGGAAGAAACATGCACTTCGGTGTTCGTGAGTTGGCTATGTCCGGTATCTCCAACGGTATCCTGCTCCACGGTGGTCTGCGTTCTTACTGCGCAACCTTCTTCGTATTCAGTGACTACACCAAGCCGATGGCTCGTCTGTCTGCTTTGATGAATATCCCGCAGATCTTCATGTTCACACACGATAGTATCGGTGTTGGTGAAGATGGCCCGACACATGAGCCGATCGAGCAGCTGACCATGCTCCGTTCTATGCCGAACTTCAACGTATGGCGTCCATGTGATGCAACCGAGACAGTTGCATCTTGGGTAGCTGCAATTTCTTCTTCCAAAACACCTTCTGCATTGGTACTGTCCCGTCAGAACCTGATGCCGTTGACCACTTCCTCCAAGGAAGCACTCAAGGGTGCATACATCGTTGCGAAGGAATCCAAGGATACACCTGATGTCATCATCATGGCTTCCGGTTCCGAGGTTGAACTTGGTATCAAGGCGAAGGATGTTCTCGCAGGCGAAGGCATCGACGCTCGTGTCGTAAGTGTTCCTTGCTTGGATGTATTCCTTGCTCAGGATAAGTCCTATCGTGACTCCATCCTGCTCCCGAACGTAACCGCTCGTGTAGCAGTTGAAGCTGGTTCTTCCTTCTCATGGGGTAAGCTCTGCGGTATCGACGGTGGCTATGTCACCATGGATACATTCGGTGCCAGCGGTAAGCCTTCCATGCTGATGGAGAAGTTCGGATTTACAGTAGATAACGTAGTTGCTACCTGTAAGGCTGTACTGAATAAGTAATTCACGGTCCGCCGGGATTCCTGATATCGGATCCCGGCGGATTTCTATATTTCTGAATGCTTCTCCCTTATGGGAAGCATGAATTCAAATTTAAAGAAGGGCTAGGTAGGCGTCATGGCGACGATTTACGATATTGCGAAGGCCTGCGGGCTTTCACCGGCTACAGTTTCCAAAGCTTTATCGAATGCCAGCGATGTCAGTGCGGCAACCAGAGAACGCGTACGCAAGACGGCGCAGGAACTGGATTATGTACCCAACGCCGGTGCGCGTGCACTGAGTCAGAGCCGTACCTGGTCTATCGGAGTATTGTGCCAGGACGCATCGCAGATGGGTCTTTGGCATTATCTTTTTGCCCAGGTGATCGAGAGCTTCAAGGACTATGTTGAACAACATGGTTATGACATTGTATTCATCTCAAATAAGGTTGGAAACCTTGGCCTTTCCTATCTTGGTCATTGCCGTTATCGTCGAGTAGACGGTATCTTCATGGTAAATGCGGATTATACCCAGAAGGATACCAAGGAACTGATCGACAGTAATCTCCCGAAGATTGCGATCGATTACGAGGATGAGAAGATTGGATGTGTGAAGACCGATCCGAACGAAAGCATGAAGATGATCTTCGCCCATTTGCATCGACTTGGACATCGCAACATTGTGTATCTCCATGGTGAACGTGGTAAGTACATCTCCGAGGCACGTATCAGTGCACTGGAGAAGGCTACTTCCGAGTTGGGTGATGAGAAGACACAGTTCCGTCTCTTTCCGTCAAAATACTATTCTATCGAGGGTGGATACGAGTCGATGAAGAAACTTCTGATGGCTACCCCGAATGATCGACCGACTGCCGTAATCGCAAGTGATGATTATTCCGCAATCGGCGTCATCGAAGCGATCCGTGATGCAGGACTTTCTGTTCCGGAAGATATCTCTGTGGTAGGCTTTGACGGAATCGAGATTACACAACGTACGAATTTAAGATTGACGACGATTCGTCAAGATACCAAGGCAATTGGTGAAGCGGCTGCAAAATCCCTGCTGGCGCAGATTGCAGGTGAGAAGATCGAGGAACGTACGATCTCACTGAAGCCTCAATTGATCCTAGGTGAGAGTTGTAAAGATCTGAATATATAAGCCTGAAATAATGGCAAATAATTTGAGTATAGGTAGGTGAGATGAACATGGAGAAATATCTTGATTCGAATTTATCTTTTCAAGAACGAGCAGAAGATCTGGCTGATCAGATGACGCTCGACGAACAGGTGCCGCAGTTAAGCTACGGTGCACCGGCCATCGATAGACTGGGTGTTCCGGCATACAACTGGTGGAACGAAGGTTTGCATGGTGTGGCTCGCTCCGGAACCGCGACGATGTTTCCACAGGCGATTGCTATGGCCGCGATGTTCGATGATGAACTTCTTGGAAAGATTGCACATATCATTGGTACAGAAGCGCGTGCCAAGTATAATGCTTCTTCAAAGAAGGGTGACCGTGATATCTATAAGGGCCTGACACTTTGGAGTCCAAACATCAATATTTTCCGTGATCCTCGTTGGGGACGTGGTCATGAGACATATGGTGAAGACCCATATCTGACCTCACGTCTCGGTGTCTCTTTCGTCAAAGGATTGCAGGGTGATGGGAAGTATATGCTGACTGCAGCTTGCGCGAAGCATTTTGCGGCACACAGCGGTCCGGAGGCTTTGCGCCATGAGTTCAATACAGTTGCAAGCAAGAAGGATCTTGCGGAGACGTATCTGCCGGCTTTCGAAGCATTGGTCAAAGAAGCGAAGGTTGAAGCAGTCATGGGTGCATATACTCGCCTGAATGGTGAACCGACTTGTGCAAGTAATTTCCTGATGGGCAAACTGAAGGAATGGGGCTTCGATGGTTACTTCGTTTCTGACTGCTGGGCGATCCGTGATTTCCATGAATCACATCGTATTACGAAGACGCCAACAGAATCGGCTGCAATGGCACTGAATGCCGGCTGTGATCTGAACTGTGGTTGCACCTATATCCACGCAATTGAGGCAGAGAAGGAAGGCTTGGTTTCCAAGGAGACCATCCGAAATGCAGTCGTTCATCTGATGCGCACACGCATGAGATTGGGACTGTTCGAAGAGCATACTGAATTTGACGATATCCCGTATGATGTTGTCGCTTGCGATGAGCATCGTAAGGTTTCTCTGGAGTGTGCGGAGAAGTCGATGGTACTTCTTAAGAACGACGGATTGCTTCCTCTTAAGAAAGAGAACCTCAAGTCGATCGCGGTCATTGGCCCGAACAGTGACAGTATCGACGCACTCCGTGGTAACTACTACGGAACAAGCGTGGCACCGAAGACATTCTTGGAAGGTATTTCTGAAGAAGTCGGTAAGGATGTTCGTGTCTACTATGCTGAAGGTGCGAGCCTCAGTAAAGACCGTATCCAGCCACTGGCGATGGCGGAAGATGGCATTGCAGAGGCTTTGATCTTGGCAGAGATGTCTGATGTAGTCGTTCTCTGTGTAGGTCTTGATGCGACACTGGAAGGTGAGCAGGGTGATACCGGTAATGCATTTGATTCCGGTGACAAGCGTGACCTCCTCTTGCCGGAAGGACAGCGTGTCCTCATCGACAAAGTTCTGGCGCTGGGTAAGCCTACCATTGTTGTATTGGCAGCAGGAAGCTCCATCAATCCGTTAGCAGATCGTGCAAATGCACTCATTCAGGCTTGGTATCCGGGTGAACTGGGTGGTACAGCACTGGCGAATATCCTCTTTGGTAAGGTATCTCCGTCCGGTAAGTTGCCGCTGACTTTCTACGATTCCATTGAGGGTATTCCGGACTTCTCGGATTATTCCATGAAGGATCGTACCTACCGTTACACCCGTGACAACATCCTGTATCCATTTGGTTATGGCTTGACCTATTCCAAGGTTGCAGTGACAGCACTCGACTTCGATAAGACCACCAATCAGGCTCGTGTTACCGTCGCAAACCAGGGCGACGTAGACACAGAAGATGTTGTGGAGATCTACGTTCAGAGCAAGTCCTCGGATGCAACACCGTATCCGAAGCTCTGTGCCTTCAAGCGTGTAGCCCTGAAGGCAGGCACGGAAGAGGTCCTCACACTCGACATCCGTGACAGTGCTTTTACCGTCGTAACAGAAGAAGGCGAAGTCGTAGATGGCGGCTCAGAATTCACATTCTATGCCGGCACCTCGCAGCCTGATCCACTCTCGGAGAAGCTGACAGGCATTTCCTGCTTACAGGTTTCTGTAGTAAAATAACCGAGAGACATCTAATCGTTAACCAAGGGCAAGTCCCTTAAAAATAGAAACAAGGAGACAAAAATTATGAAATATCTTATTGGTATCGACATCGGCACATCCGGCACCAAGACCGCACTCTTCTCCCAGGACGGAAAACTGGTTGCGGCCCATACAGTGGAATATCCGCTTTACCAGCCGCAGAACGGTTACGCAGAGCAGGAGCCGGACGATTGGTGGAATGCAGCACTCGAAGGACTGAAGACAGTTGTTGCAGATAGCAAGGTGAATAAGGAAGATATCGCAGGTATCGGCCTTTCCGGTCAGATGCACGGCCTCGTTATGCTGGACAAGGATAACAAGGTTCTGAGAAAGTCCATCATCTGGTGTGACCAGAGAACGGCAAAAGAATGCGAAGAGATCACTGAGAAGGTTGGCCTTGATAAGCTCATGGCGATTACTGCAAGCCCGGCCCTGACCGGTTTCACAGCAAGTAAGATCCTCTGGGTAAGAAACAACGAGCCTGAGATCTATAACCAGTGTGCACACATCCTTCTGCCGAAGGACTATGTACGCTTCAAGCTCACCGGCGAGTATGCAACCGATGTATCCGATGCTTCCGGTATGCAGCTTCTCGACATCAAGAACCGTAACTGGTCTGATGAAGTACTCCAGCTTCTCGATATCGATAAGTCCTTGCTGGCGAAGGTCTACGAGTCTGTTGAGATCAGCGGTCGCGTAACAGAAGAAATCGCTGCTGCTACAGGTCTTCCGGCAGGCATTCCGGTTGCTGCAGGTGCAGGCGATAACGCAGCCGCAGCAATTGGTTGTGGCGTCGTAAAAGAAGGCACCGCTTTCGCAACACTCGGTACCAGTGGTGTTGTATTTGCACATACTGATGAGATGCAGGTTGACCCGAAGGGCCGTGTACACACATTCTGTAGTGCAGTTCCGGGTTGCTGGCATGTAATGGGCGTGCATCAGGCAGCTTGCTTGTCCCTGAAGTGGTTCAAGAATACCTGCTGTGATGCTGAAGTTATCGAAGCAGATAAGCGTGGTATCGATGTATATCAGCTTCTCGACGAGATCGCCAAGGAAGTACCGATCGGTGCAAACCGTCTCCTCTATCTCCCATATCTGATGGGTGAGCGTACACCGCACCTCGACCCGAATGCACGTGGTGTATTCTTCGGTCTGTCTGCGATGCACGAGCGCAAGGACATGCTCCGTGCCGTAATGGAAGGCGTTGTCTATGCACTTCGTGATTCCATCGACATCTTCAACAACTTGGGTGTAAAGATCGATTCAATGTATGCTTGCGGTGGTGGTAGTAAGTCAAAGTTCTGGAGACAGATGCTGGCTGACGTATTCGACTGCACAGTCAATACTTGCGCATCTGACCAAGGTGGTGCACTCGGTGCTGCACTTCTCGCATCCGTAGCAGCCGGCGTATATCCGACTATTCAGGAAGCTTGCGGCGCAACGATCTTCTCCGCTTCCTCCATGGATGCTAGAGCAGACGTACATGCACAGTACGAGCCATACTACCAGATCTATAAGGATCTCTATGCACCAATGGCAGAGAACTTCAAGAGACTGGCTAACGTATAAGCTTCTTACGATTACACAGTAAATAGAAATCTCTCTTCGGCTTCAGACAACATTTTGCTTCGCAAAATGAACTCGCCGTTCGAGAGATTTTTATTTGCTACGTTTTCGTGTAGGCCTATATTTACCTCTGCAAGCTCAATCGGTTGCACCTTCCCGGTACACGGAGTCCAGATGACTTTCTGCAAATGATATTAGTTCTTCAATACAGTGATTGATTGTCAATGAAATTCTGAAATGTTAGAATGAAACTACATTAATCTTTCCATAGGAGGAAATAATTATGCAATATGAAATTAAAGGCGATCAGCTTCCGGTAGTTGTTTGTACACTGAATCCGGGTGAGAGCATGATCACAGAACGTGGTGCCATGAGCTGGATGACATCCAATATGAGAATGGAGACTCAGGCTGGTGGTGTAGGCAAGGCTTTCGGCCGTCTTTTCTCTGGTGAGTCCATGTTCCAGAACAGATACACGGCAGAAGGTGGCGCAGGTTTGATTGCGTTTGCTTCCAGTTTCCCAGGTGAGATCCGTGCATTGAACATTACTCCTGGTAACAGCATTATTGCACAGAAGAGTGCTTTTCTCGCTGCAGAACCTGGCGTTGAATTAACAGTTCACTTCAAGAAAAAGTTGGGTGCCGGCTTCTTCGGTGGTGAAGGTTTCATCATGCAGAAATTGTCCGGTCAGGGTACAGCTTTCGTCGAGATCGACGGATCGGTTGTTGAATATCAGCTGGCTCCGGGACAGAGCATGTTGCTGGATACAGGTTACCTGGCCATGATGGAAGAGACTGTTACAATGGATATCGAGATGGTACATGGTGCGAAGAATATCTTACTCGGTGGAGAAGGCCTCTTCAATACGAGAGTAACCGGCCCCGGCCGTATCTGGATCCAGACAATGCCGCTCAGTGCAGTTGCCGGCATTCTTTCTTCAGCAATCGGTGCTAGAAACTGATTTCCTTGCATAACATTTTATTTTCTGGGAGCCATCTCTTTATATTGTGAAGAGATGGCTTCTTCTTTCGTTCTTCGGGTATAATGGGTGTGTGAAATGATCATTCTTGAGGGACGACTATGACGAGATTATTTATTGAGAAGCAGATCGAACGAGATGTGGATATGTGGGAGATCGAAGGCGAATCAGCGCGATACCTGTCGGATGTCCTTCGTATGCGCGTCGGGGAGGAACTGATCCTTTGCGATGTCAATCGTATCGATCATGAGTGTGAGATCGTAAATGTGGCGAAGAACCATGTGGCAGTTGCAATCCGTGACCGACATCCCAACGACCATGAGCCGAAATTCGAGGCAATCGTCTATCAGGGACTGGCCAAAGGTGAGCGCATGGATCTGTCTATCCAGAAGTCTGTAGAACTCGGTGTGACGCGTTATGTGCCGACAGCCTGTAGTCGGTCGATCGTGAAGATCAAAGACGGTAAAGACGGCAAACGTGATCGCTGGCAGGCGATTGCTTTGGAAGCGGCACGCCAGAGCGGGCGCGGGATCGTACCGGTGGTGGATGCGCCCATGAACTTCAAGGAAGCACTGGAAGAGGCCAAGAAAGAATGCGACCTAGTGCTTTTTCCATGGGAAGAAGAGAAAGAGGGGAAGTTGGGCGCGATCCTAGATACGTTGAATTGGGAGAAACACCCGAAGATCGGCATTTTCATCGGCCCGGAAGGTGGTTTTGCCGAAGAAGAGGCGGAACTTGCAGCGAACGCCGGAGCGAAGCTTGTGACACTTGGTAAAAGGATCCTCCGCACGGAGACAGCAGCCCCAGCAGTACTGGCGATGTTGGTCTATCGTAGTGAGCTAATTTAGTGTATAATGAATTGTTAATGAATTTGGAAAGAGAGATTTTCTATGAAGTACAGTTGTCAGAAGGGAACCAAAGATATTCTCCCGGAAGAAATATATAAGTGGCAGAAGGCAGAGAGAGCCTTCGCGGAGATCTGTGAAGGGTACGGATACAAAGAGATCCGCATCCCGACATTTGAGCAGACAGACCTGTTCCAGCGTTCTGTCGGCGATACCACAGATGTGGTTCAGAAAGAGATGTATACCTTCGAGGATAAGGGTGGCCGTTCTATTACGCTTCGACCGGAAGGTACCGCAGGTGTAGTAAGAAGTTTTGTCGAGAACGGTATGTCCTCACTTCCGAGTCCGGTCAGATTGTTCTATAACATCACTGCTTTCCGTTATGAGAAGATGCAGAAAGGCCGTTATCGTGAATTCCACCAGTTCGGTCTGGAAGCTTTCGGCGCCAAGGGACCAACGATTGATGCCGAGATCATCAGCATTCTGGTTGCTTTCTTCCAGAAGATGGGACTTCAGAAGACGAAGCTTTGTATCAACAGCATCGGATGCCCGACCTGCCGTGCTGCGTATAATAAGATCCTGAAGGACTATTTCCGTCCACATCTTGCTGAGATGTGTGAGGACTGTCAGTCCCGTTTCGAGAAGAATCCGCTTCGTATGATCGACTGTAAAGAAGAGAAGTGCGGCGCCATCGCGGCTTCCGCTCCTCGGCTGATCGATTATCTCTGTGACGATTGTAAGGCGCACTTCGAAGGACTGAAGGCAAACCTCGATGCATTGGAGATCCCTTATGCGATTGATTCCAGTATCGTTCGTGGCCTGGATTACTACACCCGAACAGTATTCGAGTTTAAGTCTGAGAACGTTGGTTCTCAGGGTACGATCTGTGGTGGCGGTCGTTACGACGGACTGGTGGCAGAAATCGGCGGACAGCCGACACCGGGCATCGGTTTTGCTATGGGTGCAGAACGTTTCCTTCTGGAGATGGAAGCCCAGGGCATTGAGATTCCGAAGGATCAGCCGGTACAGCTCTACATTGCGAACCTGACACCGGAGACACAGATCGAGACGCAGAAACTTGCTTTTGCATTGCGTAAAGAAGGAATCGGCTGCGAGATCGACCTGATGGATCGTTCTTTCCGTGCACAGTTGAAGTACGCAGGAAAGAAAGAGATTCCATTCCTGATGGTCATTGGTGGTGACGAAATTGCTTCCGGCAAGGCTAAACTGAAGGCCATGGCCGATGGTACTGAGAAAGAAGTAGAATTGACATCAATTGCGGATGCGATCCGTAACTGGAGGAGTTAATGGGCCTTTTTGGTAAGAAAAGAAGCGAGTCGGATGAGAAACCGGAAGTCATCTCTGAAAATGAGGTGTCTGAGGTTGCCGAAGAAGTAGAAGAGACGATCGCGGATGCGGAACAGGAAGTGGAAACTGTATCCGAAGCCGTCGAGGAGTCTGTCCCTGAAGAGACTGCGGTAGAAGAACTTGTTCCGGTAGAGAATCTTGCAGAGGATCTGGTCGATCATGTGGAGATTCCGGAAGTGAAGGAAGAAGTAATCGAAGAGACTACTGAGGAAGTTGCTGATGTAGCTTCTGAAGAGATCGTCGAGACTTGTGAAGAAGTAACCGAAGAGATTTCAGAAGAAGTGGCCGAAGAAGCGGCTGAAGAAGTATCTGAAGAAACGGAAGTCGTTACGAAGGATTCACAGGAAGAAACTATCGAAGAGCCTGCCGAGCGCACTGAAGCAGAGTCTGACGAAGAAAAATCTGACGAAGCGAAGGACGAAGAAGAGAAGGCGGAACCGACTGAGGAGGAGAAGAAGATCCTGGCCAAGGATAAGGAGGCTGAAGCGAAAGAACGCTCAGCAGTCTATGTGATCTTTGACACACTTCGTTATATCTCCATTGGAATTCTGGTAGGTATCCTGCTGGTCGTCTTTGTCATTCAGAGAAATGATGTATACGGTAGTTCGATGGAACCGACGCTTCATACGGGTGATGCGGTATTTGTGGAGATGATCTCCGTCTATACCGGCAATCTCGACCGTGGTGATATCGTGACCATCGACGCGAAGGGCATGGAAGGATACACCCACGAAGAGAATCTGATTAAGCGAATCGTCGGACTTCCGGGAGAGACCATCAAGATCGCAGACGGCAATGTCTACATAAACGGTGTGCTCCTAGACGAGTCTGATTACTTGCCGGAAGGCACGAAGACATATGTCGGTGCGGAAGGACAGGCGAGAGGATATCAGGAGATTACCCTGGGACCGGACGAGTATTATTGCATGGGTGATAACCGTGGCGGCAGTAACGACAGCCGCCGTATGGGACCTTTCAAGAAAGAGAAGATTGAAGCGAAAGTGCTGATGCGCATCTATCCTTTCAACAAGATTAAATTTTACTGATTGGAACAACGGACGACGTTATGAATAGACAAGATAAAATCCGCAATTTCTGTATTGTTGCACACATTGACCACGGTAAAAGCACTCTGGCCGATCGTCTGATCGAGAACACAGGTGTGGTACAGTCCCGTGAGATGCAGGAACAGATTCTCGACAACATGGACATTGAGCGTGAACGTGGCATTACGATTAAGTCTCAGTCTACCCGACTTCTCTATAAAGCGAAGGATGGGGAGGAGTATATTCTGAACCTCATCGACACCCCCGGTCATGTTGACTTCAACTATGAAGTTTCCCGAAGCCTTGCGGCCTGTGATGGTGCGATCCTGATCGTCGATGCGGCGCAGGGAATTGAGGCCCAGACATTGGCGAATGCCTATCTGGCAGTCGATGCGAACCTAGAGATCTTACCGGTCATTAATAAGATCGACCTGCCTTCTGCCCAACCGGAAGAAGTGAAGAAAGAAATCGAAGATGTCATCGGTCTGGATGCATCCGAAGCGCCGCTGATTTCTGCGAAGAATAATGTTGGCATCGATGATGTACTGGAAGGCATCGTGAAGTTCCTGCCACCACCAAGTGGCGACGAGGACAAGCCACTTCGTGCGCTGATCTTCGACTCGAAGTATGATTCCTATAAGGGCGTAATCGTCAATGTCCGAATCATTGAGGGTTCGGTCAACCTAGGTGATAAGATTCGCATGATGAATACCGGCGCCGAGTTCGTGGTGACCGAACTGGGTTATTTTCACCCAGGAGAATTTGTACCGAGTAAGTCACTTCTTACAGGTGAAGTTGGATATATCTGTGCTTCAATCAAGAATGTAAGAGATACGGCACCGGGTGATACAGTGACGCTTGCTGAGAATCCAGCGGCAGAACCGCTTCAAGGATATAAACCAATCCAGCAGATGGTTTTCTGTGGCCTTTATCCTGTTGATGGTGCGAAGTATCCGGATCTTCGTGATGCACTGGAGAAACTCCAGTTGAATGATGCGGCCTTGTCTTTCGAAGCTGAAACTTCCGCTGCATTGGGCTTCGGTTTCCGTTGCGGTTTCTTAGGCCTTCTACATTATGAAGTCATTCAGGAACGTCTGGAAAGAGAATTCAACCTTGATCTGATTTCGACTGCACCGTCAGTAGTCTATAACATCTTTACGACATCCGGTGAAATGATTCGAATGGATAACCCGACGAATATGCCGGACCCGGCAGAGATCGATTACATCGAGGAGCCAATCGTGAAGGCTACGATCATGACACCGAAGGAATACGTCGGAAATCTGATGGAACTATGCCAGGATCGAAGAGGCGAATACGTCAACATGGAATACATGGATGACATTCGTGTCATGCTGCACTATAAGATGCCGCTGAACGAGATCATCTATGATTTCTTCGATGCACTGAAGTCCAGAACGCGTGGATATGGTTCATTGGACTACGAACTGGACGGCTATGAGAAGAGTGACCTGGTGAAGTTGGATATTCTTCTGAATGGTGATGTTGTCGATGCGCTTTCTTTTATCGTACACAAAGAGAAAGCCTATGCACGTGGTCGCCGAATGACAGAGAAACTCAAGGAGAATATTCCGAGACAGCAGTTCGAGGTGCCGGTACAGGCGGCCATCGGTGGTAAGGTCATCGCCAGAGAGACCATCCGTGCTTTCCGCAAGGATGTATTGGCGAAGTGCTACGGCGGTGATATTACCCGTAAGAAGAAACTTCTGGAGAAGCAGAAGGAAGGTAAGAAACGTATGCGTCAGGTAGGCTCCATCGAAGTGCCGCAGGAAGCATTCATGAGTGTCCTGCGACTGGATGAAGACTGATGTCATCGGACGAGTAAGTGTTTGCTTGAATTTAGTGAATATCAGGAAATCCCGGGAACGAAGAATCCTTGGGGTTTTCTTCGTTATAGGTCACAATTTCATTTCTTACAGCCTGCATACGTAGGTCCAGCAATTCGATCTGCTCCGCGCAGACACGCAGCTCTTCTGCAAGCACTTGTGCACGTTCCGGTGGCAAGTCATGCTTGTAGTGGAGTTTGTGCTCGAGGCTGGCCCAGAAATCCATCGCGATGGTGCGGAACTGCACCTCGACCTTCATGCTGTGTTTCTCATCTTTAAGGAAGATCGGAACTTCAACGATTAGATGAAGGCTACGGTAACCACTCGGTTTCGGTGACTTGATGTAGTCTTTCCGGCTGATCAACGTGATGTCGTCCTGTGCGAGGAAAGCATCGGCGAGCTCATAGATATCATCAGGAAAAGAACAGATGACGCGGACACCTGCGATGTCATGGATGTTCTCTTCGATGGCATCCAGATTCAGCGGGACATTCTTCTTTCTCATCTTGCGAAGGAGACTGTCCACAGATTTTACACGGGACTTAATGCTCTCGATGGGGTTTCGCTCCAGTTCGACAGACAGGGACTCATCGAGGACCTTGAACTTGGTCTCGACTTCCATGATGGCACAACGATAATATGCGAATAACTGGTCGATCGGTTTGGTATTTTCTTCTACAAAGTCCAGAAAAGCATCTGACATCAGATTATTCCGGACGAAGTCTTCTTGATAGGTAGAGAGTGCGGAAGTAATCTCCTCGGAAAAAGGATTATTCTCTTCAAATTCCATGTTTGGCGCTCCTTGGTTTCAGTAATCCTTCCCATTGTAATACATTCGTGATCATTATAGTTTAAGCAAATGTAAAGAATTCATCGTAAGTGAGATTCTCGAGTATTTGAAATAAAATAGCGTGTATGGTAACATGAACTGGACTTTTTGAGGGAGGATTGAATTATGAAGAAGTTTTTTGTGGCTGCAATGGCAGCTGTAATGATGTTTTCTGCCGCAGCATGTACGAAGGTGAACAAGGAGTTTAAGAAGACGACAGACAACTTGACGTCTGCTGTAAAGAGTGTCTGTGATGCAAGTAAGGCAAGCTCTTATCAGATTAAAGCGTTTAAGGACGGAACGGTTACAAGTAAGCCTGCAACCTTTACAGAAGGTGCTTACTATACATGTGAGAAGAAGGACGTAAAGGTTTCAGATCTTGGTTCCAAAGTGATCGAACCTGGTCAGATGACAGATATCTATATGTTCTGCAAATGTGATCAGAATACAGAGGCTACATCCACATTCGTTGCACAGGTGGTTGCACTGAAGAATGAGGAACTGGCTGGAAAGTATTTCGAAGAAGTTGTTGCAGATATGTCTGATGGTATGACAGAAGATGACCTGAAGCAGTATGCAGCGGCACTTGAAGGTCAGTATGCTTTTGTTAACGACGAAAACGAGTGTGTATTGGCTCTGGTCGTTGACGCTATGGATGTGGCTTCCATTACATACGTTAAGCTTGAAGGCACACAGGTTATTGAAATCGTCTATGATGGCACATCTTCTTCGACCCTGTTGAGCGAATTCTACGATGTAATGAATGAGATGAATTACGCAGACGTGAAGGCATCGTTGCATAGCTGAGTTGATCCGTGAAGTAAATGATGAAGAAAGCGGTCTTTCGAAAGAAAGACCGCTTTTTTGTTAGTGTGGATGATGCTATAATGTGATAGTCAATAAAACGGAGGTATGACATATGAAGAGAATCGCAGTAGCCGGAATGGCAATCGTGTTATGTATGAGTGCAGCTGGATGCTCCTTGTTGGGTGGAAGCAAGTATAAGAAAGCCAGCAAGAAGTTGATCAAGGCCGCGGAAGAAGCGTGTGATGCAGAAGAAGCTTCCAAGAAACAGAAGAAAGCAATCGTCGCAAGTGACATCAACGACCCGTCTCTTGAAGATGGTGCATACGTTACTTTTTCCGGCGAAGATTATGATGATACGAAGTCCGAGAACAGTAGATATGACGATGGTGACGTGACCAACGCTACGATGTTCATGAAGACGGAAGCTGGTTCCGGTATCGCAGCTGCCGTCATGGAATTTGACGATAAGGATCTTGCAGCGGACTACTTTGATTTGATGACAGAAGATGTGGACGAAGATGAGATCGAAGACTATGCAGCATACTATGACGATTTCGTTTATTTCTTCGAAGATGAAGATGAAGAAGTGTCTTTCATGTACGATAATGCAGACGAAGGCAAGTCTAACGGAATGTATTTCAAATTGGATGGCAAAGTGATCATCATGCTAGCTTATACTGGTGCAGATGATTGTGATCTTTTGGATGAATTCTATGATTTCATGAGAGAAGCGGGCTACCCGGATTTCGAAGAAATGCTGGAAGATGCAGAATAATAGGATGATCTCCTCGCATATGACTAGCATAGATTTACACATGCATACGACGATCTCTGACGGCACAGATGGGCCGGAGGAGATCGTCTCGCATATTGGGGAGAAAGGAATCACCTGCTTCTCAATAACCGACCATGATGCGGTTGCTGCGGCGAAAATCATTCCTTCCTATTTGAAGGCGAGTGGGAAACACGTCACGTTTATCAGCGGCGTAGAATTCTCATGTAAGGATGAACAGGGGAAATACCATATCCTCGGGTATGGATATGATCCGGATCAAGCTTCCATGCGGGCTGTCGTAGCACGCGGTCATCAGCTTCGAATGATGAAGATGCAAGAGCGTCTGAAGGAATTGAAAGAGAAGTTTCAAGTCGTACTACAAGATCAGCAGGTAGAAGAACTGTTGAAGTTGGATAATCCGGGTAAACCGCATCTTGCAAGGCTTCTGGTCGAGAGCGGCTATGCGCCGGATAAGGCCACGGCATTTTCCAAGTATCTCAATTCGATCCATGCCAAGAGCGTCTATCTACGACCGGAGGAAGCCATAGAAGGCATTCTGGCCGCAGGTGGCATTCCGGTACTGGCTCACCCTCTATTCGGAAGCGGAGAAGAATCTCTCACGGTCGAGGAACTTTCTGCACGTGTAGCAAGGTTAAAGAAGATAGGCATTTCGGGACTGGAAGCATACTATTCCGGATTTTCTAAGATGCAGACGGAGGAAGTCCTGACGATCGCATCTAATGAGAAACTATATGTTACGGTTGGAAGTGACTACCATGGGAGAAACAAGAAAGTACAGCTGGGAGATACAGGTCTGCCCCGAAAGACCGACTGGCCGCCGGCGCTGCTTGAATTCCTACATGATGTAAATAAGTACGAATGCTGATCTTTCCGGTCAGCATTTTTACTTCCCGCAAAATCGAGACATTATCTGACAGTTTTTTGGTACTATTCGAGTAAGGGTTGAAATAAACTAAAATAGTGGAGTGAGTACTCCACATTGAAACATGAAAGCGAGGAACAAAAATGGACAATTTTTCATTCTATTCACCTACATATTTTGCATTCGGTAAAGATTCAGAGAATCAGGCAGGTCAGCTGGTTAAACGATTTGGCGGAAGCAAGGTCCTTCTGCATTTCGGTGGCGGCAGTGTGATTCGTACCGGTCTTCTGGATCGTGTGAAGAAATCTCTCGAAGCAGAGGGAATCGCATATATTGAATTGGGCGGCGTCAAGCCGAATCCGAGAAGTGGTCTGGTCTATCAGGGTATTGAGATCTGCCGTAAGGAGAATGTAGACTTCGTTCTGGCCGTTGGCGGCGGAAGTACGATCGACTCTTCCAAGGCGATTGCAGCAGGAACCATCTACGACGGTGATTTCTGGGACTTCTACATGGGCAAGCGCATCGAGAAGGCGTTGCCGGTCGGTACTGTTCTGACGATTTCTGCAGCAGGAAGTGAAGGTAGCCCAGACTCTGTAATCACGAAGGAAGACGGTATGTTCAAGCGTGGTGCAAGTGGAGATGCAATTCGTCCGAAATTCAGTATTCTGAACCCGGCATTGACACAGACACTGCCTCCTTATCAGACAGCATGCGGTGTGACAGACATTATGGCGCATCTTTACGAACGCTATCTGACCAACACGAAAGAGGTAGAGGTTACCGATCGCTTGATCGAAGCACTTCTTCTTACCATGAAGAAGGAAGGTGCGCGTGCGGTTGCTGAACCGGACAACTACGAGGCTCGTGCGAACGTGATGTGGGCCGGTATGATGGCACACAATAACTCTTGCGGTGTAGGCCGTTCTCAGGACTGGAACAGCCACAATATCGAACATGAACTGTCAGCACTCTATGACTGTGCACATGGTGCAGGTCTTGCGATGACGATGCCGGCTGTCTTCCGTTATGTTGTAAAGCATGACGTGATGCGTTTTGCACAGGTTGCAACACGTGTATGGGGCTGTCAGATGAATTTTGCTGACCCGGAGAAGACTGCACTGGAAGGTATTGATCGTCTGCAACAGTTCCTCATCTCCATCGGTATGCCAAGTAAGTTTGCTGACATTGGCGCGAAGGAAGAGGATATTCCGAAGCTTGTAGATGTACTTTGCAACGGTGATGGAAGAACCGGTTCAATCTCCGGATTTGTCACCTTGAATGAAGAAGACTGCACGAAGATCTATCAGATGATGGTGTAATGCCGTAACATTGCGGAGGCAAGTATATGAAAGCTCTATTTATTGGTGGAACCGGTACGATCAGTACAGGAATTGTGAAGCGCTTAAGTCAGGATCCGATGTGGGAAGTATGGCTTCTGAACCGCGGAAATCGTAGTGAAGTTGTACCACAGAACGTACAAGTGATCACCTGCGATGCGCACGATGAACAAGCTGTAGCCGAGAAGATATCCGGTATGACATTCGATGTAGTGGGTGAGTTTATCGGCTTCAGCGTAGCGGATGTGGAACGGGATTATCGCCTGTTCCGTGGAAAGACGAAGCAGTATATCTACATTAGTTCTGCATCAGCCTACCATAAGCCTTCTGCGGACTATGTGATTACCGAAGGTACGGCACTTGCCAATCCGCATTGGGAGTATTCCCGCAATAAGATCGCCTGCGAGGAGTTCCTCATGAAGAAGTATCGTGAGGAAGGATTCCCAGTCACGATCGTACGTCCGAGTCATACTTACGACGAGCGGAATATCCCATTAGGTGTTCAGGGAAAGAAAGGCTTCTATCAGGTGATCCGCCGTATGCAGGAAGGAAAACCAGTCCTCATTCAGGGGGATGGTACGTCGCTCTGGACGGTTACGTTCAACAGTGATTTTGCCATCGGATATACCGCTTTGATGGGAAATCCGCATGCCATTGGTGAAGCATTTCAGATCACCGGTGATGAGACGTTGACCTGGAATCAGATCTACGAAACCATTGCAAAGGCGCTCGACGTAGAACTTCACCCGTACTATGTTTCTTCCGCTTTCCTCAGCGCCGCAGGCGACAAGTACGGATTCGATTTCGAAGGAAGCCTCATTGGTGATAAGGCGGTCTCTGTGAAGTTTGATAACAAGAAGATCAAGCGACTTGCACCGGATATGGGCACACATGTACGCTTCGACCAAGGCGTACAAATTGCACTTCAATACGTCCTAGATCATCCTGATGAGTTCGAAGAAGACCCAGAGTTCGACAACTGGTGCGACAAGGTCATCGATGCTTTGGAGAAGGCCAAAGAAGAAATCTGATTCGAATTTGTTAACTTGATAGACAGACAAGTGACCGCTTACATTTCCAAGTGAGCGGTCACTTTATTCTGAGACAGCCCCGTTATTGATAACTTATTTTCCATCCTGTGACATACCAAAATCCTTTGTGTTTCACGCTTTATAGTATAATGAATGAAATGGCAGGAGTAGACGTCGAACTTGAGAGTTGTATGTCGAAAGCTTAAGCACCCATTCTAGGAGGAGAAGAACCATGAGACTAATTCGTCTTCCTTATTCGTTATCTGTATGTAAGGTGGAGAAACTGGATGAATCAATCATCAAGTCCCAATTCTTCTTCCTTGGCAGAACTTCTGATGAAATCTCACTTGTCTGTTGTACGGAGGATGTGCCGGCGGATACGTTGGCGCGTGAAGATGGTTGGCGCGGTTTCTATATTGACGGTGCAGTTGTTCTTATGGAGATAGCTTCTAGAAAGAAACGTGAAATCTAAGGAACTTGATTTAAACAAATAAGCCATTACAAGCCGCAGATCAGTCAGAAGTTCTGCGGCTTGTCTTATGTTAACATCGTCTCCATCACACAATCAGAATTTACGCATAACCTTTTCCTACAATAAAACGCAAAGGCTTATTTCAGTTTAGTGGTTGACGCTCGAACAGATGTTCTGTATAATGGAGTCAAGTATTTCACATGGAGTCGGGTTATGTCAGAACTGAAGGACGTA
>JAGHVD010000014.1 GCA_018064475.1 Candidatus Scatonaster coprocaballi
ATATAATATACATTAGTAACAAAAACCCCCGAGACACCTTCCGAGAAGGGGCGAAAAGGGCGCAGAACTTGCAATAAGAATGATTTCTGATATCATATCGGTGTACGTTTTCTAGAAAGTGAGTAATCAAATATGCCGGATCCGAGTTTGGAAAAACCAAAGTTAGATTTAAAGAAGATGGGCTTCAAGAAGGCTGTTATCCATCTTTGGACCTACTACAAGTGGTGGGTGATCATCCCAATCATTGTGCTGATCATTATTGGTTCTTTCATCCACTCCTATCTCACTGCAACGAAGAAGGGCTACCTGAACATCGTCTTGGTGAACGCACGTTATGAGTGCAGCGAAGTGATGTTTGCTGATTACGCTGAACAGATCGGAGAGAAGATCATTGTTCAGAGCGATTATGTTGTTCCGGATAACGACGATTCCATCGATGTTTCCCAGGAGATGATCGCCAACCAACAGAAACTGGTCACCAGCCTGACAGAAGGCGTAATCGACATCTGTATCACGAACTCACGAGCCATTAGCGAATATGGTGAGAATGGTGTGCTGGACCTAAGACTTGTACTTAGCGAAGAGCAGATCCAGGACCTGGAGGAACGCGACATGATCTATTACATGGATTTCGAAGCGGAAGAACATGTTCCGATTGCCATCAATGTGACAGGTCTTCCGTATTTTGAACCTGCGTATGAAGGTTCAGAGGAGAAGCATTATCTCTTCCTTTCGAAGTATTCCGATAAATACGAAGAAGAGAAACTCCTACTGGAATTCCTCTTCTTCTGATCAACCACTACATATTGAACTTGTAAGGCGAGGAGTAGTTCACTCCTCGTCTTCTTTATTATCGGAAGAATCGTCTGTCTCATCTTCATCTACATCATCTTGTTCTTCGTCCTCGTCAACCAACTCTTCGTCGAATGATTCGAGATCTTCATCGTCCAGATCCTCATCCTCAATTTCGATCA
Organism: Candidatus Scatonaster coprocaballi; assembly: GCA_018064475.1. GTDB lineage: Bacteria > Bacillota > Clostridia > Saccharofermentanales > Saccharofermentanaceae > Scatonaster > Scatonaster coprocaballi. The sequence goes on from JAGHVD010000014.1 coordinate 975, forward strand.
TATCATCATAGTCGAGCTCGGTGACAGAACCGTCGCGATTGGTCTGGTACTTCTTCAAGCCAAATGCACGGTGCAGGAAGAGTGAACTCAGAAGTGCACGCAAAGCGATATTGAAGAATAGATCAAATCCAATCATGCCATAGAAGAAGTCAGGGAAGAAGTGAAGAATGACAAGCGAGAAGATCCAAATCACGACGAGCATAATGGTTGTCTGAATCTTCTGAATACTAAGAAGAAGTGAGTTCTTGATCGTATTCTTCAGAGAGTTCTCGAAGGAAGCAAGGAGCGGGAAACCATACAGGAACACCTGTGCGAGAAGGAAGATCAGCACAAATACAGCGTACTTCACGAAGGAGAAACGTTCACTGACGATATCCGTACGCCAAATAATAAGATATAAGTCAAATCCGAGAAAAGCTCCTACACCAAGTACGATCAGCCACAAAAGAAGACCTTTCTTAAAGCTGGCTTTGAACTCTTTGAAATACTCCTTATATACAAGAAATTCTTCACCACTTACGATCTTCAGACATACTTTATACAACGCACAAAGCGAAGGACCGATCGTGATGATGGGAAGGCTTGTAAATAGAAACAGGAGATTCACCCAGAATATATTGAATATATTCGCGAGAAATCGCATCGCCGGATTCTTGGAATTGAAAAGTTCGTTCATGATTTACCTCTTTTGGACATATTACATTAATAAAAAGAATGATGTGATAGATTATACCAACATAGTAGATAAAAAAACAGAGCGTAACGTTTCGCCTTGACAAAAACAAAAAATGCACAACATTTGGATATCTATTCGCAATATTTGTAAAGCATGAAGCAAGGACAATGGTTATTATGTACTTGTAGTTACAAAAAACGGACGAAGTTTTCGTCAAAAATCTACAAATATCAGGAGGACGATATGAAAAAAGTAATTGCAAGTGTACTTTGCTTTGCGATGTGTGCTGGTCTGATGGCTGGTTGTAAGAAGGACGATGAGTCCAAGGCAACTGAGTCTACAAGTGGTACTACAACCGAGTCTACAGCTGCTACAGAAGGTTCTGATACAGAAGCTTCTGATACAACAGCAGACACAGAGCCAACAGAGACAGAGGGTGGCGAGGAGACACCAGCTACTGGTGCTACAACAGCTGACAGCTACGGTTCTGGTGACATCGTTATCAAGCTTTATGCTATGTCTGCTGAGGTTCCGAACATGGTTGGTTCTTTCATGGCTACATACCCAGACATGGAAGCTAAGTACAAAGTAGAGTACATGTACTGCAACAATGATGGTCAGGGCTACGAGACAAAGTTGAACGCAGCTCTGCAGGCTGGTGAAGGTACCGCTCCGGACCTTTACGTTGCTGAGGCTGACTACATCCTGCCTTACTCCACAGGTGATTTCTCCGGTTATGCTGCTGCATACGAAGATCTTATCGGTGCTGATGTAATGGACAAGGTTAAGGCTGCTGAGATTGCTGATTACACAGTAACACTCGGTTCCAACGCTGACGGCAAACTGGTTGCTCTCTGCTATCAGTGCACAGGTGGTGCTTTCATCTACAGAAGATCTATCGCTAAGGAAGTTTTCGGTTCCGACGATCAGGCTACTGTTGAGGCTGCAATCGGTGCTGGTACACAGAGCTGGGATAAGTTCCTTGAGGCTGCTGAGGCTCTGAAGGGTAAGGGCTATGCGATCGTTTCTGGTCTGTCCGACCTCTATCAGGTTTCTGAGAAGGCTTCTCTGACACCTTGGGTTGTTGACGGTAAGTTCAACATCGATAAGGAAAGAACAGCTTTCATCGATCTCGCTGAGAAGGTTATCACCAACGATTATTCCAACGACACAGGTTCTTGGGGTTCTGCTTGGTACGCTGACATGAGCGACGAGAGTGAGAGAAAAGTATTTGGTTGGTTTGGACCTTGCTGGTTGATCAACTACGTTATCGCTGGTCAGTGCAAAGATAAGGCTTCCTTTGGTGACTACGCTGTATGTAAGCCAAACCTCGGTTTCTGGTGGGGCGGTTCCTGGCTGTTCGCTAACGCTCAGGTTCTTGACGATGCTGACAAGAAGGAATTCTGCGCTAAGTTCGTTGAGTGGGTAACACTTGATACAACTGAGACAGGTCTTCTCTACAACTTCGCAAACGGTAATTATGAATGGACATCTGCTAAGGATACAGTTTCTTCCGGCGTAGTATTGGCTAAGGCCGACGGTAAAATGGATTTCCTCGGCGGTCAGGATCCGTTCTCTATCTTCATCGATGCTACATCTTACGCTTCTTCTAAGTGCAAGTGCTCCTATGACGCTGACCTCAACGGTTTCTTCCAGGATACAGTTTCCCTGTACGCTCATGGCAAGATCTCTAAGGACGACGTTTTGACAAAGATGTATGACCTCTGCGAAGAAAAGGGTATCGAAGTTGAGTAATTCAATTCGAACTTGATTCCGCGATTGGTTAGAATCTAGAAGAATTAAGAACTGGGGGCGGACGAAAGAGATTTCGCCCGCTCCCTTTCTTATTATTAAGTGAACGGTGGTGTGATCCTTTGAACAAGAGAAAACTTGTTTCTTACAGTAAATTTGGATACCTGTTTGCTATTCCTTTTCTTGTTGCGTTTCTAATTTTTACTTTGTATCCGGTTATTTTCGCAATCGTTATCGGATTTACGAACTACGAAGGTGCAATCCCGGGTAAGCTTAAGCTCCTCAAGGATCCGCTTGAGAACTTTAAGTATCTCTTTAAGAAGAGACGTTCTGGAGAAATTAGCTATTTTCTCCAGGCATTCTTGAACACATTAAGAATGTGGTTGGTGAACTTTATCCCGCAGTTGGGTCTGTCCCTTCTGCTTGCCGCCTGGTTTACAGATAACCGTGTAAAGGTTAAGGGCCAGGGATTCTTTAAGGTAGTATTCTATCTTCCAAACATCATTACAGCTGCTACAGTTGCTATCTTGTTTTCCACATTGTTTGATCATCCGAAGGGACCGGTTAATGACCTCCTGAGAATGGTGGGTATCCTCAAGGAACCTTTCAACTTCTGGCAGAATAAGATTGCTTCTCGTGCGTTGATTGAATTCATCCAGTGCTGGCAGTGGTACGGCTCTACAATGGTTGTATTGATTGCAGCAGTTATTGGTATCAACCCTGAGATTTTCGAAGCTTCTGAAATCGATGGTGCTGGTCGTTGGAAGAAATTCTGGTACATTACGTTGCCAAGTTGCCGTCCGATTATGTTGTTCACATTGGTTACCAGCATGATTGGTGGTTTCAGTATGTTCGATATTCCAAACCTGATGAGATCAGCTGGTGGTCCGGACAATGCTACGACAACGCTTTCCATGTACATCTATAACACGGCGTTTAAGAAACCGTACAAGTACAATCGTGCAGCTGCAGCGAGTATCGTTCTTTTCATAATTGTTATCATTGTATCTTCTGTTTTGTTCTATCTCATGAGAGATAAGGATGCTGCAAAGATGGCTAAAGAGAAGAAAGCTGAAATGAAGCGTCGTAAGCTCGAAGAGAAAGGAGTGTAATTGAATATGGCAAGTAATGATTTAATTCGCTCCACAAAAGACAGCGAAGTAGCACTGAAGTCCAGAAAGAAAGATGCAGTTGTTTTCCTGACAATCATCTATGTAATTTGTACGATTCTGGCAATTCTTAGCCTGTGGCCTTTCGTATGTATGTTGATCAATGCTACGAGAGATACTGAGAGCATTATGGCAAATGCTGTAAGCTTGATTCCTGGTGATCATCTCAAGGTTAATATCGATGCACTGAAGAAGATCACAACATTTAACGCAAAGACCGGTATGAAGAACTCCTTCATCATTTCCGCTTCTGCTACGATTCTTACGGTTTACTTCTCAAGTTTGACCGCTTATGCAATCTACGCATATGACTGGAAGTTGAAGAAAGCTTTCTTCGGTTTGATCCTCGGTATCATGATGCTTCCTGGTACAGTTACCATCGTTGGTTTCTATCGTACCTGCTATAAGTTGCACCTGACCGATAATAAGTTGATGCTGATCCTTCCTGCTATCGCAGCTCCTGGTGTTGTATTCTTCATGAAGCAGTACTTGGAAGGTGCGCTCTCTATGGAAATCGTAGAGTCTGCACGTATCGATGGCGCTGGCGAGTTCCGTACCTTCAACACGATCGTACTTCCGATCATGAAGCCGGCTATGGCAACTCAGGCTATCTTCGCTTTCGTTGGAAACTGGAACAACTACTTCCTGCCGATGATTCTCTTCATCAAGCAGAAGAACTACACAATGCCTATCATGGTAAGCTTGTTGAATGGTGATATTTACAAGCGTGAGTTCGGTTGTATCTACCTTGGTCTTTCTACAACAGCTCTTCCGCTGATCATTATCTACCTGTTGTTGTCTAAGTACATCATCAGCGGTGTTGCCCTCGGTAGCGTTAAGGGTTAATCCCCTTTCCAAGTTTTCCGTTACGGAAACAAAATGCAAAACCAAAAGGAGCACGTTCCAAGAACGTGCTCCTTATTTATTTGTAGAAAAAAATTCTATGTGAAGGCTCTATTCTTGCATGAAGTCAAGATGACTCTCTGGAATGGCAGTATGAACGCTCTGACGTGCGAGACGGTATTCAGAGGGCGTCTGGCCAATCGCATTTCGGAAACCTCTTGTAAAGCTCGATAGATTGTTAAATCCGGTCTGGAAGGCAATCTCCGTGATGGACATATTCGAATCGGCAAGCATGACTTTGGCAGCCTGCATTCTGCGATGCATAAGGTAGTCATAGAAGGTGACATAGGTATATTCTTTGAAGAGCCGCGTGAAGTGAAACTTAGAGAAACCAACGTAGTTGGCTGCCCACTCAAGCGTAATATCATCCATGAAATGGGCATTGATATAGTTGATCAATGAACGGAACTTCACATACTTGTTGCGGCTTTTCGCATCTTCAAGAAAAATCGGTTTAAATTGAGGATTGGCAGCAACCAGCATGCTGAAGATGTCCATGAGACGCGCGTAGATTGGCATCTCAAGAACCATATTGTCATATAAGAAGTAACTATCATTAATGGTCATGAATGTGTCATAGATCTTGCCATAGATCGATGGAAAAGTTGACTCATTGATCAGCCTTGGATCCTTGAAGAAATCAGCAAGATAGGTATAATCGTGCAACTCTTTCAGAAAATCGATCATAATCAGATAGATGAAGCGGCAGCCCTCGTTGTTGCAATCAATCTCGTGAAGAAGATGTGGGGGAATGAATAGTATATCGCCAGGGGTAAGCGAATAAGACTTACCACCAATGATATATTTGTAATCGTTCTCAATTGGAATACAAATCTCTAGAGCATCGTGAAGATGTGGAGAATAACTCTTCCGTTCATTGTTGTACCAGATACGCAGTTGCGTATTCGGAACAAAGTCCACCTCTTCGTTTTCACCACGAACAACGCGGTGGTAATACTGCTTGACTGGCTGGTTATAGATCAGTGGAATACTATCATCGAAATCATCGATCGGTAGCGTAGTACGAATCTGTTCTTCTTCCATTTGCGATGAACTCCTTCAATTGGAAATAACTGTAGAGTATTATAGCAAATATTGCGACGAAGAAGCAAATATTGCGATTATTCAAAATCAGGAATGAAGCTCTCGCTGACCGTGCCTCCTTCTTGGACGAAGGCATTCTCTTGTCCAAGGATGGATAGATAGTTGGCCATAGAATCGTAGTGTTTGGGTGAGAGGGGCGAGGCCAGTTCAGGTGGAACGCCCGGCATGGGGGTGTACTGATTCATCAAGCTGATGGTGATCTGGTTTCCATAGGTTTCGCAAAGATGATCCAGGATGTGCTTCGTATCGAAGAGTTGTCCGGGCAACATGAGATGACGCACGATTACACCACGCTGCATCATTCCCTCGTTATCAAAAACCTGCTTGGGGCATTGACGAAACATCTCTGCAATCGCTGCTTGCGCACGGACAAAGTAATCGGACGCGTGGGCATACTTCGAAGAGAGGTCTGACTGGAAGAATTTCATATCCGGAAGATAAATATCGATCGTTCCTTCCAGAAGGTTCAGGCTACTGACGGATTCGTATCCACCACAGTTATATAAAGTAGGAATAGAGAGACCGCGAGAACGGGCAAGTCTTACACCTTCGACGATGTGAGGAATATAGTGCGTGCCGGTGACGAAGTTAATGTTGTGGGCGCCCTGACTTTGTAAAGAAAGCATGGCATCAGAGAATTCGTCGATGGAATATACACGGCCGGGAAGTTCCTTCGTACTGATCTGATGATTCTGACAGAAGATACATCCAAGATTACACCCAGTGAAGAAAATGGTACCGGAACCACGAGTGCCGGAAAGACAAGGTTCTTCCCACATATGAAGTCCAACACGCGCGATGCGTAACTCATCAGTCATGCCGCACACACCACGCTTCCCACTGCTTCTTGACGCACCACAGTTACGGGGACATAAGGTGCAGTGATCGTAGAGGCTATGCAGTGAGTGCCCGGAACGCATAGGATCTGCTTCTAGATTATCGTGAACGATCATATTAGGACTCCTGTTATATAAAATCACTCTCTATCCACTAGTATAACATTGACAGAAAAAAGTCGGATTGCTACATTGGAACAAGAGCGTCATATGTAGAACAAGGAGAGAAGAATTATGATTTCAGCAATTGTCTTCGATATGGATGGTGTACTACTGGATAGTGAACCTTATCACGACCAAACGACGATTTCCATTCTGGAAAGTTTTGGTGCGAAAGGTGCGTACGAAGCCATTCGTCCATATGTCGGACGTTCCAGTGAGGATATGTGGATCGCCATGAAGGCAAAGTACAATATTTCTGCTTCTGTAGAAGAATTGATAGAAATGCAGTGGAAGAAGAACGTAAGCGGCATTGCCGATTCTGGACTGGAACGATCAGAAGGACTAACAGAACTTCTGGACTACTGCATGGAGAAGGGAATCCGCGTCGCAGTCGCTTCCTCGTCAAGACAGGATTTCGTGGAAGCTGTATTTGACCATCTGAAGCTCTGGCCCTATGTGGAAGTCTTTGCAAGCGGCGCAGAAGTTGAGAATGGAAAACCTATGCCGGATATTTTCCTATTGGCGGCGACACGCCTGGATCTAGACCCAGAAAGATGTCTGGTCATTGAAGATTCAACAGCAGGTGTACAGGCAGGTCGCATGGCTGGTATGTACACGGTTGGTTATGACAATCCGACCAGCGGTGGGCAGAATGTAACGGCCGCAGATGTAGTCATCAAATCCCTGAAAGAAGTGCCGAAGATCATCGAGCAACTGTCACAGACACAGGTGCTACCGGTCACATCTCCGACGCGTCGTATGGCAGTAGCCTCTTTGGCACAGATCATCTGGAATGAGCATTATAAGGCGATCCTCTCACAGGAACAGATCAACTATATGGTGGAGAAATTCCAGAGTATGCCTGCGATCGAAGCGGCCATCCGAGATGACCACTACCAGTATTTCCTACTGGTTCTGGGCGATACGCCGATCGGATACATGGGTGTGGTGCCGGAAGAAGATGACGCACTACTGATCAGTAAACTCTATCTCATGAAGCCTTTCCGTGGTGAGCGGAGAAGTCTCCTGCTGTTCGAACAGGCCGAGAAATTGGCCCTCGAACTAGGGAAGAAGAAGGTTCGACTCTATGTCAACAAGCACAACTATGTGCCGTTGCGCGTCTACTTGCGTCGGGGATTTCGCATCATTGAAGAGAAGAAGACGGATATTGGTTCCGGATTCATCTGCGATGATTTCATGATGGAGAAAGAACTGTAAGCAGAACATATCGCAAACCGGAGGGCAGGTGCTTCCACCAGATAAAATACGATGCGAGATTGGCAAACGATGGAGAAAAACGGCGAAAATCGACGAATTTTTGAAAATCGTTGAGATTTTTTGCAGAAAAGTGTTGACATTCTTCTTGTACCCATCTATTATAGTGAAGCGCCCGAAAAACTCGGGGTTTTATGCGTGAAGATTTTTAGGAGGAAGAAGTCCATTATGAAGACATTTGTTGCTACACCATCAAATATCGAGAGAAAATGGTACGTAGTTGATGCTTCCGGCAAGACACTTGGTCGTCTGGCTACTGAAGTTGCAACTGTTCTGCGCGGCAAGAACAAGCCGACATACACACCTTTCATCGATACAGGAGATTATGTAATCGTCATCAACGCTTCCAAGCTCGTTCTCACAGGTAACAAGCTGGATAAGAAGATGTATCGTTATCACACAGGCTATGCAGGCGGTCTCAAGGAGACAGCTTACAGACAGCTCATGGATACAAAGCCGGAGAAGGCTTTCGAGTTGGCAGTGAAGGGTATGCTCCCGAAGAATGCTCTCGGACGTCAGATGTTCAAGAAGTTGAAGGTTTATGCAGGTGCTGAGCATGATCACGCTGCACAGAAGCCGGAAGTTCTGAACTTCGAAGCATAATATAGGGAGGAATAAGTTACATGGCTAAGAAAGCTAGCAAAGTTTACTTCTATGGCACAGGTCGTCGTAAGAATGCTGTAGCATGCGTACGTCTTCTTCCTGGCACAGGTAAGATCACCATTAACGATAAAGATATGGACGAGTACTTCGGTCTTGATACATTGAAGCTCATCGTTCGTCAGCCACTCGTAGCAACTGCTACAGAAGGCAAGTTCGACATCATCTGCAAGGCTATCGGCGGCGGTATCGCAGGTCAGGCCGGTGCAATCCGTCAGGGTGTTTCCCGTGCACTGGTTCAGGCAGATGAAGAAGCTTACAAGTCCATCTTGAAGAAGGCTGGTTTCCTCACACGTGATGCACGTATGAAGGAAAGAAAGAAGCCAGGTCTCAAGAAAGCTCGTAAGGCATCTCAGTTCAGTAAGCGTTAATCGAAGGGTTCCTTCGGTTATCGTCTTCGGACGAGTTTCATACAGATTCAAAAAGAGGTTGTCTCATCGAGACAACCTCTTTTGTATGTTACGAATGATTTTGAAAGTGAACGCCTTCACAAAATTGCGAAAGGAGGGATCCTCCTTATCGCAAATTGTAGAAGATGGCCTGTACGATCTCAGTAAGTCCTGAGCTGTTCTCCGTGTAGAAGCATTCACCGCCTGTTTCGGCAGCGAGCTTCTCGAGATTCTCTTCATCGAGTGATTCAGAACCGAGACCAATCGAGTAGATGCGAATGCCTTTGGCATTGCAATCATTAATGAGTTCGTCGTAGCTGCGCGAACCTTCACGATTGTCTTCACCGTCGGAGAGGAAAATGATGTAGCGGCTGGTATCTGCGTTATCCGAGAATAGGCCCATTCCAGCCAGCAGACCTTCCGCACCACATGTTCCGGACTTGCTGTTTCCGCCATCATCTGTAACGATCTGATAAAGGTTCAGAATGGAGGCATTCTTATCCGTGTTCTGGTTCAATGTACTGGTGACAAGATTCGAAACTGCTGTGAAGGTTACCAGTCCATCCGCAACTTGAATGTTGCTGTTCGAAACAAGTGCCAACATGGAACTGATAATGGTCTTTCTGTCTTCACTCGGATCGCTGGCACGCATACTTTGGGAATTATCCATGACAAAGACAAGCTCGATATTCTTCATGTCAGTTGTCGGTACCAGTCGATATTCGGCTTCTAGAGAGGTGTTCTCGTCAACTTGGGCGGTGAGTGCATCGTAGCCGGTATTGAGTATGGTCAGTTCACCCTGAAGCGTTGACTTCACGTATACTTCGAATTTACCGGATTCGTCTGTGATGTCGAAATCGGAATAACCTTCTGCGTTGGTAATGGAAACATATACGCCGGAAAGTGCTTCACCAGTGGTATCGTCTACGACATATCCAGTCAAAGGTAAATCTTCGACCAAGACCTTGGTGGTAATAAATGCCTGGGTAATGATGTCGATCTTATCAGATGTCAGACCGAGGTCTTTGGCAGAATCGATGACGGCATAGGCACAATCTTCGAAATTTGCTGTAGGTGTCAGATAGAACATGGAGTTGTAGAATACCTGGAACATCTGATCTCTTGATTCGAAAGCGCCGCCTTCGGACATTAGGTATGCAGAATACGAGATGATGGATGAATTAATATGTGGATCGTATCCTTTAGGTGCTGCCTCTACAAAGAACTCGCCACCTACTTCTACTGGGTGCTCATCCAAGGTTGGATCTGATATGTGACGGACGATTGAGCCAGAGTTCTCGGCCAGATCCCAATCGTCAGCATCCATGCAGACTGCGGCGATGTCGCTGTAGGCCTCGTTGATCGATTGTGTGTAAGGGGTCGATGCAGTGCCGACGATCGTGAAGAAACAACCATGATTCCATTCATGGGTGCATGCGTCTTCGGAGGATATATACGGATCACCTATCAGATAGACGTTGCAACCCGAATAGAAAGATGCATTCTGGTACGCAGAACCATCTGTGACAGTAACCTGATTGCTGATGTAGATTGGATCGCCGTTGTCATATGGCCCCTTGATCGCAACTGTTCTCTCATAGAAATCATATACATCTTCAAAAGTCTTCATGAGAATCGAGTTATTCCGAACCGCAGCAGTGGTGTACTCATCGGATCTTAACGGAATCTCGAATCCACCGTTCGCGTTAACGGTGAAGTCAAATGTACCAATCTTCTTAAACAGCGAATTGCTTATGTTGTAGAGATTCCAATGCGGAAGCTTCATGAGGGCCAAGAGCTGTTTGATGAATTTCGTGTTTTTGGTAATATCGTATTCTTCACCTGGAACAAAGAAATTGTTCGAGATCACATAGATATTTCTGCTTCCATCATAGAAGTAGTAGTGATCCTCGTCAGAGGCTTTCTTTACGTTTATTGTATAAGCGGTACCATCCGTATCCGTGTAGGTAAAATCACTATCCGGTTCATCTTCACCCAAGGTGGAGACTAAGGTTTCCGTGCCGACGACGGCTCCGTCTGCGTTGACAAAAACAATGGAAGAATTTGCACCCTCGAGGGTAATCATCTCCACGACGAGTTGAGGCTGGTCGTTCACTATATAGATGACTTCTTTACTCGACAGGATCTCACAATTATTCGCGGTAGCATATTGCTCGCAGATGGCTTTCTCATCCAGCTCTGTCTGGCTCAATGTGATGTTCGGGTAGAAATCGCCACGAATAGTATGCAGATGGTAGTCTTTATCAACCATGGCAATAAGTTGATGTCCGTACACATCGTAGTCGAGGTATGTCTGTTGCACAGTATAGTATTTATTCTGAGTCAATTCATTTCGTTTCGAACCCACTACACGGAAGTTTTCCTTGGCGCTCTCAAAGCCGAAAGCCTCGCGATTATCGTCTAACCACGTGATGATATCATGCCCGCTTACGATCCACTCCTCGTATGAACTTGCGTCGATATAACAAGGGATGCCATTGCGGTAGATCGTAGAAGGTTCGGTATAGTGAAGAGACTCTTCTTCCGATTTCCACGTGACCTTCATGGCTTCGGAACCGTCAATCGGGTCAATACCCGGGTCAACGTCCGGATCGACATCTGGGTCGATTCCTGTCTCTGTTGAAGTAGCCGCGTCTTTGCCAGAAGACTTGCCTTTAAATTTCTTCTTCAAATTAGCATTTCCAATTAGGTACACTACGACCTCGGATTCGAGGATTAGTACGAGTGCTACAATGAATGCGATCAATTTGGTTTTCTTGCTCATATCCTATCTCCTTGTACGGTTAGACTTCTTTCACACACTGGTCATACTCGCCTTCGAAACACCAGACACCAATGCGGATCTCAAGAATGCCTCGTGAAGAAACACCGAAAATACTCGCATCTGTGGCGCCGTAGTAAACCAACAAATAAGGATCACCGACGTTCTTGCCGGTTGTCCATACACTTACATCGGAGCTTTGGTAGAAGGTACCCGTCTTCTCTCCAAGTACATTCTCAAAATCTTCCGTCGTGAAGGTGAGCTTGCCGCCGATGGTTACATCGGCACTCGGGAAGAAGCTGATCTTGACGAGAAGGGTATCTTCGACTGCACAAGAAGAGTTTGTCGGATTAAAGACAAATCCAAGAAATTTCGTCTCACCGTCCAACGAGAACGGAACAGGAATCATGGTGTGGGCATCCACACCGGAAATTACGGTATCCAACGTGTAGCCATCATTGATGAAAGTTTGCGTGGAATCACCGATCCGATATTGCTTGCCGTTCAAGGTGAAGGAATCGTAGTCAGAAGCCGTGGTCTCCGTTAAGTGAGTGATTTTCTCACCGATTTCGTTATAGTCTACGCCCTTCTTATAGAACTCATCGTAGTCGAAAGCTGCATCTTTCTCATCGGTGGGTTCGGTAGATTTGGTTTTCGTGCTTGGTATAGAAAACGATATTTCTCCAGAATCACCCGATGCATAGGATACTTCTTGTGCGGTCTCCGCAGCGGCCTTCAGATCTTTCTCCTTGGCATTCAGTAGCAAGAAGACGGTGGTAAAACCGCCCACAAGCACAATGCCGAGGATGGCCAATCGAATAATTGTCATTTTCTCAATTCGTTTCTTTTTCCCCATTACTTGTAGCCTCCTTCTGGAATGTACACCCAGAGTATACACGAATTCTGATATTTTTTGATGGGTATAAACACATGATTAGCAAATGTTATTTTGCCCAGCAGTAAATTGGCAGGCTTATTTCAGTTTAGTGGTTGACGCTCGAACAGATGTTCTGTATAATGGAGTCAAGTATTTCACATGGAGTCGGGTTATGTCAGAACTGAAGGACGTA
>JAGHVD010000009.1 GCA_018064475.1 Candidatus Scatonaster coprocaballi
ATTTAACAATTTGACTTATAATCCAATATTGGTTCTTTCTAGGCCTGAACTTCGAAATTGACAATCCAGGCCTATGTTTTTTCAGAATATCTAGGCCTGAGCTTCGTATTTTGTCATTCAGGCCCAGCCTAATGCTTCCCCCATAGGCCTGAACTTCGAAATGGACAATCCAGGCCTATGTTTTTTTAGAATATCTAGGCCTGAACCTCGCATTTTGTCATTCAGGCCTATGGAGCACGACCTCAACAGATATATCGTGTTTATCCCAAGTTTTCTGTGAAGAACCTAGAAAAAGCACCTGTATTTTCACACATATATAAGAAGAGCTGCCTTCATGGGGCAGCTCTTTGTGCATGCTACGTTTTTGGTTCTTCAAATCGAAGTCCGAAGATCAGGTCATTCCGTTATAGAAAGAAGCGATGCCCCTACTGTTAAAGGTGACATCCATCCAGCCACCGTCTTCCGCGGCCCACTCGTACTTCTTTGAAGTGTCGGAAACTTCCTTCAATACACCCTCCGCGCCGAAGATCTTGCAGCACTCTTCGTAAGTAATGCCTTCATCAGACTTAGCCTTCTTCTCAAATTTGTCCAGATCAGAGAAGTCAACATCATCGTCACGGATCAGCTTGCTGTAGAAATCGGCAGTCATAGAAGAACTAACGAATTTCCCCTCCTCGTCAATATAGAATGTTGCCTGAACAGAAGTGTCGCTGGTCAACTCCCATTCATAAGACTCGTGCGAAAACTTTCCATCTTCCTTCGGGTGTGTGCAGGTACCCGCAAAACCGATCATCTTCTCAACATCATCGTATTGCATATCCGGGGAGAATTTCTCCAAAGCTTCGAACATATCCACTTTGCCCTTGGAATCCTCTTCTACTTTCGCGTTTTTCTTACCGCCCTTCTTCGAATCGGATTTCTTGGAAGAACATCCACTCAACACCATTGCACCACACAGTGCCAGACTTACCACACTGACTAAAAACTTATTTCTTTTCATCTCCTATAATCCTCTCTATATGTTCCAAACTGCAATCAGTTCCTAGTATAACTGAAAATTCCGCAATTTGTCTATTTCCTTATTCTTCCTCGGTCTGTTCCGCAACAGCAACGAACAGTAACAAACCTTACGGTTCGGATAATCAGTCGTCTACTTCCACACATCGGATCGTATAGCGGTCTGCGCCGCCGTAGGTACATGTAAACAGTGTAAGGTCCCATTCCCCTTCCAGCATCTCTTCGACGCCTTTACCGGGGATCACCACGCTCTCAAGTACCGTGTAATGGAAGACCTCACCATCCATATCGGTGAAGTAGATATCGTCACCGGCCTCCAGATCGCGAAGTTTACGGAAGACAGAGCGATAGTTATGGCCGGCAATGACCATGTTCTGCTGAAATGGATCGCCTGCATAACGGCAAAGAGAATACTTCATGTTCTGCTCGGTGGCTTCGTCCACGACGGCCATCTCTAACTCGATATCTGGGATATAGAGATATCCGCAGTACGGATAGTCGTCAATGACAAACACCGGCAACTGTTTCACCGGGGCATGGACCGACGTCCCGCCCTCGACCGTGATTTCTGGCTGTGAAGTGGATAATTCTTCGCGTCGTTTGGCGACAAATTCTTTGACCTTTGCCACTTCCTCGACGCCAAGCTCATAGGCACGATTACTCTCATGAAGATTGTGCGCATACCAGATTCCGCCCGCAAGGAGCAACAGTAATCCGATGCAAAGAAGGATGTTTCCGATGGTTTTCCTAGGCGTCTTCATGATGCTTTCTCGTATACTTTACGATTAGACCAGCGCTGACAAACATAAGCCCACTGATCAGCAACACAGGAATCGGCCAGTTCGTCTGTCCGGTCTGCGGAAGCTTCGGGTCCGGTGTAGTACCGGGTGGTGGCGTAGGCGTAGCCCCTGGAGGAGGTGTCGGTGTGGCACCCGGCGGGGGAGTCGGCGTCGGTGTAGTGGGAGGTGTAGGCGTAGGAGTCGGTGTCGGTTTTCTTCCCGGCAGAATCGAGTATACGATCTTCGGCTTCGCCATCACGTCGTAGTTCCACGCACCCTCTTCGATCGAAGGTAGATAGGATAGGAACGGTTCAAATGTCGTAAAACCCGTCACACTTCTAGTCTGTGCAACCAGATAGACCGCCTGGTCGAGATCCGTGAAGAATGCACGTCCATTCTCATCTGTAATCTTCGAGATCGCGGGCGCGCCATTTTGCTTCGCCATGCTTTCCATCGCCTGAATTGCAGAAAGCGGGATCTCTTTCGAGAGATCTTCTTTACATTCGGCAAAAGCACTCGTATATTCGAACCGGATCTCGCCGTTGACTTCTGTCATGTCCGCCACCTTGTAGATGGTGACCTCTGCGCCTTCTTCGTCTTTCACTTCATCTTCGAGGGATCTTAGGCGAACAGACAGACTCGTCTCACGATCTGGGTCGAGCGGACCTGGATTCGCTGCCAGAACAGCCTGCGCCAGACAGCATAGTGTCAGCATCGCAACCAGTATACTACTGAAGCGTTTCAGACTTTTCATGTACTTCTCCCTCCTTCTTTCTCGGTTTCTTCTCTCTTCCATGAAGTGATACAAATATGATCACACCTAGAAGAAGCGGTACGGCCAGAAACGTTGCAACGATAAATGGCTCGACCTGAATGGCTTCGTTGGTCACCATGACACGGGGTCGGTCCACTTCACCATCGAGGACTCGCTCACCGCGAACCAGCAGTCGATGTGAATTGACACCATACGGTGTACAGGTCACCAGTGTGCAGTAGTCTTTCCCCTCGACGATTTGTAGATCGTCGAGTTCTGTCGGTAACACGGTCTTAATCTGGTCGACACGGTAGGTCATTACTCTACCCATCACCGTAATGGTGAATTCGTCGCCGATTGCAAGCTCCGGCAGATCGGTAAAGAGCTTCGCACTCGGTAGCCCTCGATGGCCGGACAGCACACAGTGTGCACTCTCTCCACCTACGGGAAGGCTACTGTAGTTGATGTGTCCCACGCCAATCTGAAGCACACCATTATCTGTTCCGTGGTAGATCGGAAGCTGAACTCCGATCCGCTCAATATCCAGATATCCCATGATACCCGTTCCGGTAACATCCAGTATCGAATCATACCCAGGGACATTACCCTCTTCGTCCGGCAACACGGAACCATCTGCCAGACGTGTGTTATAGTCCATTGCATCCTGCAACATCTGCTTGCGTTCTGCTTCGTTCTTCTTCTGCACCTCATCGGTATATTCGACGATGAGGACCGCGGCCTTCGACCGATGCATCTGGTCACTGACGATCGGATAGAGGATCAGTCCCAACCCGGCAATCACCAGAAGAGCGATCAGAATACGCCAAAGATGCTGCTTCATGAATTAGATCTCTGCTTCCTTTCTCTTCTTCGCGATAGCAAGTGCGATGCCGCTCAGAATCAGAACAGAACCTGCTACATAGAAGACATTTGCACCAATACCACCTGTGCCAGGAAGATCCGACTTCAGCGCATTCTCCACAGTCAGCAGAACTGTACCTGTGCAGGTTGTACCATCGATCGTATATGTCCATACCGGCTTATTATTCGCATCGAATGTGCATTCGATCTTCAACGTATGCGATGTAGGATCTGCAACATAACCTGTCGGCGCCTTGGTCTCAGTGATGGTATAGTCACCAGCACCCAGTCCGTCGAAGTGGAGCACACCATCAGCACCTACCTCAGCCGTCACATAGCCGGAAGTGTTTTTGCCAACGATTGCGGATGTCTTGCTGGTCAACTCATACTTGTCAGATGTACTCTCATACTGATCTGCTGTAGCAGTAGTCGGAGCAGTAGTCGTGTAAGTACCATTCTTCAGTCTGTAATATGTACCGGTCGAAGACTTGGTATATACATATTCTGTCTTGATCACTTGCTCAGCCTGTGTACCTTCGATCTTGAACTCCGCACCGGAAAGCTTGGTGTTATCGTCCGCGTCGACCTTGATCAGCATCATGCCGGTGGTATAAGTAATAGTCTTTGCTTCAGGTGTCTCACCAACTACATCACCTGTACCCGGTGTATCACTTGAATAGGTATGCTTCGGATCATTGGAGTAGATCAGTTTCGCGGTATTCGGGTTGCCGGCATCCGTCAAGTCGGCCTTCTCATTGAGGTAAGCCTGATAGGTAATCACGATGTCCTTGCCGATCAGATCGTCGTTGGTACCCTTACTCAGAAAATCTGTGAAAACAATCTTCAGAAGTGTCTCACCGGTTGTCGCGTCTACTGTCTTGGTGAATGTAAAATCATTGGTTGCTGTACCATTGATCGTCACAGCTGGATCTCCGGTGCCGGAATAGGTGAGACCTTCGCAGAGTGTATCTTCCACAACGTAGCAGTATCTGTTATATCCCTTATCCTTCAGATTCGGAACCTTAGAAGTCATCTGGAATGTAATCGGATCGCCTACGCTCTTCTGATTCTTGTCTACCAAGCTGCTTCCATCAACGATCTTCTTGTCCAGTGTCGGCACGACTTCCTTCGAAGTGATCTCAAGTGTAGTTGTGCTGCTCTTCACCGCATCCATCATGAACTTGGAGTTTGCAATCGTTGTGTTGCCATCTTTGATCACATCGGTTACGAGGTAGTAACCAGGACCCTTCGATGTTACGTCTACATCTTTATATGTATCTGTCGGACCCAGCGTAGTCGTTGCAGCAGAAGTCGTCAGAACAGGCTCGATTGCCTTGGCAAAAGCATCCACCGACGTTGCATCCGTGTTCAGGACTTTGACGATATCTGCGACCTTGGTGCAACTACTAAATGCAGATAGAGCAGTCACTGCTGTCATCGCTTGCGTTGCATCGACGTCGTCTGACCAGTCAATGTTATAGAGCATAGGCTCCGTACCGGATGTATCCACTTCTGCTTTAAACACCTGGTAAAGTGTCACATTGTGTGTGTAGTTATCACTCGCGTTCTGTTTCTTGATGCGAACCGTGTAGCTCGGATCAACAGCCAGAAGTGTTGCACTCAAAGCAATTACGATACTCATACACGCCACAAGTGAAATGATTTTCTGGATTGTCTTTCTCATAGTATGATTTCCTTTCATCTTCATTTGATGGTCAATTCGTTCCTTGTTGTTATTTGGAGGGGAGGTAAATGTCTTATTCATTTTTCTCCACCCCCTTCGGTATTTCCTTCTTTTTATCCAGTACTTTCTTCTTAATCAGAAGTATAACTGCGATCGTGAGTAACAGGCCGCCACCGACATAGAACGGTATCGTACCGATTCCTCCGGTGTTCGGAAGTTTCATCAGCACACTGTTCGAGAACTTGAAGTCGACATCCGAGAGCTTCTTATTCGGAAGAATGATGCTCGCCTCCAGAAGACCATCGTTCGAAATAATATCTACGATCAATTCATACTCACGCGTATCGAAGTGGATATTCGTTTTAGACGAATCCTTCTTCTCACGAATGGTGAAGTAGTGCGTACCCGGCTCATCAAAACTCATAATGTCAAAGCTGATATTCCCGTTCGCATCATTCTTCGTTGAAGTGATGACGTGCTCATCCGCAGTTCCAGCAAATTCAACGATTTCAAATTCGAAATCGTTTCCCTGCAACGAACCGTTCAGAAGCTCTTTCGTCGCCTGCACCTGTACCTTGGAATAGTTGGTCTTGACGGAGAAGTCCAAGCCATTATGCATCGGGCATTTGTTATAAGCATCCACGACCGCCGTGTGATTCAACTCAAAGAGAACATGATCCACATTTCGATTCAGCTCATTCTCATCCGGAACGGGAACCGTTCCCTTATAAGTCCAACCATCTGTGACCGGATCGTATTGATACAGTTCTGATTTGGTCGGCTCGAGATACAGTTTCAAATCGAATGTTGCATGATCCACATCTCCATAATAGTATTTAATATCACTCCAATTGGGGGCCGGCTCATACTTTCCAGAACCGACTGGATTTTCAATAAACTTGTACTTCGAGGTCAATTCGTACTGCGTATCGGTCGGGAGTTTTGTCGGATCTTTACCATAATCTTTCGAAAGATAACCCGTCACCGTAGAAGGATAGAGACTGCCGTCACCGTGATGGAACTGGCACGGCGTATTATCAGACTGATAAAGAATACACTCATTAACATCATCAACATAAGTCGTGCAGGTATCTACACGTTTATAGAGCTTTCCGTTCTCAACAAAGATGGAGGAAGAAGTGAATGTACCACCATCTGCGATCTCAATATCCGCATGATCCAATTCCATTGCACTGGTAAAAGCTTTGAAATAGATGGCTCGCGCACCGCCGTCAATGGTTGTAGTCAAACCACCGGAATAAACCGTATTGTTGTTTCCGTCTCGACGCTTTGCCTTATATTTACGTGTGACCACCGAACCACTTTGAGAGTTCGATTGAATTTCCAGCACTGGATTATTGAATGTCTGGTTACCGTTCTGATCGATTACCGTACAAGTTGTACTGGTCTTAATGTAGAATTGCTCTTCATCAAACATCACATACGGATTCTTCGAGTCATTATACTGAATCAAGCTCGCATCTGAGAACATATCGAGTGTTTTTCCATCTCCTGGCGTAAAAACTGCCACATAGATCGTATTCGAGGAAGAACCATCATCAAACTTGATTCTTGCCATACCATTCGTATCCGCATGATAGGTCACCTCGTGACACCATTTCTGTTTCACCGTATCGAAAGTCGGTCCAACCTGTGACACGACCGATAGGTGATCATGGTTGTTCGTATACGCTGAATCGATATAGATACTTTTCTCACTACTAGAGTAACCACGCACGGTCAATGTCTCACCAACACGAAGCAAGTATGGGTTGCGTTCGGTATTCGGCACATAACCATTTACTTGAGGACCAATAATAAAACTTACCAGCTCCAGCCAATCGTGAACGGTGTCTTTCTCCGCCTCACCGATTGCTGTCACAATATAGATTGAGAAGCTTTCTGCGGTGAACTCGGCTTGCTTCTCCGTGAGCACGGAAGCCTCAATTTCCTCTGTCTCATCTTCCATAACATGCAGGAGTGCGAACTCATCGCCTTCCAGTTTCTTGCGGTTCGGGATAGAAATAGAGACCTGAACTTCGTATCCTTCTTGTGGCTCAAGCTCTCTTCCGTCCGCGGTCATGAAGACGATATCCACAGCCACCGCATCATATACTGCATTTTCCTCGGCCAGCTTCTCCGCCGCCAGATTCAATGCTTCCTGATCATCGATATCGTATACATATAAGCTTACTTCTTCGGCAAAAGCACCTTCTTCGAAGGTGGCGGTGACTTCCACGCCGGATGCGGATTTCTTCTGATAGGTAATCACTTCTTTCGGCGCCGCAACGGTCTCAGAAGAAGTTTCTTCCTGCTCGACTTCCGTCGGCGCAAGTGTAACTTCCTCTTCTTCAGAAGTGTTCACAGAAACCTCTTCTGTCGCTTCTTCCATATCTTCTTCTAAATCTTCTGAAGCAGACTCATCTTCCGTATGCTCAGTCGGCTCCGTCTCGCCTTCAGCAAGCACTTCGGTTTCTTCACTCGTCGCCACTTCAGATGGTGCTTCCAAGGGCTCCTGGGATGCGGTTTCCCCTTCACTTTCAACGATAGCAGCACTTTCAACGGTAGCGGCACTTTCAACTGTAGCAGAAGTCGGATCTTCTTCCTCTGCACGGACATAAGAGAACAAACTGGAGAGGGACGACGCATTGGCCGTCAGGATCATCGCAAAAGACATCAACAGAGAAGCCGCGCGACGACGCCAGATCGTCTCGGTCATACGCTTGCTTTGCTTGCCACTTCTCCTACTCATGCTATACCCTTTCTCCTATTACCACGGCCAGATCTTACCGACTACTTTCCCCAATATCTGGTCCTCTTCGATACAACCAACTTCTTCAATCCGACTGTCCGAGCAATCTGCCCGATTGTCACTCAGAATGAAGAGTTGCCCCTCCGGAACCTGATACGGCAAGGTAATCTCGCACTGTCCAAACTGTTTGTTCGTCACATAGTCTTCTTCCAGAAGCACACCATTGACGAAGATGTTTCCATTGCCATCGATATTTACTGAATCACCACCTACAGCAATGATTCGCTTCAGAAGGATCTTATTCTGCCATTTCACACAACAGAGTTGCCCTCTCTTGGCATGGAAGTTTTTCACAAGGAGAACTATGTCACCACTCTCAAATCTAGGGGCGGCAGAATCACCGGTAATCGTGACCACCGGGCAGAACACCATGGAGATGATCACCACAATGGCAGCCACTGCCGAAAGAATACCAATTACTTGAAGCAAACCAACGATCGTTCCTTTGCTTTTGTCTTTCCCAGCCTTGACTCGTTTAATGTCCTCAGTAGGAAAAGTCGTAACCTGTTCTTCTTCCATCTGCACATGTCTCCTTACAATTAGACAGTTTCATTATATGAAAGAAAAACAGTCAATTCCTTTATCAGGACATAACAAAGTTGTTACAAAAAATGGCGATATTTGGAAACAATAGCATTTTTTGTCTGATTTACATGATTATCAACAATAATCGAGCAGAAAGATCAGTTGTCAGATTCCTCATCCACTACATCCGGTTCAGCCGGAATCGCTGCAGAATAGCCGACCGGTAACCAGCATTCTTCCGTACCGATCTGCTCTTCAGAAGAATAGTATGGCATCGGGAGTGTACCGTTAAAGGCGACAGCTCCGGTTAAGATATCAACCACTGCGTTTCCGCCTTCGGAACCCGGCAGGTAGCACATGATGACTTCGTCCCAATCTTCTTTATAATCTTCGATGATTACATTTCGTCCGGCCACAAGCAATGTCACAACCGGAATTGAATCCTCCGCATTCTTCTTGTAGGCTGCGATTTTGTCGATGGCCTCATCGTTTCCGTAAAGGCCTAATTCACCTGTAAGGGAAAGATCCTCTGCATCACCGTACCACTCTGCATATGGGTATTCACCGAGGCACAGAAGAATCACATCGCAATTCTCCATTTCTGTCTCATCTGTGACGATCTCATAGCCGACCGTCGCGGCATTTTCCTGCAAAGCTTCGAGAATGGTCGGACCCTCGACACAGAACTTATTCTCATAGTCCCGATCAGTCAGGCCTTGCCACAAATAAGTCCAGCCACCACACAGTACACCGGAATCATTCGCCGCCTGACCAGCCACAAAGACCTTCATGCCCGCAGACAAAGTAATCGGACCATCCTCCGGAAGAATGATCGGAACCATTGACTTGGCACCGAGTTCTCTGGCTACCTCATGGGCATGATTGCTGTTCCACTCATAAGAAGGCATACGGTTCTCGAGGAAAGGATCATCGAACATGCCAAAGTCCAGCTTCATCTGGATAATTCGTGTGACCGCTTCATCTACTCGCTCCATCGAGATGGAACCTTCGTTGACGGCCTCAACGATATAATCACGAATCGTATCCGTGTTGGTCTCTTCCATGAACATATCACAACCGGCATTCACACAAAGGATCACGTTCTCCTTGGCTGTGCTTCCGGAACAATTATAGAGGGAACCCCAGTCCGAAATAATCACACCCTGGAAACCTAACTCATTACGGAGGTAGTCGATCATCTCCTTATTCTCGTGCATCTTCACACCATTGAGTGAAGAATGGGAAAGCATGATGGACGGCATACCGGCATCGATCAAAGCTTTATATACGTTCATACAATTCTGGAACTGCTCATCCGTCAATACCGCATCACCACGGTCAATCAGATAACCACCTTCTCCGGTTCCGAATCTTGCATATCCATCCGCAAAGAAGTGCTTGGCACAAGGAATCACTCCCTGGGACAGCAGTCCCTTCGTATACGCCACAGCCAATGGGGTCAGACGGGCCTCATCGCTGGAATACGATTCATAGGTACGTCCCCAACGTGGATCTTGCGCAGAAGCCACACATGGTGAGAACGTCCACATAAAGCCGCAATGGAGCATATCACTGCCATTCAATACACCCATTTCGTATGCCAGAGCCTCATCCTGTGCTGCGCCGACATTAATATTATGTGGGAAAATCACTGATCCGCTTGCTTCATTTACGCCATGGACGCAGTCATTCGCATAGATATAGGGTATACGAATGTCAGAAAGCAATGCCGCATCCTGGTAATCGTAGACGATTCCCATCCATTCTTCATTTCCGGCCGCAGGCAACTGTGATTCGTGTGAAAGCACGGAGCCATAACAGTTCTCTCGCATTTCGTCGAGAGACATATTGTAATTCGCACCCTGAATCATCTGACTGGCCTTCTCTTCCAAAGACAGAAGTGCGCAGATTTCTTGAGCGGACAGTCCTTCAAATGCAGGATTGACGCAATGCTCAGACGGAAGTGTCGCAGAGGTCGACTCCGTAGTCGTCTCGATCGTAGTCTGCTGAGGGAGTTCAGAAGGAGTGGTTTCCGTATTTCTCTTCGGAACACTGCAAGACGTCATCGTCGTTCCCATCATCGACAGAATCAATAATGTAGTCAAAATCTTCCTCTTCATCATCTGCTCACTTTCTGGTGGATCGTATCACACCCCGTCATCACCTACAGCCCGATCATGACGTTATACTTACTCGTATTT
The DNA here is from genome assembly GCA_018064475.1 of Candidatus Scatonaster coprocaballi. Lineage (GTDB taxonomy): Bacteria > Bacillota > Clostridia > Saccharofermentanales > Saccharofermentanaceae > Scatonaster > Scatonaster coprocaballi. Next base: position 10,634 of record JAGHVD010000009.1, read on the forward strand.
TTCATTTTACCACAAATGCTTCTTCTACCCCCTCTCTTTGCTGTTCCATCTGTTATTTTGTGCAATTTAATGCTTGAAATTCTTGCCTTTCCATACGACAATACTATTTGGAGTAATAAGAATATAAATACCCCATGCATGGGATTTCTTCATCCGTGTAGCATGCATGAAGTCGAGAAAACATTTCTCGGAAGTACAGAAGGCGAAAGAAATGGAAGATTGCTTAATTTATTTTTTCACGGGCTTCCTCGATAGTGGAAAGACCTCATTTATCCAGAGCTGGATTGGCGACGGAAGTTTTCAAGACAAGAAAGTTGTCATCATTCTGACCGAAGAGGGTGAAGTTGAGCTTCCACCCGCAGACAAAGCTCCCTGTAAGGCAATGAACATTGTTACATGCGAGACAGACGAGCTCACTCGTGAATATACCTACGATATTGAGGCGAAGTATCACCCGGATGTTGTACTGGTAGAATGGAATGGTTCAGTATCCCCTTCCGCCTTCTTTGATGAAGTAGATGTACCGGAACGTTGGGCTTGTGCTGCAGCCATCACCATCGTCGATGCATCCACCTATAACGATTACTATCGCAACATGCAGACAATGTTTGCCGATTACTATCGCTACTGCGATAACGTCATCTTCAACCGTGTGGATCCGGAAGTCAACAACATTCCGAAACTTCGTGGTTCCGTGAAGTCCCTGAATCCAGGTGTGAACCTGTCTTTCTTTGCGATGGATGGCAACATGATCGATATCGGTGATTACCTCCCCTACGATCTGGAACAGGATCCCTGTGTCATCGCACCGGATGATTTCGGTCTCTTCTATACCGATGCACTCGACAACGTCAAGCGATATAACGGCAAGCGTGTCACGGTCATGGGGCAGGCTATCCTCATGCGTGAACATCGTAAAGAAGCTTTCGTTCTCCAGCGCAAAGCCTACACATGTTGTGCCAATGATATCGGCATGATCTCACTTCTCTGTCTGCACAAGGTCAGAGGCGGTTTCCCGGAGAACAAATGGCTCTCCGTCACCGGACGGATTGGCTTCTTCCAGGATAATTCCCAGGGAACACCGGTCGCCATTCCCTGCCTGCAGGTCGAGAATTTCCATCTCACCGATGCACCGGATAACGAGATCATTTACTTCAGCTAATATATCCACGATAGAAATCGTAAGAACAGATAAGAAAGAAGGAATTGAAACATGGCAACAAAGGTAGACATTTTCTCAGGATTTCTAGGCGCAGGTAAAACTACGCTCATCAAGAAGCTCATCTCCGACGGATACAACGGTCAGAAGATCGTGCTCATCGAGAACGAATTCGGCCAGATCGGTATCGACGGTGGTTTTCTGAAGGAAGCCGGCATTGAGATCACCGAGATGAATTCCGGTTGCATCTGCTGCTCCCTCGTCGGTGACTTCGGCACCGCATTGAAAGAAGTCATTGAGAAGTTCTCACCGGATCGTATTCTCATCGAGCCATCCGGTGTAGGTAAGCTCTCGGATGTCGTTGCAGCAGTCGAGAAAGTAGAAGGTACAGAGATCTGCGGCACCGTTACGGTTATCGATGCCAGCAAGTGCAAGATCTACCTGAAGAATTTCAAAGAGTTCTATGAGAACCAGATCAAGTATGCAGGAACCATCATCCTGTCCCGTACCGGCAACATTGCGCAAGAGAAACTCGATACAGCCATCTCGCTGATTCGTGAGATCAATGATCATTCACAGATAATCACTACTCCTTGGGAGAGCTTGTCCGGTGTGCAGGTACTGTCTGCCATTGAACATCCGCTGACTGCAGATGACATGGCTGCCGCACTTCTTGAGGCAGAATCCCACGCACATCATCACCACCACCATGACGACGATGATGATGACGATGAGCACGAGCATGAACATCACCACCATGATCATGACCATGGCCCAGATTGCACATGCGGTTGTCACGACCACGATCACGACGAGGATGACGATGACGACGAAGATGAACATCATCACGAGCACCATCACGATGAGCACGAGCATCACCATCACCATGATGACGAACACGAGCATGAACATCACCACGACCATGGTCCGGACTGCACATGCGGTTGCCACGACCACGATCACAAAGGTCACCATCACGCAGACGAAGTCTTCGACAGCGTCGGCTTTGAGACTTCCCGTCACTTCACTGAAGAATCCATCCGCACAGCGCTCGAGAAACTTGATAGCGGCGACTATGGCATTATTCTCCGTGCGAAGGGTATCGTAGCCGGTGAAGATGGAAAGTGGATCCACTTCGACTTCGTACCAGGTGAAGCAGACGTACGCTTCGGTGGTGCAGATGTAACCGGTAAACTCTGTGTCATCGGTTCAAAGGTAGATCGTGACGCAGTTGCCACCCTGTTCGGACTCTGATCCGTTACTACTAACCCAACTTAGTTAAATAGACGGAACCCCGTATCGCGTGTAGTGAGATAGGCCACGCAGTACGGGGTTCTATATGTACGGTTTGTAACTACCAAAGTTAATATGTTCGATTAGCCGATTTAGACCTTATCGAACCACGCGGCCGGAGCCATCTCCGCCCATAAGTGTTTCCACCTCTTTGACGGATACACGGTTAAAATCACCTGGGATGGTGTGCTTGAGGCAGCTCGCTGCGACCGCAAACTCGAGTGCTTTGGCATCCGAATCATAGGTGCGCAGACCATAGATCAGGCCAGCACCGAATGAGTCACCGCCACCGACACGGTCAACAATATCGCAGATCTCATAGTGACGGCTGAGATAGAATTCGGAACCATTGTAGATGCATGCGCCCCATCCGTTGTGATCCGCACTATGGCTCTCACGAAGGGTAACTGCCACCTTGCTGACATTCGGATATGTCTCCATCAGCTTGCGTGTCAGCGCCTCATATTTCTTTGTATCCAGACTTCCGGATGTGACATCGGCGTCTACACCGCCACCCAGTTCACTGTCTACATTCAGTCCCAGTGACTTCTGGCAATCCTCTTCGTTGGCGATCACCACGTCGGTATACTTCGTGATCTCCGACATGATGGTCTTCGCTTCCACACCATACTTCCATAGGTTCTTGCGGAAGTTTAAGTCACAGGAGACTGTAATGCCGCGAGCCTTTGCCTGCTTTACTGCTTCCAACGACACTTCCGCAGCAGACGCTGAGATCGCCGGTGTAATACCCGTAATATGGAACCAGTCAACGTCAGCCAGAGCACTGTCCCAGTCAAAATCAGCGACCTCTGCGCAGGCCATCGTGGACTCCGCGCGATCGTAGATCACTTTACTCGGACGCTGGTTCGCACCTGTCTCCAAATAATAGATACCAATACGACCTGGCTTACGGATGATGCGGTCTGTCCCCACACCAAAACGACGTAATTCTCCGATACATGATTCACCCATATCATTCTCCGGCAACACGGTCAGATATTCGACCGGCATATGGAAGTTCGCAAGTGACACCGCCACATTCGCTTCGCCTCCGCCAAAAGTAGCCTCAAACATCGGGCTCTGCATGAATCGCTCATTCTCTCTTGTTTTCAGGCGGAGCATGATCTCGCCCATTGTCAGTACTTTCATATATTTGCTCCTTACTTTCTTGCTGCCGCAATCACGTCTACCGCTTCCTGACTCAACTTCGTGATCTGTTCGAAACGGTGTTCAGAAATATCCTTACCTGTGCAGACCCAGCTTCCACCAATGGCCGTGATGCACTTCTCAGAAGCAAATTCAGCAAGATTCTCGGCGTTCACTCCACCGGTCGGTAGGAACAACATGTCACGGAATACAGCGGCCAATGCGCGAATCGCTTTGATGCCACCATACACGTTTGCCGGGAAAAATTTCACAGTCGTAAGACCAAGTTCCTTGGCGCGCATGATCTCAGTCGGTGTGACACATCCCGGCACGACCGGAATCTGCTGTTCCATGCACCAAGAGACAACCTCATCGGAGAGTCCCGGTGATACGATGAACTGCGCACCTGCACGAACCGCAGCCTGTGCCTGTGTGCGATTCAGAATAGTTCCTGCACCGACTACCATCTCAGGCACTTCTTTCGCTACTTCTGCGATTGCTTCCGCTGCGCAGGATGTACGGAATGTAATTTCCATAAAACATATTCCGCCTGCCAGCAATGCGCGTGCCGTGGGCACTGCATCTTCTACCTGATTAATGACTACTACAGGCACAATTCCTACCTGATGGATCTTCTCCATAATATCCATTTCGAGACCGCCTCGATTCTTTGTTGTGTTGACTAACATTCTAGCATATCTTATAATCAAAGTCCACTACTCTATTACATATCATGTTTCTCTGATATGATGGATGTGTGCTATTTTTCACATTTTTATACAAAGTTTTCTAAGATTAGGAGGAGGTCCTTATGCCTGCTTTCATTAATACTCATTTTCTTCTGCATTCACCCGTAGCTGAACGTCTGTATTTCAACTATGCGCAGAAATGCCCTATTATTGATTATCACTGCCATATCGATGCGAAAGATATCGCGCAGAACATCTCATACCGGAATATGACTCAACTCTGGCTGTCTGGTGACCACTACAAGTGGAGACTCATGCGTTCCGCTGGCGTAGACGAACGCTACATCACCGGCGATGCAAGTGATTATGAGAAATTCCTCGCTTGGGCCTATGTCATTGAGAGTTCGATTGGCCATCCACTCTATCACTGGACACATCTCGAACTCCTTCGCTATTTCGATATTAAAGAGCCGCTTACCTATGCCAATGCGGAGAGTATCTGGAATATCACATGTCAGAAGCTCGCTTCGGACGAATTCACCGCCCGTTCACTCATTCGCCGCTCAAATGTCGAGCTGATCTGCACGACAGATGACCCGGTCGATGACCTTTCCTGGCATCGCATGATTGCTGATGACCTAACCTTCGATACTACCGTACTCCCAGCATTCCGCCCGGACCGCGTAGTGGATATCGAGAAGAGTGATTTTACCGAATATATCCAGAAACTCTCTGAAGTATGTGGAATCGCAATCAATAATCTTAATGACCTTCAGATGGCCCTGCGCATGCGTCTGGATTTCTTTGGCGAGAACGGTTGCCGTCTGGCTGACCATGGTATGGAGCGATTTGTATTTGATCAGAAACTAATCGAACAAGCTTCACAGGTATTTGCGAATCGTCTCGCTAATCCTTCTATGGCGCTCTCTGATGACGATTGCTGCGCTTACCGTAGCGCCATGATGGTATTCTTCGCCAAGGAGTATGCCGCGCGCAGATGGACCATGCAGATCCACTTCGGATGCCGTCGTGACAACAATGCTGCTGCACTTCAGAAGCTAGGCATCAACACAGGCTACGATACCATCGCCGGTGGTACTTTTGTCACACCAATGGCTCAGTATCTCAGTCTTCTTACTGAACAAGCAGCACTCCCACGCATGATCCTATACAGTCTGGATCCAAATGATGATCCGCTCATCGATACATTGATTGGATGTTTCCAGGATGGTTCAGTCCCGATGAAAGTTCAGCATGGTGCTGCATGGTGGTTCAATGATAACCTCAATGGCATCCGCAATCACTTGAAGTCTCTGGCTTCACAGAGCTATCTGCCTGGATTTGTTGGTATGCTGACTGATTCACGATGCCTATTGTCCTACACACGCCATGAATACTTCAGAAGAATCCTCTGCGACTACCTCGGACAACTCGTCACCGATGATGAATTCAATGAAGATATGGATTTGCTCGGATCAATCGTCCAGCGCATCTGCTACACCAATGCAAGACAGATGTTTATGGATTCTGAGGAGAACAACGGATAAGAATACGTTCTTCGCATACAATCTAGATTTACGGAAAAGAAAAAGGGCTGCTTCGCAACTTTGCGAGCAGCTCATTTCCTGAAAAAATGAAAAAGTGCAGAAAATCCCAAAAGTGGGAGAGTTAAACAGGAATTTCTGCAGTGACGGATTCAACAGCATCAATATGTTTCTTCATCATAGAAGTGGCAGACTTAGCCTTCCCTAAATAGGCTGAAACACTATACCACACGACAACAGAAATAGTCACGACAATAGCGATCACCAATACCATCTCTATAAGAGTGAATCCTTTTCTCGTTTTGCTCAATCTAACCATGCAACCCAACCTCCTGGCTATTCACAAAACCTTCACATTTATGTCACAATTTTACTCTCGTTTTTTCAAGAATACAATACTGTTTCAGCCATTTTAGCAGTCAATTTCACATTTTATTGTGTTTTTGTCGCATTATATTGCCAGTTTGTACACATTTTTCTCACTTTTCGGTTTTTTACGTTTCCTCTTCCGACTTGAATTCAGTTTCTTCCTGCAGTCGGAAACGGTCCTGTCAGGAAGAAACAAGGAACATTTCTTGCCTGACAAAAAGATCTCCATTTCCCAAGAAAACGTGAAGAACCAATTTATAGGTGTCTATTTCACGCCCGCCAAAGAACGTACTATGTATCAAATACATAAAATAAGGTTCTTCACAGAAAACTTGGGATAAACACGATATATCTGTTGGGGTCGTGCTCCATAGGCCTGAATGACGAAATACGAGGTTCAGGCCTAGATATTCTAAAAAAACATAGGCCTGAATTGTCAATTTCGAAGTTCAGGCCTATGGGGGAAGCATTAGGCTAGGCCTGAATGACAAAATACGAATCTCAGGCCTAGATATTCAGAAAAAACATAGGCCTGGATTGTCAATTTCGAAGTTCAGGCCTAGAAAGAACCAATATTGGATTATAAGTCAAATTGTTAAATCGTATTAGAGGAGACGAAA
>JAGHVD010000098.1 GCA_018064475.1 Candidatus Scatonaster coprocaballi
ACCAACAATATCTTCAACTTCTTTATCGGATACAAAAGCACCCTGACCTCTGATCGGCTTGGCGGCACTCTGTGGATAATAGAGCATATCGCCTTTACCAAGAAGTTTCTCCGCACCACCCATATCCAAGATCGTACGGCTATCGACCTGACTTGCTACAGCGAAGGCGATTCTTGAAGGGATATTCGCCTTGATGACACCGGTAATTACGTCAACAGAAGGACGCTGTGTCGCAATCAGAAGATGAATTCCTGCTGCACGAGCCATCGCAGTCAATCGAGAGATTGATTCTTCCACTTCTTTGGCTGCAACCTGCATCAGATCAGCAAGTTCATCGACGACAACAAGAATCAACGGTAAAGTCTTCTCCCCGTTCATCTTCTGATACTCATTATATCCTTTGAAATCACGAACTGCGGCTTCTGCAAACTTCTTATAGCGGTCTTCCATCTCGCGCACGGCCCAGTTCAGCGCATTGGCAGCTTTCTTCGCGTCTGTAACTACCGGACACAGAAGATGTGGAATGCCATTATACACGGCCAGTTCAACGACTTTCGGGTCAACCATGATCATTCGTACCTGTTCAGGTGTTGAATGACAAAGAATACTCATCAGGATCGTATTGATACATACCGACTTACCGGAACCTGTAGAACCTGCAATAAGAAGATGTGGCATACGAGCCAGATCACAAAGGATCGGCTTACCTGGAATATCTTTACCCAGCGCAACGGTCAATGGTGAATTCTTCGGATCACGAAACTCCTTCGAGTCAAGAAGATCACCCAGACTTACGAGTTCGACTTCCTGATTCGGCACCTCGATACCTATGGCAGATTTGCCCGGAATCGGTGCCTCAATACGAATACTCTTGGCAGCAAGTGCCAGCGCAATATCATCGGATAGATTCGTAATACGACTGACCTTAATACCCGGAGCCGGTGTAATTTCAAATCTGGTAATCGACGGACCTCTTGTTACTTCACCCAAAGTGGTAGATATACCAAAACTCTTCAATGCATCAACAAGTTTCTGTCCTTCAGTATCCTGCGCATTCTTCAGGGAATTCGCTTGCTTGGGTTCATCATGTGAAAGGTAATTGGTCGGTGCAGTTGAATACTTCGAACGACGGGTACTCGTTGCGGTATTCTTCGCACGAGTAGACGCAGTTGAAGACGAATCGGTCTGAATATCCTCACTATGCTTGACGGGCTGTTCGGCTACTGAATTCTGCTCTGGTACAACAGGAGGTACCTGATACGCATTCTGTTCAGGAATTTCCGGTATCACCGGAATAGTAGCCTCTACAGACGAAGGTGTACTTGTCTTAGCCTGAGATACCTCTACGCCTCGCAGATTGGGTACACGAATCTGTGTACCGCCTTCTTCATGAACTCGATACTCCACTGTAGCATTCGGATTTACCTTCGGAGATGGAAGGATCTCACCCGGAACCGTCTCTTCCGGCAGGTCATACCACTGTGGTTCATTCTCATCAATTGTCTTTTGCGGCTTCGGAGCAGGCGGATTACTAAAGCTTATATCCACTCTTGGTTCTGGAATGACTGCAACTTTTCGTGCTTCTGGCGAAGTATCTGTGTCGTGTGTCAGATCAAAATCAAATACTTTCTCACGTTCAGGCCAGGACTCCTGATTCATCTTTACTTCCGTACCTTCCAGATCAATAAATCCTTGTGGTCCGTCAGGTTCCTCAAATGGAGAGATCTTTGGATTGACCACATAAGAAACGCGCTTTCCCGTAGCCTTGGACTGAAGCTGGCGCTGGCGCATTGCTTTCTCTTGTTCGCGATAAATACGATCTTGACGAATAACTGCTTGCGCCTTCTGGCCTGTAGTACGAATCACTTCAGCTGTCTTCGCCGCAGTATCAGAAATACTCACGTTGAAAATCAATACGATCTGGGAAATCGTAAAAGCGATGAGAATGATCAGTGCACCCACCTTTGCAGCAACCGCACGAAGAGCAAGCGCAATGGAGCCACCAATTATACCACCAGAAAGGATAACATCTTTCTCCGGTGCGCCGAGGGCGGAGGGCTTCATGCCCATCTTCCATAAGAGTTTCCAAACTTTCGTTACATGAACTGTTCCAGCCGGCGGTGTTGCACAAGTTGCTTTGACGTAGATTGGACTAACCGTGCAAACAGCCAGAATCGATGATACACAAAGAAGAAGGATCAACACCGAGCGAACACGGATAGGTGCAACGCCGGGTCTTTTCTCCAAGAAAAAATCGATAGAAGCATAGAATAGAATAATCGGAACCACGTACGCTGATACGCCAATCAATCCGGTGCCCACGCCACGCAGCACTTTACCAAGCGAACCGGTCACCGACAAAGGCAAGTAATAAGACAAGCTAAGAAGCACTGCTATAAAGAATAACAGAATGCCCGTGAGTTCATGACCTTTCTCGACTCGCTTATCCATCAAATGCCCACCTTTCGAGCCGTCTTCAAGAGGCCGACCATGGTCTTCGCATCAAGATTTCATTTCGGTCAATCATTTCCAATGCCTGTTGAAGAGGCATCTTCATCACCTGAAGGAATTCACCGTCATCCGGGTTTCCTTCGCCCATCTTCAGATCCGTAGCAAGGTAGAGATAGATGATTTCAGAACAGTATCCAGGCGTAGCATACATCTTGCCAAGGCTGACTACAGAGCCTGCCTCCATACCCGTCTCTTCTTTAAGTTCACGGATGGCAGCAAGCTTTGGATCTTCATTCTTCTCGAGTTTCCCCGCAGGAATCTCATAGATCACTTCCTCATATGGGGAGCGGAACTGTCTAACCAGATAAACCTGTCCATCTTGGTCCATTGCAACAATCGCAGCCCCGCCATTATGTAATACAACATCGCGACGAGAATGAGAACCATCAAATAGTTCAACATCCTTGACGACAACTTGAAACACCTTTCCCTCGTAAGCTACATCGCTGGAAACTGTCGTCTCAATCAACTGATCATCACGAGCGTCTATGCTTCCCTTTGGTTTATCCATGATTCTCTCCCTGTTTCTTCGACGCTGCAACAGCTAGTGCATCGCAACGATTGTTGTATACGTTATCGGCATGACCTTTGACCTTGACCCAAGTAATCTCATGGATACCGGAAAGGCGGTCCAGTTCTTGCCATAACTCAATATTACTTACCGTTTGTTTCGAACTGTTTTTCCATCCATTACGTTTCCAAGACACGATCCAACCAGCCGTAAAACCGTTGATCAAGTATGCACTGTCACTATAGAGTTTCACCTTACATGGACGCTTGAGACAACGCAATGAACAGATGGCGGCCATCAACTCCATACGATTATTCGTCGTAAGTTTCTCACCACCTGAGATTTCTTTCTCCACACCACGACACATGAGGATCGCGCCCCATCCGCCAGGACCTGGATTGCCGGAACAGGCACCATCCGTATAAATCTCCACGGACTCCAAATCAGCCATGGATTATTTGCCTCCTGCCAGAGACTTCGTCTTCAGATCAGCTGCAACGACTGCATCTTCAACCGCTGCGCGAAGTCCGCCTTTCTCAAGAGCCAGAACGCCTTCAATCGTCGTTCCACCAGGTGAACAAACCTGATCCTTCAAGATTGCAGGATGTGTACCGGTTTCCACCATTAATTTACCTGAACCATACACTGTCATGGCTGCGATATCCAGCGCAGTCTTTCTTGGAATGCCAAGTTTGACTGCTGCGTCAGCCATGGCTTCAATGAAGAGCATGACGTATGCAGGACCGGTTCCGGAGACGCAACCGATTGCATCCAGTGTCTTCTCATCGCATGGAACAACAATTCCACATGTTCCCAGAAGCTCGTGAACGAAAGTCACACATTCTTCTTCAACATTCTTTGTACATACAGCGCACACGCTCGCACCTACCAGTGCAGGTGTATTCGGCATTACACGAACGATGGATGCACCCTCGGCAAGCAGACCGCTGATTCGGTTAAGCGTGACGCCTGCTGCAATTGAGATGACCACCGCACCTGGTTTCAAAGAAGATGCCAGCGTCTTCACTGTCGCATCGAATACCTGCGGCTTCACCGCAAGTAACACATAATCAGCATCCTTAACGGCAAGGGCCGCGTCGGTATATGGCTGACACCCCGTCTCAGAAGCAAGTTCTGTGACTTTCTTCTCATCTATATCACAAAGTCGGACATCTTTTGCAACCAGAAAGCCACTCTTAATGAAACCACCTACAAGCGCTCGGCCCATGTTGCCCGTACCAATCACTGAAAAGATCATAATAAACACCTCTGTTTCTTATATGTTCCTACCCTAAAATCATAACATTCTACTTGACATCATGCAAACACTTGAGTAAACTAATGCATGTTGTTTGAGATGTTCATCCAAACATTTATAGGGGAGTGGCTCAATGGTAGAGCAGCGGTCTCCAAAACCGCTGGTTGCATGTTCGAATCGTGTCTCCCCTGCCAGAAGGACTGTTCGTAAGAACAGTCCTTTTTTCATATATTGATGATATATGCGACAAAAAAACCGTCACGGAAAACCGTGACGGTTAAATCGATTCTTCTCAACTGATCTCTTAACCAAGAATTACGTTAAAGAATGGTTCTTCACGTTTTCCTTGGGATTAGCATAAAGTTATGCGGCATTGAAATGTAACGCACAAGAATAAAGAAGTAGTCATCGTTGCGGTAACCATAAC
>JAGHVD010000030.1 GCA_018064475.1 Candidatus Scatonaster coprocaballi
CACACCAAGTTCTCTCAATCTGTACGCAACCTGATTTGCCTTCTCGTTCAATTCAGTATACGTTAGTTGTTCATCTTCAAAGACAACTGCGATATTGTCAGGTGTCTTCTCTACTTGTTCTTCGAAGAGTTCTACTATTGTCTTCTCTCTTGGATAGTCTGTCTTTGTCGCATTGAAATCATGAATGACTATCTGTCTTTCCTTCTCGTCGCAAACTGTAATATCACTTACTTTGGTTGATGGCGCATTGGCAATCTGACGAAGAATGTTCAGAAGGTGAGATTTGAAAAGCCCGATATTCTCCGCCGTATATTTACTGGGCGCATAGGAAAACTTAAATCCAAGTTGATCGTCCATCAGAAAAGATGAAATCGACAGATCGTAATTGGTCTGTTCTCTTGCAAAAATCGGTTCAATCACAAGTATCTGACTAGGGGAAGATTCTTCTACATCACCAGTTGTACCCGGATAGTTCTCAAATACAAACAGATGCTTGATATAGTCAGATACATTCTGGCCATTTACCTTCATGCTACTAAGTGCCGCATGGTCGTAACTGTTGCTCTCATTGTTCGATTTCTGTAGACGGCGTAGCAAGGTTTCAACCGTATCACTGTTCTCTGCATGAATACGCAACGGAATCGTGTTGATGAAAAGGCCCACTGCATTTTCAATGCCTCGAAGTGGGACATTTCGTCCGGATACAACATTTCCGAACAGTACATCGTCTGTGCCACAGTGTTTCTGGAGAAGAAGACCGAATGCAAGCTGCGAGACGCTACTGATCGTTGCATCACAATGTTTGGCAAAACGGTTGAGTTGGTCGGTCACATTCCGTTCAAGAAAGATTGTATCGTCAACCACAGGTACATCTTCAAAGTCTTCTACTTTTTCCAGTGGAGAAAGCTCTGCACTGGAATCGTAACCGTCAAGATAATCGTCCCAGTACTTCTTCATTTCATCCTTTTTGATTCCCTGAATCCAATTCAGATATTCGCCAAAGGACAGAATATGCCTCTTCTCTTCCGATGCTGCAGCCATTACTTCTCGCTCAATTTTTCCGAGAAGACACATGTTATAGAACCTAATCATATCTGCCACAACCAAAGGATTGCTCCAACCATCTGTAATGATGTGATGGCAAGCAATAAACAGCACGTCCCGATCCGCGAAAGACAGAACAGTAACTCTCATCAAAGAATCGTTCTTCAGGTTGAATCCTCTTCGCAGATCACTTGTCGAATGTTCAGATATTGCATTGTCATTGTAATCTTGATCGAAGAGAATCCTACTGTATTCAATCTCCCGTTCCTCAAGAATGACCTGTTTTACTACACCAGTAGCTTTGGTCGCTGCAAAAGCAGTCTTGAACAGTTCATATTTATTCGTAAGGCACTTCAAGCTGATCTTCAGAAAGGTCTCATTAATACGCTGATTCACCAAATAGAAAGACTGCAGATGATAACTTGAATCATTCGGGTCAAGTTCATTGTGAAAGTACATTCCTTCTTGCAATGGTGTAAGTGGATAGATGTCTCTAATCTTTTTCATATGCTTTCCTTTATTCTTTCAGGTTCTATTTGTTCTAATCAATTCATCTGTGTTGTCGTTTCTGCTAGAACATGTCATCAAATTCATCAAGTTCCTCATTCGTAAGGGTGACATCGCTAAAATCCGAAGCAGTTGCCCGACTCTCATCACGACTGCAACACCAGTCGATTGTACTTTCAATTGCGTTTCTATAAGCCTCTGCAAATCTTTCCGCAAAACTTCTACTGCAATGATTGTAAGATATGTGGCATTCGAATCTGCCTCCGGAGATAAGCGCATTCATATTGATATCTCCTGCAAGACGATTCTTCTCCGAAACAGACGTACCGGTAATCACCGAAACTGCATTTTCATCGTTTCTTTCGCGACTCATCTCACCTAGGTAGTTGAAGAAAACGCTTATTCTCTCCGTAAGATCACGCTCATAGAGAAGTCCATACCCCAGACCATTATTGGGAATGGCATGTAACATATCCTTGGTATTGATTATCGTCTGCTCCTTGTTCGGACTAAAGTTCAGAATAACTGGGTACACAGATGTAAACCATCCCACTGTTCTGTCGATATTGACATCTTTATGAATCAGTTCACGACCATGACCTTCCATGCCCACCGCTATCGTTCCCTGACCGCTAATCTGGTTCACGGCCATGCTCAGTGCAGAAAGCAGAAGATCATTGATCTGTGTATTGTATGCTTTTCCCGCTTCGTACAGCAAATCGGCTGTGACCTCTTCAGATAGTGTGAAGGATGTCTCTCCGTTGATTGGACCGAGTTCTTCATCCGTAACAAGCCTTCCTTCATCTATACGATCATCGACCTTATTCCAATACTCTTGTTCTCTTGCAAGTTCTGGAGAAGAGGCATATTCCTTGAGCAGTCGGGACCACTCGATGAAAGAGAGGGTCTTGTCCGGAAGTTTCACTTCTCGACCGCTCTTACAGTTCTCCAGCGCAGTGTGGAAATCCTCTGATAGGATTCTTAACGAAACGCCATCCACTGCGAAGTGGTGGATACAGATCATCAGATACTTTCCATAGTCCGTATTGAATAATGCAGCTCTCATAAGCGGACCTTCAGCTAGGTTGATACTTGACTGAACCTTCGTACAGATTTCATCCACTTCATCTTCAAGATGAACATGACCGCGCATATCATTCTCAACAAGTGTATACTTCTTACTCTGCTCATAACTTAAGACTTCTAGTTTATTATCAGTATATACTGCCCTTAACATGTCGTGATGACGGACAAGCTCATTCAAAGCTTGGCGAATCGATTCTGTATCTGCATCAACAGCAATCATCAACGCCTGGTTGAAATGTTCCGGTCTTTCCAGTTTCCATGCCTTGAACTGGCGCATCATCGGTGTTTCTACCACGCTTCCCGTCACTTCACCTTGTTCATAAGACTCGGATTCATCCTTGGTAACGTATAGTGCGATCTTTTCAGGCGTACGTCTGTTCAGGATATCCTTGACCGTTACCGAATACCCTCTGGTCCTCATTTCAGAAACGACCCGAATTGCCTTAATGGAATCACCACCCAATTCGAAGAAGGAGTCATTCGTGCTGACGATTTCTGTACCTAACATTATCTGAAAAGCTTCACACAGCGCCTTCTCTTCTTCCGTACTTGGCTCAATATATGTGTGTTCAGATTTAGCCTCAATCTCTGGAAGTGCTCGTTTGTCAATTTTTCCGCTTCGTGACATTGGAATCGAATCAATCTGCATCATATATGCAGGGATCATGTAGTCTGGAAGTGACTTCGCAAGTTCATCACGGATGTTCGAGATATTGATTACCTGTTCACTTACAAGATATGCATAAATGGCTTTATCACCACTTGCACGCGTACGGTCAATAACCGCACAATCCTTTATTCCTTCGATCTCACGAATCCGATTCTCAATTTCACCCAATTCTACTCGGAATCCTCGGATCTTCACTTGTTCATCGATTCGGCCGAGATACTCGATATTTCCATCCGGCAACCACCTTGCTAGGTCACCAGTATGGTACATTCTACCTTCACCAAAGGGGTTCTTCACGAATTTCTCTTCTGTCAGTTCCGGTCGGTTCAGATAGCCTCTCGCTACACCATCACCAGCAATACACAATTCACCAGGCACACCAATTCCACAAAGCATATCACCCTGAAGCATGTAGATCTGTGTATTACTGTTCGGTTTACCGATGGTTACAGACGTCGGATGTTCGCCTTTCGCACACATCCATATACATGCGCTGACAGTAGCTTCGGTAGGGCCATAGGAATTAATATAACCGCTATTCTCCAGTACGGCATCTACTATCGACATGCTGGCAGCTGAACCTGCAGTAATTACATACTTTTCCAGCGCAAATCGGCCAATTTCGTAGTAGTTTGGCGGGAAATAGGATACTGTCATTCTACGATCCGAAATATACTTCTTCATCTTGTCCAGATCTTTAATCGTTACATCAGTTGGAATGTTGATTGACGCTCCATTTACCAGTGCGGATAACATCTCCCATACTGATCCATCAACAATATAGTTCGCAAACAGCATGACTCGGTCATTCTCAGAATAGATATCCTTGAAATTATCACTGCGTAAGAAATCAACTAGATAGCCAACGTTTCTGTGTTCCAGCATGACACCTTTCGGTTTTCCTGTGGTTCCGGATGTATAGATACAGTAGATTAAATCATCTGCCTTATTTACTCTTTCCGGATTCTCCGACATGTCTGCATAAATATTGGGGTCTGCCAAATCTATAACAGGAATATCTGTTCGAACAATAGTCTTATACGTCAACACAGCCTTTGGCTTTGCATCTCCAATCATATAAGCTATGCGATCCTCCGGATAAGTTGGATCGATTGGCACATATGCACCGCCTGCCTTAATCGTACCAATAATGCCTACCATCATCTCAAGGCTTCTTTCTGTAACCATGGCTACAAAGTCATTCGGCTTGACACCAAGTTCTCTCAATCTATATGCAAGACGATTTGCCTTGGCATTCAGTTCCGCATAGGTCAAACTATCATTCTCGAAGAAAACGGCCATATTATCTGGTGTCTTCTCCACCTGTTCCTCGAAGATTTCTACAAATGTTTTCTCGCGTGGATAGTCGGTCCATGTATCATTGAATTCCTCAACAATACGTTTCTCTTCCTGCTTGCTAAGCATCGAAACACTACTGATTTGTGCCGACGGATCTGCCATCAAGTTATCAAGAAGAACTATGTAGTGAGCTAGAATACTTTTCGCACTTTCGTCCTTAAACAAAGCCGAACAGTACTCAAGTCCCACTTCGAAGTCACCGCCATAATCTACGATATTGAAAGTCAGATCAAATTTTGCTACTGCGTCCTTGAATTTGATCCACTCTGATTTAGCACCATGTAGATTGATCTCCTCTGATTCATTGTTCTGTAGAACTAACATCACATCAAACAGCGGATTTCTCGACATATCGCGGACAACATCTACGACTTCAACCAATTCTTCGAAAGGATACTCCTGGTTCTCGTACGCCTTCAAACAGTTTTCCTTCATCTCCGAGAGGAATTCCAGGTAAGATTTCTTTCCTTCAGGTTTACCCCTCATGGCCAGTGTATTAATGAACATACCCAGCATGCTCTCGGTGTCCTTATGCATTCTTCCGCTGATTGGGCTACCGATTACAATATCTTCCTGACGGCTGTACTTACTAAGCAGTACCATGGCTGCAGACAGAAATACCATATACTCCGTGCTACCCGTCTGAGCGGCAAGTTCCTTGATACGATTTCCGAGTGTTTCGCCCGTATGCAAGAAGACCATCGATCCCTTGCTACTTTGCTCTTGTGGTCGTGTGAAATCAAGCGGCATATCAAGAACAGGGATCTCATCATCAAACTGTCCCTTCCAGAACTGTGCCTGTTCGGTAAAATCTCTCGTCAACATCCATTCACTGTAATCTTTGAATTGATGGGTGAGTGGAGCAAGTTCTTCGCCGTTGTAGAGTGCATTCATTTCTCGGATAAATGTACCCATACTCATTCCATCACCAATGATATGATGCATGTCAATGCTCAAGAGATAACAATCAGAACGTTCCACCAGACGTACTCTCACAAGTGGTGCTCGACTCAAGTCAAAAGGTCTCGTAAATCCAGCAAGAAGCTCCTCTTCTGGAGTATCTGTGTCCACAAGACACTCGAAATCCGCCTCTACATGATTGAGAATTCGCTGTACAGGTTCCCCATTTACCATCAGGAACTGCGTCCTCAGGATCTCGTGACGGTCCACCATCTTCTGCAACGCTTCTCTCATCGCAACAGGGTCCACTTTACCTGTAAGTCTCATGTTCTGTGGCATATTATACAAGATTTCATCTGGTTCCATCTGACAAACCATATAGGTTCGTTTCTGAGAGGAAGACATCGGATAGTAATCCTTTTCAGCTGCTTTGGGAATCGGAATATATCCGGCCGTTTCCCCTGTAACTAGTTCAGCAAGTTTTTCTACATTAGGATGACTAAATACATCCTTAATCGTGATTCTTATTCCAGTTTCTGCTTCGATTCGATTTACCAAACGGGTTGCACGCAAAGAATGACCACCCAATGCGAAGAAACTGTCCATGATGCCAACTTTCTCAACGTTCAGGATTTCACTGAAGATCGAACAGATAATGACTTCTGTTTCATTTCGAGGTGCCACATACTCACTTCCGGTTCGAACTTCAATATCCGGAAGTGCACGCTTATCCAGTTTTCCGTTTCGAGTAACGGGAATCTTCTCGATCTGCATCATGTAAGACGGAATCATGTAATCTGGCAAGGACTTGGCTAATTCATCATGTATTGCATCAATACTGAGCATTTCCTCAGATACGACATAAGCATAGATATCCTTCTCACCATTCGCATTTGTACGCACAATAACCGCACAATCCTTTATGGTACTAATCTCTCTCATCCGACTTTCGATTTCACCCAGTTCAATTCGGAATCCACGGATTTTCACCTGGTCATCAATTCTTCCCAGATACTCAACATTTCCATCCGGCATCCATCTTACTAAGTCGCCGGTACGGTACATCTTTCCTTCACCAAATGGGTTCTTCACAAATCTCTCGACTGTAAGTTCAGGACGGTTCAGATAGCCTCTTGCCACACCATCGCCAGCTGTACACAATTCACCTGGAACGCCGACTCCACAGAGGTTTTCACCCTGCAGAACATAGACTGTGGTATTGGCAATTGGTCTGCCGATTGGGATCATCTCGAAATCATCAGGAATCTCATAAGTCGTGGTGAATGTAGTATTCTCCGTAGGTCCATATCCATTTGTGAGTTTGACACCATTTCTTCTGTCCTTGAAAATCTTGACGTGCTGATCGGAGAGTTTCTCTCCACCGATCAGTAAGTGCTTCAGGCCATCGAATGTAGAGGCATCAGTGGTAATCATCTGATTGAACAAGGTAGAAGTCATCCACATCGTGTTGACACCCTGCATGTCGATCAACGCCTTCAGGCGATGACTGTCAGTTAATACCTCGATGTTCGTTAATACAAGTTTTCCACCGTTGAGAAGTGTTCCCCATACTTCCAATGTGGACGCGTCAAAGGACATGGAACCGGTCTGAAGGATCACGGTCTGCTCATCAAGTTCTGCAAAATTCGTATGCTTCACCAGTCTGACTACGTTACGATGGATAATGGTGCTGCCCTTCGGCTTACCTGTCGTACCGGATGTATAGATACAGTAAATAAGATCCTCTGCATGGTTCACACATTCCGGATCCTCCGTCATGCCCGTATAAACACTACTGTCAGAAAGATCGATCACCGGGATCTCGGTCTCGATCGTGGTCATATAGGTCAGTACCGCCTTCGGCTGAGCATCTTCGAGCATGAACGCAATTCGGTCAGCCGGGTAACTCGGATCGACCGGCACATAGGCGCCACCGGCCTTCAGGATACCGAAGATACCGATCATCATTTCCAGGCTTCGTTCAGCCAGCATGACAACAAAGTCGTCTGGTTTGACACCCAGTTCTCTCAGACGATATGCCACCTGATTAGCCTTCGCATTCAGCTGTGCATAGGTCAGTTGATCGTTTTCAAAAACAACTGCAATATTGTCCGGTGTCTTCTGAACCTGTTCCTCGAAGAGTTCTACGACTGTCTTATCTCTCGGATAGTCAGTTGTTGTGGCATTAAATTCAGAAAGGATCTTCTGTCTTTCTTCCTCTCCTACAACTTCCAACTGCCCAAGTTGTGCTTCCGGTTCTTCTGTCAGTTTATCCAGTACTACGATAAAGTGATCCAGTAATGCGCTCACGCTCTCTTCTTTAAACAGTGCTGTACAGTACTCCAGACCAATGTCATAGTCACCATCCGACTCACCGATATTGAAAGTCAGGTCAAACTTTGCAACGGTATCTTCCATCTCTGCATATTCGCTCTTCGCATTGCCGAGCTGGATCTCTTCCGTCTCGTTATTCTGCAACACCAGCATCACGTCAAAGAGTGGATTTCTCGACATGTCACGAACAACTTCGACGGCTTCCACCAGATCTTCGAACGGATATTCCTGATTCTCGTATGCTTTCAGACAGGTTTCCTTTACTTCGCTCAAGAACGCCATATATGTCTTTGTATTTTCCGGTTTGCCTCTCATGGCCAGGGTGTTAATAAACATACCCAGCATACCTTCAGTATCCTTATGGGTTCTGCCACTGATCGGGCTGCCGATCACGATGTCTTCCTGTCGGCTGTATTTACTGAGCAGTACCATAGCGGCCGACATAAATACCATAAACTCAGTACTGCCTGTCTTTGCGGCCAGTTTGCGGATCTTCTCACCAAGTTTCTTACCGGTATGATTGTAGAGCATGGCACCACTGTAGCTCTGTTCCTGCGGTCTGGTGTGATCCAGCGGCAGATCCAGTACCGGGATCTCATCTTCAAACTGGGACTTCCAGTATGCTGCCTGTGCAGACAGATCTCTGGTCGCCATCCACTCACTGTAGTCCTTAAACTGGTGGGTAAGTGGCTCCAGTTCTTCACCGTTATAAAGTGCATTCAATTCTCTTGTGAAGGTCGCCACGCTCATACCATCGCCAACGATATGGTGCATATCGATGCTCAACAGATGGTATTCTCCACGGTCGACCAGTCTCACTCGTACAAGCGGTAATTTACTTAAGTCGAAAGGCTTTACGAAACCTGATATTAACTCAGATTCTGCAGTTTCTGTATCGCGAACATACTCGAAGTCTGCATCCACGTGCTCCAGGATCTTCTGTACCGGTTCTCCATCCATCATAAGGAACTGGGTCCTCAGGATCTCGTGACGGTCCAGCATCTTCTGTAATGCTTCACGCATTGCATCCGGGTTCACTTCGCCTGTCAGTCTCAGGTTCTGTGGCATGTTATACAGGATGCCATCCGGATCCATCTGACAGATGAGGAAGGTGCGTTTCTGGGCAGAAGACATCGGGTAGTA
>JAGHVD010000099.1 GCA_018064475.1 Candidatus Scatonaster coprocaballi
ACTGTATTGTTATGGGCACCAGCGAAGGCGTTCGCGTAATTGAGAAGAAGTATTTCTGATTTCCTTGGTAAAAACACTTGAATTCGCCATTTGCTTTTTCCGCTGTTTATGAGAAGGCTTCTGGTTTCTATTTGTTAAAATTTAATTTACAAGATAACAGTATTGTAAAGTGACAAACATAGTGTTATAATTCGAGTAGTTAGTAACAAGGATACGCGTGCGGGGGTTCGCGTGGAGGGTCGAATATGAATTTATCTCAATTATTAAAAGACACTTGTAAAGACATGAACATCACGGTCTCGGAACTGGCCAGAAGAACGGAACAGACACCGAGTAATCTGACGATGCGGATTCGAAGAAAGAGCGTAGACTTCGAAGAGTTTCTCCGCTACATGGAAGTACTCGGTGTGAAGGTGAAGTTCGATCTTGAATATCCGGATGGTATGAATCCGGAGCTTCCGGTTATTGATCGTCATGCCAAGGATCGGATCATGGCATTGGAGGCAAGCCTGCAAGCAGAACGCCGGGTTGCAGAGTTCGAGAAGAACCTGAATGTGGATACGCGTACTGCACTTTATAACATTTGCGGTTATCTGACGAAGAGCCTGAAGAGCGAGGATGATCCGAGAACACTGATGGAGAACCTTGAGAAGGCAAAGATTTCTGCCGATGGACTCGCCCGCCTTTACGATAATGTTGTTTTCCCAGGTATGGAGACGCCTGAGATTGAGATTGGTACAGAGATCCGCGATGTGGCGGAGATCTTGAGAGGCAAGCGGGTACTGGTTGCGGAAGATAACGAATTGAATCTGGGTATTACCAGTGATGTACTTGAGGAGAAGGGACTTCTGGTCGATTGTGTGAAAGACGGTGCAGAAGCAGTGAAGCGCATCAAGCGTGAAGAACCGGGTACATATTGTTGTGTCTTGATGGATATTCAGATGCCGGTGATCAATGGCATGGAAGCGACCACACTGATCCGTGCTTTACCGAATCGTATGCGTGCCGGTGTACCGATCGTTGCCATGACGTCCAATGCATATCCGGAAGACCGGGATAACGCGAAGAAAGCCGGGATGGATGGATACCTGGTGAAGCCGCTGGATACGGCAAAACTACTTCAGACAATCGCAGATCTGGTGTAGCGACTAACGAAGAATAAGTTCGATGTACTGGGGGAATAGTAATGGCACGAACGGCTTTGATTGTAGATGATAGTAATATGAACCGAGAGATTCTGATGGACATGCTCCGTGATGACTATGAGGTGTTGGAGGCTTGTAATGGTGAAGATGCCATTGAGAGCATCATGCAGAATCAGGATTCGTTGGCGGTAGTCCTTCTGGATATCGTAATGCCAAAGATGAATGGAATAGATGTGTTGACGTTGCTGTGTGCACGTGGTTTGGTGGATCGATTCCCCATTCTGATCATTACGAGTGAAGAAGGCGAGGAGATCGAGAGATCCTGTCTGACCTTGGGTGCGACGGACTTTGTTCGTAAACCGTTCAACACCGGACTTGTCAGACAGAGAGTGAAGAACGCGGTCTCACTCTATGAGTATAAGAATGCTTTGGAAGAGCGAGTACAGGAACAGATCAAGACACTTCGTGATCAGGCAGATGAGCTGGAGCGTAAGAATCGTCGTCTGAAGAAGAGAAATGATGAGGCGATGGAACTTCTGAGTTCCATTGTTGAGGCACGTAGCATGGAGAGCGGCCAGCATGTGAAGCGCGTCAAGACCTATACAGAGATCTTGGCTCGTCAGATCATGGTCAGCTGCCCCGAGTACGGCTTGACTGAATATACTGTGAAGCAGATGGCTTCGGCTTCGGCCATGCATGATGTTGGAAAGATCTCCGTGCCGGATGCGCTTCTGAATAAGCCGGGCAAACTTTCCAGCGAAGAATTTGACGAGATGAAGCGTCATACACTCTATGGTGCGAAGATCCTGGACGAGACACAGAGAATGTGGGACAAGACGAATTACGGTCTTTGCCGCGATATCTGTATGTATCACCATGAACGCTGGGATGGCAAGGGTTATCCGGAGGGACTTTCCGGTGAGAGTATTCCGATCTCCGCACAGATCGTCGCATTTGCAGACTGCTATGACGCCCTGACGACCGACCGTGTATATCGTAAGGCTTTCTCGACAGATATTGCCTTCCAGATGATCATTCACGGTGAGTGTGGCCAATATAACCCGAAATTAATGGAATGTTTTATCGCATGCCGTGAGAGCTTCGCGAAGACGGCAAATTCGTATAAGTAACGGAGGTACTCTATGACACTACAGGATTTCTATCTAACCGTTGGAGGAAACTACACAGAGGTGATCGACCGTCTGCTCGACGAACAACGTGTGCTCAAGTATTTGCGTCGCTTCAAGACCACACCGGATTATGATGAGATGCTCCAGGCCATCGAGGCTGAAGATTGGGAGACCGCTTTCCGGAGTTCCCACAGCATCAAGGGAATGGCATTGAATCTTTGCCTTGGAAATCTTGCCAAATCTTCCAGTGAATTGTGCGAGACGATGCGTCATGGCGCACCGACCGTAGACATTGCGCCACTTCTTGACGATATGAAAGAGAAGTATCAGGAAGCGTTGGACCAGATCGAGAAAATAGACTGATCAACTCAGCCGATCGATCGCTTCTAGAAGACGTTGCAGGTTGATCGGCTTGGCCACGTGATCGTTCATTCCAGCTTCCATTGCGGCTTTACGGTCTTCGTCAAAAGCATTTGCAGTGATGGCGATGATCGGTATTTTCTCGACACCATTTCTCAACGCACGAATCTTTCTCGTAGCTTGATATCCATCCATGATCGGCATCTGAATATCCATGAGAATGAGATCATAATCGCCTTTCTTGGCGTGCTTCATAGTCTCCACGGCATAGATGCCGTCGTTTACGGTTGATACGGTAAAACCACTTTCTTCCAGCAGTTCTTGTGCAATCTCGCGGTTAAGTGGATTGTCCTCTACCATGAGGATCTTCTTGATTACGGTCTTCTTCTTACGAGAGGTGGCTTTCTTCGGACGTGGCTGAGATTTCACAAGCTTAAATGTGCAGCAAATGGTCACTTCTGTACCGTGCCCCTCTTCTGAGACGACACCAATGGTTCCGCCCATTAGGTCGACAATACTCTTCGTAATGGACATGCCAAGGCCTGTCCCTTGAATGCCGCTGATAGTAGATGTCTTCTCTCTTGTGAAAGGATCGAAGATGGTGCTGGCAAATTGAGGACTCATTCCGACACCGTTATCTTTCACTTTGAACTGATAGGTTGCATATCCTTTCTTCCTACTGGATTTCTCAGAGATGGTCAATGCGATCGAACCGCCATTCGGTGTGTACTTAATGGCATTATTCAGCGTATTGAGTAATACCTGATTCAGACGCAGTTTGTCTACGATGATATCCTCATCGGAAAGATTACTGACCTCTACACGGAAGTTCAGATTCTTACTGCGAATATCGTATTCGATAATGCTACGG
Source organism: Candidatus Scatonaster coprocaballi (assembly GCA_018064475.1). Classification (GTDB taxonomy): domain Bacteria; phylum Bacillota; class Clostridia; order Saccharofermentanales; family Saccharofermentanaceae; genus Scatonaster; species Scatonaster coprocaballi. Next base: position 3,507 of record JAGHVD010000099.1, read on the forward strand.
ACCATATGAATGATTTCCGCAAGATTCTCCTCCTGCTCGGAGAGAGTCATTTTACCGGATTCAATTCGGCTCATATCCAGAACGTCATTAATCAGGGAGAGCAGGTGAGTGGAGGATTGGTCGATCTTGGTCAGATAATCCTTAATAAGATCCGTGTCATCTATATGGCTGACGGCCAGATTCGTAAAGCCAATGATAGCGTTCATTGGGGTACGGATGTCATGGGACATGTTGCTTAAGAAAGTAGACTTCGCGCGGGAAGCAGACTTCGCATCTTCTAGCGCCTCCTCCAGCTTCTTGTCGGCGGCCATTTTCTCTGCGTATTCCGCATCTACGATCTGACCGGAGATGATGATCTTCGACGCTTCACCTTCTGCATTGCGCTCCAAGACGCGGAACTCGGAACGGTACCAGTGGTTGAATCTCGAAACATGATAGAGACTCTCTTTACGATCCTCGTCGGCCAAGAAAGCCTTGGCCCAGTGCGGATCACTGAAATTCTCCCAGAACTCCTTGTACTTCTCGTCAACGAGCTCAGCCATGATGAGATTTACCTTGCTGAATGTACGTTGCTTGCCACCAATGACCTTGTCGAGTGTCTTGGAACGAAGGATCGGCTGACAGTAGTTATTGTCCAGGTCGGCGATATACATGGAAGTATAGTCACCAAGGAGCGTATCGCTGACCTTCTGTTCAAGGATCTCACTATGCTTATTCGAAATACCGACTATGACTCCTGAAGGCTTCTTGTGCTCTTCCTCGCATTTAACGAAAGTAATCTCACGATATTCGATCTTGTCGGTAAAAGACGAACGATAGATGTGTGAGAAGGTCTTCTTATTTCGCAATTGCTTCTTCAAGTTGCTGATGGAACAGATCTTCAACATCTCTTCGATATCCGGCACGAAGACGGTCGTATCGACATAGCGCTTATAGATATCGCTATATGACGTACTGCTATCTAACTCATCGGTAAACATACGACGTGATGAGTCGTTCATCGCATAGGGAATCGCTCTGTCCTCAACAAGATCAACTAGAAATACGACAGAGTAGGTGGAGGCAAGACCTTCGATGATCTTCAAGGATTCTTCAACCTGATTCTTGAGTTCCACTTCTTTGCGAAGCATGGCGTTGGTCTTGCGCGCTTCCAGACGAGAGAGGGCCAGTGAGATGATGGCCGCAATCTCTTTGAATGTACGAATCTCTGCATCGGTGAAGCGGTGCGTGTTCCGAATATAGTGGATGGAGATGAAGCCTGCAGTCTTACCATTGAGGTAGACAAGTCGAGTCAGCTTCGATTTGATCGGACATCGTTCATGGGTGGATACACCGAGAAAACCATCCGCACAATTCGGCATCTCGGTGAATTCGTATTTGTAGAGCTCATTCAACGGATTGTCGTGAGGACAGTTCTTGCAGTAATCCTCCGGGATTTCAAAGTCGGAACCTAGTTCAGATGAATTCTTGACGTATCGGTTTCCATCCAGATCGCGATAGACGACTTGGTCGCAACCTGAAATCTGAAGAAGACGCCCAGAGATGAATTCAAGGAACTGGAAAGGTGTACACTCGTAGTCTACGATGAAGTTTAGGGCATCCAGACGAAGACGAATGTGCTCATTGGCCAGCTGCTTGGCATTCTCTTCTTTCTTTCGCTTGGCCGCGGCACGTTCGGCGGCCTTCTTAGCAGTATATCGTGAGAGCGCGATAGATAGGATCTTACAGATCTCATCCAGCGTCTTACATTCATAATCTGTGAAATCATGCGACCCGACCACGTAGTTTACGCTCAAGAATCCGGCGGGTGTGCCATTTTGCGTGACCGCGCGGGTAAGCGAAGACTTGATCGGACATTTGGAATAACGAGAAGGAAGCACTGTGTTGCGCTTCGAATCTTCGCTGTTACCTATACCGGCCAGACACATGGACTGGTTCGCATCGTACTGCTCACATTGTAGACAGTATGAGATCGGTACATCCCAGGAAGATTCCAGATTCGTAGAAAGTAGAGAGACTTTCGACTCTTTCTGGTTGCGATAGACGACCTGGTCACATTGATAGAGATCTAGGATACGCGTGGTAAAATGCTCCAGAAGATTGATTGGGTCACCTTCGTTCTCAGCATAGTAGTTGAGCAGATCGGCCTTGAATGTCTCGTGGTCAAGCATGGCCTGAATCGTTGCCTGATGCCGTAACTGCATATCTTTCTCTGCGTTGATGACACCGATGGTGACGTGCGTTCTCGACTCGTTCTGATAGACGGCTCGTAGCATATACCATGCCGGTTTCTTGTCGATCATCAGACGGAAGTACCAGTCAAAGTGGTTGTGCTTCTCTAATTCGGTGCGTAGGAAAGAGCGGGTGAGTACCGTACAGATCTCTTCACGGTCCTCTTCGTAGAAAACATCATGTGCATGTTCCTGCACATCGATGAAGAAATCCTGATTCTCAAAGAGATAAGGTTCGATCGTTTCGAAATTTGATTGAGGTTTAGTGAAGAAAGAATAAGCGCCAGTATTGAGGTCGACAGCGAAAAGTGACTCCAACGTGTCGTTCAGAGCAAGAAGGTGGTAAGCGAAGTCCAGACGGGCTTTCGCATCGAAATCCTTGGATCGTCGATCACTTTCCAACGCAAGTCACCTCGCAATCGTCAGTTATATTTTATATCATTCTAACATCTCTATGAGTGGCAATCAATTGCTTAGTATTTACCAATCAGACGCTGCCACTCACTATCGCTGAGACTCTCATAGAAGCGGTCCAGCTCGGCGGTGTATTTCTCCGGCGCATCGTGATAAGCCATACAGTGTTTCGATTCATCAATCAGACAGATCCGCTTCGGGCAAGCCAGACGGTTATAGATATTGTCACTCATCTCAGTAGGTACCAGTGTATCGGCGGTACCGTGGAATAGTAGGACCGGCACCGAGATGCGGTTGGCAATGGAAACCGGTGAACACTTCTCAATGGGGAATCTGAAGCGGTCTTGCACAACCTTACTTACCAGCATCAGGAACGGACGGAATTTCACGTGGTACTTCTGCTGGATCAGATGAGCAATCTGCTTGTCTAATGCGTCAAAAGAACTATCTGAGATGATGCCTTGCAGGGAATCTGGGCAGATGCCGGAGCCGGCGGTCATGATGGTCGTCGCGGCACCCATGGAACGGCCGTGGAGAATGATCTTTAAGTCCGGCCCTAGACGGGTCTCGAGATACTGCATCCACATGACGATGTCCTGACTATCGAATAAGCCGAAACCTACGAAGTTACCTTCACTCATACCGTGAGCACGAAGGTGAGGAATGAGGATATGGCAGTCATGTTTCTCAAGGTGAGCTTGCGCGTAAGCAGCCATCACGGAAGGATGGTCGTTGTATCCATGGACCAGAATGACCACATCACGAGTGGTCTTCTTTGCGGCGGGGATGAAGTAAGCTTGTAATTTCAGACCATCGAAAGAGGTCATCTGCCAGTCGAGTACGTTGTGACGGTTGCTATAGAACCAGTTCTGACCACGTCCAAAAATCGTGGTCTGGTCGATAGAAAGGGGTGATTTGTCGTAGGGCGGACGTGGCTGCGGACGGCCAAATATCCGATAGGCGACACGTACAGCATAGGAGTAGATCAGCAGCCAGATCAGTGCTGCGGCGATCATGAGAAGTCCAACAACAATCAGAATGACGATGATACTGTTCGGCACGACTTATACCTTCCTTTCCACAATAGAACCTATTCCTCTATACTGATTGTACGAGTTGATTTTGACTATCGTGTTACAGGCTTGTTAGGATTGTGGGGTAGATAGATAAGTGGAACCACTGGTGGTGACCAGCACATCGTCTTCTACGCGGAAACCGAAACCCCATTCTGGGATATAGATGCCCGGTTCTACGGCAAAGACCATGCCGGGTACAAATACCATCTCACGATCTCCTACATCATGGACATCGAGCCCGAGGAAGTGGAGGGTATTGTGCCAATAGTACTTCTTGCTTTCTGCCAATGCATCCTTCGCAGAGTGGGCGATGACACCTAAGTCGCGAAGACCGGCTGCAGCAACTTTGCGTGTTGCATCGTTGACCTGTGCAATCGTGCTTCCGGGATGAATCGCATCCAGGGCAGCTTGCTTACACTCGATGATCAGCTCAAAGAGTGCCTGCTGACGGGCGTCACGCTTACGATTGACCGCATAGGCACGGGAAATATCCGCGCAGTAACCACAAGCTCTTGCTCCACAGTCGATCTGGAGCATCTGTCCGTCTTCGATTACTTCTGTTGGTGTCGGGTAGTGAAGACATAGTGTATTGGAACCACCGGCAGAGATGGTCGGGAATGCGTGGAACAGTGAGCCACGCTTCATCATCTCGCATTCGAGAATGGCACGAGCCTCGTTCTCTGTCATGCCGGGGTGCAATGCTTGTTCCATCACTTCGAGAGATTCTTCTGTTACGCGAATCGCAGCCTGGATGGCCTTGACCTCTGCATCGGATTTTACAATGCGGAGCAGGGAAGCGAAACCAGATATATCTATCGCAGAGTCGAACTGATCGGATTTGGCAAGGATCTGTTCGAAACGTGCATGAATCGGCGAATGGTCGGTCTCATCCCAAGCAATCTGCAAGGAATTCTCCAGTAATTCTTCAATATCATCCGACAGATCTGTCAGACTTCGAACATCCGTGATGCCGGAGATGGCCGCGGCTTCCTCACAAGAAAGTCTGTGCCCGGTCCATTTCTCTTTCTCCGGTTCGCGAGGAAGGATATAGAGGCGTTCCTCAAAGAAGGTGGGCTGACCGCTCCGCATGCTGGATTCGCTATGCTTGATGAGGATCAAAGCAGATTCTTCCTGCTCAATTCCACAGAAGTAGAAGAAATTCCGGTTCGGTAAGAACGGGTACGCATCGTCCAGTGAAGACATGGGTGCGCGCCCCGCAAAAAGAATGACCGCCGTGTTCTGATCGATCTTACTTGAAAGACTGAGACGGCGGTTCATGTACTCTTTATTAGGAAGTCTGTAATGAGTGACGTTCGTAAACATTAGGCATCTCCGGATCGTACATTGTACTCGTCAAATAGGATGGTGTTATTGATGTAGCCGAGTGTTGCACCAGGGGACTGTCGTATGAGTCCCGGGTTGCCGATGACAATGGAGTTGTCCGGCACATCGAAGTTAACATAGGCACCTGGGGCAATCAGTACATTGTTGCCGATGTTGATCTTACCGACAATGACAGCATTTGCGCCGATCCAGACATAGTTGCCGATATTCGGCGCACCTCTTCGAGCGCCACGGAACTGCGTGCCGATGACAACACCCGTAGAAACATTGACATTATGACCAATCACAGCCTTCGGATGGATAATGATACGTCCGAAATGCGCGATGTAGAATCCCTTGTCGATCTTTGTCTCATATGGGATCTGAAAATGATATTTTCTTGACTTACGGTCTAATGCTTTGCTACAGAGATAGAGACAGAATTTGTGATAGAAATACTTGAAGTCATGAATCTTCGTTAATGTCTTCTGGTAGTGGTAACTACAATGACGCATGTTGCTGATATAGTGGAATTCAGGGCTGGTCTTCATCTCCTCATAGTAGGTGATGAAGACGTTCTTATGCCGTCTGGTATTGCCCGTGTAACGGAAAAGATCACTATAGATTATGTCCTTCAACTCGTCTGTCATGTGTCATGCTCCATACAAAATCTCTAAACTAATGTTACCCCTTTTTAGGGCAATCATCAACAAAGAAAGAAACGAATATACAAAAAATACACATTTTTTTGACATTCGTTTTCTGAGATGTTCACCTTCCACAAACCATCAGATGGTTTTGCCTGTACTCTTGACGTAGACGCACTGGACTCTTATAATCGAATAGCAATTTGGAGACGTATCGAAGTGGTCATAACGGGGCGCACTCGAAATGCGTTAGCCGGTTTTTCGGCTCGAGGGTTCGAATCCCTCCGTCTCCGCCAAACAAAATGAAGTTACCCCCATTTTTTGTACAGCGATGTACAATGAAATGGGGGTACTTTTATGCTAATAACAAGAGAAACCAAGTTAAAGATCGTAAAAAT
>JAGHVD010000077.1 GCA_018064475.1 Candidatus Scatonaster coprocaballi
CTCAGGCTTGTTGCACTTGAACAACTGGCGATACTGAAGGCAGCTTAGTCAACAGAAGTTATGCAGGATTTGAATTTACACACAATTTAGGACTTGACCCAGGATTTGAATTTACACACAATTTAGGACTTGACCGCCTGAACCGCCGTTTTCCCCTTTTCAGGCCTAGAAGCCACCACCAAACATCGGCCTGAATCGCCATTTTTCCCTTTTCAGGCCTAGAAGCCACCACGAAACATCGGCCTGAATCGCCATTTTTCCCTTTCCAGGCCGATAAGCCACCACGAAACATCGGCCTGAACCGCCGTTTTTCCCTTTCCAGGCCGATAAGCCACCGCGTAACATAGGCCTGAACCGCCGTTTTTCCCTTTCCAGGCCGAGAAACCACCCACAAAGCATCAGCCGGAATCGCGCATTCACGATTTCCGGCTGACACAATCTTTCAAGTTTTCGAGCATTCAAGCTTTCGAGTTTTCGAGTGAATGCAATCTACCAGGCAGAATCAGTTCCCACTTGTCGAGCTCGCTCTCTTCTCAACCTGCTGTTCAAGGAACGGAATCGAACTTTCAATGACAGCGTTCGCAGCTGGTCCTTTGAAGCCATGATCGGCGCCGTCAATCGTCATCAATTCGCACGATGAAAATTTCTCATCTGCTTTCGAGAACTCCTGCGGCATGCTTCCGCCAGGTCCCAGAGAACGCGTGCCGACAAACAGAAGCACATCTCCCTTGTAGTCAGACAGCATGTCATAGATATTGTATTCGCAGAGTTCACGGCAAGCCTCAACGCCCATGTCCCGTGGACATACAGATGCGGTTATCTTCTTCGGATTCGGGAACAATTCTTTCATCTCTTCGTTGAGCATGAAACGTGGCTCGAGAAGGACGAGGCCCGCGATCATGTCTGGATTCTTGCAAGCTACAAAACCAGCACTCACGCCGCCTGCGCTATGGGCCCACAGGTAAATGTTGTTATTGTCGACATAATCCAGTTTCTGGAGCGCATGCAGAACAGATTCAAGATCTGCTGCGTGGGATAACAATGTATGATCGACCTGTTTACCATCGCTCATGCCGCCGAGCACAGCGCCGACGCCTTCATAGAGCACAGTCACGTAGCCTTTCTCGGCATACGCTTTGGCATAGTCCTGATAATCATAGATTCCAGCTCCGGATCCTCCGGTGATGACAATAGTCGGGAAAACACCCTCACCCGCAGGCATATAGATCTCGCCATAGATCTTCAGTTCTCCACGATGAAAATAGACTGATTTTACTCCGTCTTCCTCGGAAATCGTTTCCATCTCCTGGTCGGCGTCGAAGGTATAGGGAGATAGTAATTCATCATATCCCTTCTTGTGCTTCCGACAGCCAGTGATGCAAGTCACCAGAACGGCGAATGTGAGTAGTAAAGAAAGCGTCTTTCGCATAAAATCCCCCAATATGCAGTAATATATTCGCACATAACAAAACGCGCATTTTCATACATATGATATATCAATTCAAATTCACGTCAATATAAGGATATAGTCATTGAACTAATCAAGTATCATTCTTAGACCAATCAAATAGCATGCAAAAGGAGTTGCTCCAATCGTGAATCCATCACTGCGGGGCAACTCCTTCTTCTATCCATCTCCATCACAAATCAGAAAAAAGAGGAGGGGCTCGATGAGCTCCTCCTCTCGGTGTTCACGCAACTACGGCACTTGAACAAGGAATTTCGCTAGGAAGGAATTATTAGTAGGTTGGCTCGATTAGACCATACTGTCCGTCTTTGCGCTTATACACCACACAGACATTCCCGCTCTGCGCATCCAAATAGACCAGGAAGCTGTGACCGAGCATTTCCATCTGTAGAATGGCTTCATCTGCGTCCATCGGGACCAGTTCGAAGCTCTTACGCTTAATGATCTTTGGTTCGTTGTCTTCTTCTTCGTAATCCTCTTCGACGATATCGTTCAGATAATCGTTCAGGATCGGATACTCCTTCTTCTGACGCTGGATTCTTGTCTTCTGCTTTCTGATCTGGGACTCCAGCTTGTCCACTGTGCGATCCACTGCATTCAGAATATCTTCATCTTTCGCCTCTGCGCGGAAAATATGATTCTGCAACTTCAGCGTGATTTCAACCTTCTTTAACTCTTTCTCCGGATGGATCTTAATATTGAAAGATCCTTCTTCTCCGAAATACTTATCAAACTTTGCCAGTTTGCCGGCGATTTTCTCCTCCAAACGCTTGCCGATTTTGATACCGTTACCCTGTGTCGTGATCTTCATATAATCACTTCCTTCCGCTTGTGCTATTTGTGGATCCTTGTCCATCCACGTCTTTATTATAGCGAACACGCGTTCACGAAATGGTAACAGACGTGTCAGAAGGCTTTTACATTTTATGGTATAATAATAGTGTTGGGGCTCGGGAAGAATCAATCTCTCCGAGCCCCATTTCTCTAGCTTTTTATTCAATTCTATCTGGTAAAAGCACTTGCGTCAGGTTGTTTCTTGTTCACCGTCCGGCTCCCGTTCGTTTCCCGGTCGATTCCCGTCCAGTTTGCTGGTCGCATCCCGTTCGGCTTACTGCTCACCCGATTGTCCAGCCGACTGTTCGTTCTCTTGTGGAATCACGTTGGCATCTGAAGGGGTCACCTGGACCGGATTGCCGCCCTCAAGTTGTGGCTCCGGTTTCACTTGCGGAAGTAGCGGGGTGATTGGGGCCGCCACATCTACACTGTCCACATGTGTCAATACGTTCACATCGTTCGACTCAGGGAACTTCACGCCACAAGCCGAGCAATACTGATGTTCCAGTGGGTTCTCTTTGCGGCAGCTCTTGCACTCCTTGAAGCCACGCTCGTACAGGATGCGCAGACGGCATTCCTCAATCTCGATGTAAAGTGTGGAGATTCCTTCGCAGAGTGCGTTGATATCACGAGATACATCTGCACTCATGTCGCGATACTGTCTATAGTATAGTTTGCCGATTGCGTCGAAATTGACAGCAATCTGGCGATTCTTCTCTTCAATTGATTTCTGCAACTGAGCGATCTGATTCTTCTTCGGATCAAAAAGTGCCATGTTCTCTCTCCTTTAGCTTCTCGGCGAACTTCTAATCAAGTCCGCGATTGAGCCTATTATATATCCGACGTCACAGGTTTAACAAGCATTTTCGCAACCGTGCGCTTAATCGGGATTCCCTGCTCGGCATATTTTGTCTCAAACTCTGTGCGGATATTCTCACTGTCCCACTCACTATGGTGGAGATCACGGGTCACGCACGTCGTCTCCCAGCCGGCAGCTTCGAACTCTTCCAGCGAGAAATCGAAGAGCGGGTCGTTATCAGTCTTGAAGTGGATCTCTCCGCCTTCCTTCATGACCTGACGGTACATGTCCAGGAAAGCTCGATAGGTCAGACGACGCTTCGGCTTATTCTGACGGGTCCACGGATCGCAGAAGTTAATGAAGATGCGGTCCACTTCGTTCTCTCCGAAGAAATCCAGAAGCATCGTGGCATCGCCGCGGATAAAGAAGATATTCGTAAGTTCTGCTTTCTTGGCACGTTCCATGGCCAACAGACAGCAGGATTCCTCACGTTCAATGGCTACATAGCACACATCAGGATTCTTCCGCGCCATCTCCTCGGAGAATTTACCCTTGCCACAACCGATCTCTACAAAGAGCAGTGCGTCACTTGGCATCCCGCAGGCCTCGCGCCATCTCCCCTTATTCTCCTGGGGCACCTCGAAATAACGGTCGGCACAAGCCTCCATTCGAGGAATCAGATTCTTCTTCTTTCGCATTCTGGCCATGGGGTCTCCCTCCATCTATCTCACAGCTTCGATGTGTTTCGCTTACTTCCACTCTTCCTCCCAAAGTGCACACATTACCACAAGCAAGATGTACACGTCACCACAAGCTAGGTGCACACATCACCGTAAGTGAAGAAGAATGGCACAACCACGACATTATACCCGAAAAAAGGGCATTTGTTAACACATGCTGCGGCTCGGCGATCCTGCCCGCTCCACGAACATTTGCAAATCCTGCAAAACTCAATATACTGGTTGTAGTATTTATTGTTGATCGTATACGTTGTCTTCTCTTTTTCCCAGGAAGAACGAGACCCATGCGACAACTCACTATACGAATATGCAGGGCAAGAGGAGATCTATGAAGCCGACTTCAGCAACCATTTCTTTCCGACATAACGGTATCACCCGTACGCTGGACCTTCTGGCACCGGAGGGCAACGAGTATATCCAGGTGACAGCATCCATTGACGATGCCCACACCAAGATCGACCTTGCGCCCAAATTCCCGATAGAAGTCACCGAGCTGCTCCTCACCTTCCCGTATACTTTCGACCAGAAAGACTACATCTTCATGAATGGCTACCAGTCTTGGACGGTCTGCAAAGAATACAGCATCGATACGACCAATCTCTTCGCCGAGCGTATCGCACGTGTCATGCGACATAAGAAGACCGATCACTGCGGTGACCGCACATTCACCGATTATCCGAAGATGAATCGCTGGCTTCATGGCGTCAGTTACGGCTACGTCCGTCAAGGCGAGGATTTCCGCTTCTTCGGTTCACTGAACGAACAGCAAGGCTTCACCTTCTTCGACATCGACACCGATGCCGGCACCCTCTCTGTACGCAAAGACCTCACCGGAAGACTCTTCGGCAGTGCTTTTACCGCATCGGAGATCGCCTTCTACGAGGGCACCGAACAAGAAGTGTTTGACCGCTACTTCGAGGCCATGGATATCACCTCTACCGATGCACCGCCGATTACCGGCTATACGACCTGGTACAGTCTCCAGCAAGATCTGTCGGAGAAGAAGCTGATGCCTGTGATTGAGAGCGTCGCGTCCGTGTCTGAACGATTCCCCTGCCAGCTCTTCTGCATTGACGAAGGATATGAGAGCGCCATCGGCGACTGGCTGACACCGAAGAAGAATGCTTTTCCACACGGCTTGTATCCAATCACGAAGAAAATCATGCGCGAAGGCATGAAGGCCGGCATCTGGCTCGCGCCTTTCATCTGCGAGAAGAAGTCGAAGATCTTCAAAGAGCACAACGACTGGCTTCTGCGTGATAGTCACGGTAACCCGGTTCACGCCTGCCACTCCTGGCACAACTGCTACTGTCTGGATATTGAGAATCCAGCATTCCTGAACCACCTGAAGAACGTGCTGTTGACCATGCGCGATGACTGGGGCGTGTCCGTGTTCAAGTTCGATTTCCTGTACGCAGCATGCATGCTCCCTTCCTCGACCCACACACGCGGCGAGAAGATCACGGAAGCCATCCGTTTCCTCCGGGAATGCGTCGGCAATTCCACCATCATCGCATGTGGCGCCCCGCTTCTTGCTTGCGCCGGCGTCGTCGATTACTGTCAAGTCAGTTGCGATCTCTCGCCAGACTGGTTCCCGCCTCTTGCACAGGCTAGTCGCGAGCAGAACTCCACCTACCGCGCGTTGGTCGACCTGATCTACCACCGCCAACTTGCCGGACGTGCGTTCACGCTCTTCACGAACGTACTCCCGCTAAGCAACACCGCATTCCTTTTCCCGCAAGAGAAGCGCTTCCTTCTTGGTCGTGCAATGGGCATCTGTCAGGGCATGCTGCTCACCTCCGATGACATCGCACACTACGACGCCGAGGACACCGTCGCCTGGAACACCATCCACGCCCTCCGTGAAGCCGACATCAAATCCATCTACACCAAGGACCACGAGCTGATCGTCGAGTACGAACTCTACAAACAACCCCAGCGTCTCAAGTTCCCTCTGATGGAATAAAAAACCGTCTCATTCCGTCTTTGTGAAAAAAACTGTTGACAAAACCTTCTGAAATCGTTATGATCTGTAGGCACGTGAAACAGTAGTTTCACAAATTCGATAAGCTTGGAGAAGTCGCGTAGCTTGGTCGAGCGCGCACGACTGGAAATCGTGTAAACCTCAAAAAGGTTTCGAGGGTTCGAATCCCTCCTTCTCCGCCATACAAAATGAAGTTACCCCCATTTTTTGTACAGCGATGTACAATGAAATGGGGGTACTTTTATGCTAATAACAAGAGAAACCAAGTTAAAGATCGTAAAAAT
>JAGHVD010000083.1 GCA_018064475.1 Candidatus Scatonaster coprocaballi
GTAGCTGACCGGTACTAATGCCCGAGGACTTGACCACAAGTTAAGATTCTCTAGATTACTTAATCTAACCAGAACATGATTTTGAAGATTCTCTTTCCAAACTCTCCGATTCGTGTTATAGTTTTCTATGCAGTCTTGAGGGTGCAGTTTCAAATCCCTAAACCATTACGGTGGTTATGACGATGAGGCCACACCTGTAACCATTCCGAACACAGAAGTTAAGCTAATCAGTGTCCAAGATACTTGGCTGGAGACGGCCTGGGAAAATAGATCGCTGCCGGATTATATGGAGCTCATTACGGAGACGTAGTGAGCTTCTTTTTTTGCCTTCAAAATTGAAACAAAATTGTAATATTAGGGTTGAAATCAGAATAAGAATGGTATAATTGATATAGTTGTTGTATCTAGGGTGTGTCCAACACACCATATATTGGGGTTATGAAATGGAGAGAGCCTATGTGTGCGAAGATTCTCGTAGTCGATGATGAACAGCAGATCGTGGACCTGTTCAAGCAGAGCTTAGAAAAAGAAGGATATGAAGTGATTACTGCTTATGACGGACTTGCTGCAATTGAGCAAGTGGATCGTCAGAACCCGGATCTAATCCTTCTTGACTGGATGATGCCTAAGATGGACGGCTTCGAAGTTTGTAAGAAGATCCGTCCGAAGACCGATTCTCCGATTATTATGGTTACTGCAAAGGGCGAGGAGATCGACAAGATCCTTGGCCTTGAGATTGGTGCTGACGATTATATTACGAAGCCTTTCAGCCCACGTGAAGTATTGGCCAGAGTGAAGGCCCAACTTCGTCGTACTACTTATACAAATGAGAAGAATACCAGCGGCCAGGAGAATGTGATCCGCGTGGGTGAACTTGAAATCGACAAGAGTGCCTATCAGATCCGTCGTTCGGGCGCTGATGTTGCATTGACCTACCGCGAATTCCAGCTGGTGCTTTTCCTGGCGGAGAATGCAGGACAAGTATTCTCTCGCGAAGCGCTTCTTGAGCACGTGTGGGGATATGAGTATTTCGGTGATGTGCGTACTGTGGATGTAACAGTTAGACGTACAAGAGAGAAGCTTGAGCCGGATCAGAATAACTATCGTTATATCCTGACCAAGCGTGGTGTGGGTTATTATTTCGACAAAGCGCAGTAATCCATGTTTAGTCTATTCAATCAGTTGCATGTTGCATTGGATGTATGGGATCGGGTGATTTTGCCCGTTCCTATGCTTTTTGTGGGCGTTGCAACCGGCGCACTTTTCGCTGGGTTGCTCGTATATATGTGCCTTCGGAAGTCCTATCAACGCAAGCAGCGTGACATGAAGTTTCTGAATGCTGCAAACGGTGTCTCCAATTCTGTACTCAATATTGTACAGATGGGCGTTGTCGCATATACAGAGAAGGGGACGCTTCTATTCAACAATCAGAATTGCCTAAAGAAATTGAAAGTAGAAGAGTTGCCACAGTCCTTCACCGAGTTTGTGGCGACATTCATTCCAGACAAAAGTGTCGCTGTGCAACTTCAGTTATATGAGACAGATCTTGCTGAGCAGGCCGCACTGGATTCTGAAGAAGAGAACGCGGAGAACGAAGTAATCGAATCGGTAACCACACGAGTTGAACGAAACAATCGTGTCATTCAGTTCCATTTCTCCAAACCATTCTTCCCACAGTCTACACGCCGCGGTTGGGTCGTTGTACTGGAAGATGTGACGAAGATTGCGCGCCAAGAGCAGCAAAGAAGGTTGTTCGTGTCGACAGTTTCTCATGAATTGAAGACGCCATTGGCTTCAGTAACAGGTTATTCTGAACTGCTACTGGACTGGGGGCTTGAGAACAAGAGCTTGGATGAGATTCGTTCGGATGTGGTACGCATTAACGATGAGGGCAACCGAATCAATGCAATCATCAACAATCTGACTTACCTTTCACAAATTGAAAACAACAAAGACAAGATCAAGATGGCAGTCTATAAGATCGATGAGGCTGTTGAATCTACTTGCCAGAAATATCAGGAAGCAGCTAGAAAGAAAAACATTGAATTAAACTACCAAAGTCTTACGGCCAATATGCCGACGGTGTATGGCAATCGCAGCATGACCGAGCAGATGGTCGGAAATCTAATTACCAATGCAATCAAGTATTCAGATGACAACACATCGATCTGGGTGTTTATCCAAGGACACGAGAACGATGTAACGATCAAGGTGCAGGATCAGGGCCGAGGTATTCCTAAATCCCAAGTAGATAAGGTTTTCAATGCGTTCTTCCGAGTGGACGAGACCGGATCGCGGCAAGCGGGCGGAAGCGGTCTTGGATTGGCCATCGTGAAAATGATGGCTGAAGTTCAAGAAGCTCGCGTGGCGCTGGTAACGAGATGTGCGGATGATGAAGAGTCTGACGGACAGAGAGAAGAAATCGGAACTGATTTCTATATTACGATTCCGACCGCAGAGTCTGTCTTCCGTGAGGCACTGACCGGTGTGCGTGAGAATGCTGAACGTGACGAAGTGCTATATCGCAAAGCGACAGCATATATGCGTAAAGTAAATGATGATGTATTCGATCTCGGACTCGAGTTAGAAACATTGAATGATCCTGAATTGGAACAACTTCTCTACTCGCATCTTGTATTTATTGATGAAATTGATGCTGAATGTGATAATATAAGTGGGGTTCAGATTCCAGAGACTGCACCACAGGTATATGAAGCGCCGATCGTCAATGAAGTTGTGGAAGAAATGCCACAACCGAATGAGACTGGTGAGACGCAAGTTGCTGTGGAAACGGTTCCTCCAACAGTGGAGAACAACGCGTCGATTGAATCCGAGCAAGTCATCCCGCAACAGGAAGTGGAAGAGGCCGTGGAATGGGTCTCCCTCCAGACGCGTGGTGCCAATGTACTTGTTCCTGACCCGCCGCATCTATCCAAGCCGATCCTGAGTAAGGAGACGATTGGTTCACAGAATGCGGAGAAACGGCGTCAGTCGCGAATGAAACACATCGCTGACCAGAAGAAGACGGAGATTGCAAAGTCTGAACCTGACGTTGCGGTGTCTCAGTCGCGAAGTCTTCTGCGTCAGGTAACAGAGTCGACGGTGGAACGAAGTAGCGATAGCAAGTGAGTACGAGAGATCGTAACAAATTGAGGGGTTTATAATATGTCAAGTTATCGAATCGTGGGTGCGAAGCGACCCCACGGAGATGTTAATATCAGTGGTAGTAAGAATGCAGTGTTGGGTATTCTGGCTGCAGCAATGATGCTCGATGGACCGTGTACGATCGAGAATGTTCCGGACATTGTGGATGTACGGGCCATGTTGGAGATCTGCGAGACACTCGGTGCGAAGATTACACCTGTCAGCGATGGCACATATGAGATCGATCCGACAAAGATCAATACTTTCGAAGCGACCAATGTGAAGGTAAAGAATATTCGTGCATCCTATTATCTGCTTGGTGCACTCCTTACTCGATTCCGCAAAGCAACCATGTATATGCCGGGCGGATGTAACTTCGGCAATCGTCCAATTGATCTGCATCTGAAGGGTTTCCAGAAGATGGGCGCGAAGGGTACTCGTGCAACAGATATTCGTGATGGTATCATTCGAATCGTAGCAGATGAGTTGAAGGGTACGCATATTTTCCTGGATGTCGTGAGTGTAGGTGCTACGATCAATCTTATGTTAGCAGCTACCAAGGCTAATGGTGTCACGGTCATCGAGAATGCGGCGAAGGAACCACATATTGTTGATGTTGCGAACTTCCTGAATGCCATGGGCGCCAACATCAAGGGTGCCGGTACAGATACGATTCGAGTGAAGGGCGTACCGGTTCTTCCTGGCGGATATTCCTACTCTGTCATTCCGGACCAGATCGAAGCCGGTACTTACATGATTGCAGCTGCAGTGACGCGTGGTGATGTCACGATTCATAATCTCATCCCGAAACACATGGAACCATTAACGGTAAAAATGCTTGAAATGGGATATAACATCGAACAAGGGGATGATTGGATCCGAGTTTCCATCGATGATGATGTTGAACTTGAACCGACAAATTTCAAGACCAGTCCTTATCCGGGATTCCCGACTGACCTTCAGCCGCAGGCGACGGTCATGCTTTGTCAGGCTCGTGGACTGAGCCGTATGCATGAGAATGTTTGGGATAATCGTTTCCAATATATACCGGAACTTCAATCTATGGGTGCTACAATTTCTG
Organism: Candidatus Scatonaster coprocaballi; assembly: GCA_018064475.1. Classification (GTDB taxonomy): domain Bacteria; phylum Bacillota; class Clostridia; order Saccharofermentanales; family Saccharofermentanaceae; genus Scatonaster; species Scatonaster coprocaballi. Next base: position 4,226 of record JAGHVD010000083.1, read on the forward strand.
TAGTGGAGAAGATGGCCCTGGTAAATGGACCGGTACATTTTTCCGGCGCGAGCGTAAATGCGTTGGATCTTCGTGCCGGCGCTGCAATGGTGCTGGCTGGATTGGCGGCAGATGGTGTAACGACCGTATATTCCGCGAACAGAATTGACCGTGGTTATGAGAAGATCCTTGAGAAACTGCGCGGCATCGGCGCTGAGATCGAACATATTGACGATGAGTTGGAACACAACCCGTCTGAAGAAGAGTAATTGTCCGAGGAAGCCGAATCATGAAATCCGGTTCACTTTCGATTACCCCATTATTTAGTGGCAGTAGCGGCAACGCGATTCTGATTCGAAATGATCGTCAGAATATTCTGGTGGATGCCGGTCAGAATTGTAAGAAAATTGTTGAAGCATTGGCCATGGTGGATCTGACACCGGAGGCGCTCTCTGCGATTCTGATTACTCACGATCACAGTGATCACATATCCGGACTGGATGTTTTTACTAGGAAATATCAGATTCCAATCTATGCCACGCCTCTGACTTGGCGTGGGATTCATGCCAATGAGCGCAAACCCCATTCACCCGAACTCGATCACGTGATCACGACAGGCGATGCTTTTACCATTGAGGATATCGAGGTACTACCATTCGATACCCCACACGATGCACAGGGATCTTGCGGATATCGTTTCTCAAGCGCTGAACGAAGTGTAGCCGTGGCGACGGATATCGGGTTCATGACGCCGATCGTCTTCGAGAGTTTGCGAGGATGCGAGATGATCCTTCTGGAAGCGAATTATGATAAGGATATGCTCTGGAATGGAGAGTACCCATACTATTTAAAGAAAAGGATCGACGGCGATCACGGACATCTATGCAACGATGATTGCGCGCGGACTGTTGTGGAACTCTATCGGACCGGCACGAGGCACTTCATCTTGGGCCATTTAAGTAAGGAGAATAATCTGCCTCAAGTGGCGGAACGCACGGTTCTCCAGGCAATGGAAGCAGAAAGCTTGCAGCGGGATCGCGATTTTATTCTTCAGGTAGCGAATCGTTATACACCTACGTTACCGCGATGGATGGAGACAGAATCATGAAACTTCAAATCGTGTGCGCGGGAAAAATCAAAGAGAAATGGTTGAACGACGGGATCGCTGAGTATACGAAGCGCTTATCCCGCTATACCAGTGTGGAGTTTATTGAAGTGGCCGATGCGCCGGACTCCATTCCTGTTAAGCAAGCGCTGGAACAAGAGGGAGAACGGATGCTTCAGCGAATCCGTCCAGGTGCCTATGTGATCGTGATGGATCTTCATGGCAAGGAACTTGATTCAGAAACATGGAGCCAACATGTAATCGATGGATATGAGAAGGGCGGTTCTGAGCTTGTGATCCTGATTGGTGGTTCGAATGGTTTATCGCCGGAAGTCGTGGCTCGTGCGAACGAGCGCGTGTGTCTGTCCCCCATGACATTCACCCACCAGATGACCCGCTTGATCGTCCTGGAACAGGTATATCGTGGGTTCAAAATCCACTACGGGGAGAAATATCATAAGTAAATAATATTTTCTAAAAAAAGGCTTTTCACCCGTAGTTTGTTAGGATAAAATAAGATGAAGTAAAGTATCGAGGAGTTGGGGCTATGAGAGACTCGGTCAAGATTGCTATAGCTAGTATTGTGTGCCTGGGCGTCGTTGGCGCGGCAGGTATTTATGTGTATTTCTCTAGAAACAAGAACGTGGAACGAAATATCGAGACACGTATCAATAATGAAACCAATGCATTGGAATGGAAATATGATGATGCAGGTGAGTCTGAATGGAAGGTCCTGATGCAGCTGGATTCCCTGAAGGGTTCTGACGGTCAGACACCGGATATCGTAAATGAGAACGGTATCATCGGATATTACGATGAAGAAGGAAAACTGATTCCGATTATTTCCACAAGTGATCTGGCTGGTTCTCAAGGTAAGACTGGTGCACAGGGTGCGCAAGGTCTCCAGGGTGACCAAGGTACACAGGGTATTCAGGGTGAGAAAGGTGAAGACGGCCGCACGCCTGAATTCCGTCTAAACGGAGATTTTGTTCAGTGGAAGTATACAGATGAATCCAACTGGAAGACACTGGTTGCACTGGAGAATCTGACCGGTGACCGTGGCTCGGACGGACGTTCTGTCGAACTTCGCAACAATGGCACAGATATCGTATGGCGTTATGCCAATGATCCGGATAGCACATGGCATCCAATCGTTCAGGTGGAAGCATTGAAGGGTCCGATTGGCCCGATTGGCGAGCGTGGACCGATCGGTCCTACCGGTGAGCCGGGCAAAGATGGCCGTGAAGTGAACCTTCAGACGGTGGATAATGTCATCAAGTGGAAGTACGTAGACGAGGATGACAGCGAATGGAAGTCCTTGGTTGCTATGGCTGATATTACTGGTGTGCCAGGTGTTTCCGGTACTCCGGGACAGAATGGTCAGAGTGTTTCACTTCGTGTGGATAGCGAAACCAATGAGATTCAGTGGAAACATGAGAATGACGAAAGTTGGGCCACGTTAGTGTCTCTGTCTTCACTGAAAGGTGACAAAGGTGATAAAGGCGATAAAGGTGACACGGGTGCTACCGGCGTTCCGGGTAAGAAACTCGAGGTGAAGAAGTTTAACGCATTGCCGGCAGTTACAGAGGATCCGCTCGATCCAAGTATTACTGCATTCCCAGGTCGCGAGGCGATGATCATGTATCGCTACGAGGGTGAAGGCGAAGATGCTTGGAAAGAACTGGTCAAGTTGAAAGATATCAAGGGCGACGCTGGAAAAGATGCGAAACTCACGGATCTGACTGAACTTCGTGTGGAGAAGGATGTTGTCGTGGGACAGGATACTTCCGTAGATCCGCCGGTCGATATTAAGGAAGACCAGATTCAGTGGAAGGATTCTACCGGAACATGGCAGAGACTCTGCGCACTTTCTGATTTCGGTGTGACGGTTCCGACTCCGGAGGCCAAGGAATTCTATACCAGTACAGGTAGCGATGTGACGATCGATGCGACGAAGAACTATCTGGTGACCATGACGATCAGCGGTGAGAATGCGACAGATGATCTTCTGTACGCAACCGTCTCCTGCGCAGGCAACACCTTAACAGGCACTTGGCTCCCGCAGAGCAAAGACACAACAACTGATCCGGTAACCGAGTACCCATATAAGACTACCGTTACGACTTCCTTTATCGTGACAGGTAGCGACAAGCTTGAATTTGATACCACGAACATCAACGGCATGAGCCTGAATGTTACTGTTTCTGAGATTTAAGGAGTAGCAATCGATGGAACGTCGAGACAAAGTCAATTACTATCTGGATCTGGCTGAGGTAGTGGCCAAGCGCAGTACATGTCTTCGTAGACATTACGGCGCGGTGATCGTGAAGAACGATGAAGTGATCTCAACAGGATATGTAGGTGCACCGCGAGGCAGACAGAACTGCTCGGATATCGGTACCTGCGTGCGTGAACAACTCCAGATTCCGAGAGGCGAACGCTACGAACTCTGCAGAAGCGTACATGCTGAACAGAATGCGATTATCAGTGCGAGCCGCGACAAGATGATCGGTGCGACCATGTATCTGGCCGGATACGATGCAAAGACAGGAGACTATATTGCGAAGTCGAATTCTTGCTCACTATGTAAGCGCATGATCATTAACGCCGGCATCGATGAGGTGATCGTTCGCGACAGTAAAGAAGAGTACCGTGTGGTGAAGGTCCAGGATTGGATCGACAACGACGAATCGCTGGAAGGTAAGCGAGGTTATTGATCGTTTTTATAAAAAATGAGTTTGTATTAGATGGTAAGGTCGTAAGTGTGGACGATCTTGCCATCTAATTCTTTCAACTGGACTTCTGTCTCAGAAAGAATAATATAACCGCGGTGTGTATTCTCCTTCGGGTAAGCAGGTGATCCTGGGTTAAGATAGAGGATCCCTTCCGGAAGTTCTTCGCAGGCTGCGACATGTGTATGACCGGTCAGGAGGATGTCGCCTTGGCGAAGTGAAGGGAGATTCGACGGGTTGAAGTGATGACCGTGTGTGCAGAAGACGAGTCGTTTTCCCAAGGAAATTGTCGTATATTCAGCCATGATGGGGAAGTCCAGTACCATCTGGTCGACTTCCGCATCACAATTGCCACGTACGCAGAGGATCTCGTCTTTGCGCGCATTGAGTAGGGCGATGACCGCCTTCGGATCATAAGTGGGATAGAGTGTATTTCTCGGGCCAAAGTATAGAAGGTCACCGAGCAGGATCAGGCGATCGGCCTGTTCACGATCATAAGCTTCGAGGAGCTGTTCACAGTATTGCGGATATCCATGGATATCCGAGGCAACGAAGTACTTCATCGATAGGAATCTCCTTATGCGTTTGTGGGTCCGAGACGGAACACCAGGATAATCAGAACTAACTGGAGAATGGCAAAAAGCGGAACCAGAATGTAGAACTTGGGCTTTCTTGTCTTGTGGTGAAAGAGTACCATGCCGAGCATGCCACCGAGTGCACCGAACAAGAATGAGAACCAAAGAAGATCTTTCTCAGGAATCCGAAAGGCTTTCTTCTCCGCTTTCTTCTTATCTTTGCGGAAAAGAAGAAAGGTGACGAGATTCATCAGCACGAAGAGCACCAAGAATGCGATGCTGTGCGAATATACAAAATGAAACAATGTGGACATGTTTCCTCCAAGAATTTCTACTTGTGATATAAGCGGTCAGCCTTGACAAAAGAAGACCCCTCGCATACAATACACACATGGTGTTTTAACGCTTTAACAAGATAAAGCAATGAAGTGTCCCAAAGATGACACAGTCAACACTATATACTATTATATATGAAAAATATAAGGAGGACTACCTCATGGGAAATTATCGGTTCCATACACCGGATGGTGTCATCGATATTCTGCCACAGGAAGCAACAGTAAAGAGAAGAATTGAAGCAGACATTCGCGAACTCTTCTCGTCTCACGGATATAGTGAAGTGGAGACACCTGGAATTGAATACTACGACGTGTATGCCAGCGAGGATTTTGTGGCTACAGAGGATATGTTCAAGTTGACCGATAAGGATGGTCGAATCATCTCCATGCGCTACGATGGTACGGTTCCGGTTGCAAGACTGGCCGCCACACTTCTCAAGGATGAGCAACCACCGCTTCGCCTCTCTTATATCGAAGATATGTACCGCTTCAAGTTGAGCGGCGGCGGCAAGCTCCGTGAATTTTCCCAGGCGGGTGTTGAACTTCTGGGTCTGGACAATGCAGAGGCCGATGCAGAAGTAATCGCACTGGGCATCCAGTCCGTACTGGCCAGTGGTATCACGGACCTTCAGATCTCGATCGGTCAGGTCGACTTCTTCCGTGGACTGGTGGAAGAGTGGGGCATTACTTCCGAGGAAGCGAGCGAACTGTCCACTGCCATCGACCAGAAAGACATCGTACGTATTGAGCAGACTGCAGAACGCATCGGTCTGAGCGACGAGGCCAAAGAGATCCTCGACATGATCTCCAACCGCTTCGGCACATACGACGTGCTGGATGCTTTCGAAGAGAAGGTAAAGAACGATACTTCCCGTGCCGCCCTCAAGAATCTCCGTGAGATCTTGGATGCACTGAAGGATTATGAATTACTGCAGTATGTCAGCATTGACTTGGGCATGCTCAGAAGCCTCGATTACTATACCGGCATGATCTTCAAGGGCTTCACCTATGAGATCGGCTTCCCGATCCTGGGTGGCGGACGTTATAACAACGTCATCTCCACTTTCGGAAGAAAGCTGGAGGCAGTAGGATTCTCGGTCGGTATCAACCTGATCCTTACGGCACTTCGCCGCCAGGACAAGCTTCCGGAATTCGTAGAAGTAGATGCCATCGTCGGATATAAAGATGGAGAAGGCATGCGCCAGGCTGCTTTTGCCACGGCCAAAGCACTTCGTGAGACGGGCTTGAAGGTCATCGTGGATACCCAGCATCTGAGTGAAGAAGAGCTGGACGCCTATGCAGAGGCGCGCGGCATTGACCAGGTCGTATATGTCGAAGAGGAAGATGAAGTGGAGGAAGAGAACACATGATTACAATTGCATTATCAAAGGGCCGTCTCGCAGAGAAGGCACTGGATCTTCTGGAAGCAGCAGGCTATGACGTATCTGCAGGCAGAGAGGAATCCAGAAAGCTGATCCTGGAAGACGAGAAGACCGGACTGAGATTCATCATGGCGAAGCCGGCAGACGTGCCGACATATGTAGAGTATGGTGCAGCGGATATCGGTGTGGTCGGTAAGGATACACTTCTCGAAGAAGGCAGAAGCCTCTATGAGGTCATTGACCTTGGGTTCGGCGCATGCAGAATGTGCGTATGCGGACCGGCAAGCCTCAAAGGGAAACTGGATCAGATCCCGAATAAGCGTGTCGCCTCCAAATATCCGAATATTACGAGAGCGTATTTCGAGGGAACGAAGAAAGAGAGCGTCGAGATCATCAAGCTCAATGGCTCTGTAGAACTGGCGCCACTGATCGGCTTGGCCGAAGTAATCGTGGATATCGTAGAATCCGGACGTACCCTGAAGGAGAACGGACTGGATGTGCTCGAGACGGTTGCAGACATCAGCGCACGTGTGGTCGTGAACCGCGTGTCCATGAAGATGAAGGAAGCAGAGATCGTGCCGATGCTGGATGCGCTTCGTAAGCAGGTCGCCATCAAGAACGCACAGAAGGCTGCGGAAGGTAAGTAATCGGAGGTTAGCAAGATGAAATGTAAGAAGATCCTCGCCCCGCAAGGCGAACTGAAGAAGATTTGTGAAGAGCTGGGCATGCGCGGCAAGATGGACTTGAAGCCCATCATCGACGTCGTGAACGGTGTTCTGGATGACATTAAGGAGAATGGCGATCAGGCCGTCTTCGCCTACACGAAGAAATTCGATAAGGCAGATATCGATGCATCCAATGTACGTGTGACCGAGCAGGAGATTCAGGAGGCGATCGCTTCACTGGATCCGAATCTGGTGGAAGTCATCAAGAAGTCCGCGGCCAATATTCTCGCTTTCCACGAGAAGCAGATCGAGGAAGGCTTTACGATGAATGTGGCGAAGGGTTCCCAGATCGGCATGCGTGTGCGACCGATCTCTGTAGCCGGTATCTATGTACCGGGTGGCACAGCACCGCTTCCATCCACCGTTCTGATGAATGTGATTCCGGCGAAGGCTGCGGGTTGCCCGAGAATCGTTCTTTGCACCCCACCGCGCGCAGATGGCTCCATCGCGCCGGTCATCCTCGCGGCCGCAAGCATTGCCGGTGCGACCGAGATCTATAAGGTCGGCGGTTCGCAGGCGATTGCTGCCATGGCGTATGGAACCGAATCGATCCCACGTGTGGACAAGATCTGTGGCCCAGGTAATATCTATGTCAATACGGCAAAAAGACTCGTATTCGGTCAGGTGGATATCGATATGTTCGCCGGCCCGAGTGAGATCTTGATCATCGCAGATGATTCTGCGGTACCGGAATTCGTTGCGGCAGACTTCCTTTCCCAGGCCGAGCACGATGTGCTGGCTTCTGCCATCTTACTGACCACCAGTGAGAAACTGGCGGATGCGGTATACGAAGCGGTGGACCGTCGTTCGGAGAAGAGCCTTCGTAAGGAGATTCTCACCAAGTCACTGTCTACCTACTGTGCCATCTTGGTGGTGGAGAATATGGATGCTGCACTTGCTTTTGCCAACGAATTAGCACCTGAACACTTGGAACTCTGCGTGGAGGATCCGGATGCCTATATTGGTGCCATCGATAATGCAGGCGCCATCTTCGTCGGCAACTACACACCGGAACCGCTGGGCGATTATTTTGCTGGCCCGAACCACACCTTACCGACATCCGGTACAGCAAGATTCTTCTCTCCGCTGAACACCGGCGACTTCTTCAAGAAGATCAGTGTACTGCGTTATAACGAAGAATCACTCCGTGACTGCTACCAGGATGTGGCGGCTTTCGCCGATGCGGAAGGCCTGGAGTGTCACGCAAGTGCGGTACGTGTCCGCTTCGAGAAATAAGTGAATCCATTGCGCACGCGGGAGACGGAAATTCCCGTGTGTGTGTCTTAGAAGAAGAAAAGAGGAAGAGAATATGAGTCGTTTCTGGAATGAGAAAACGAGAAATATTGAGCCCTATGTGGCCGGTGAACAGCCGAAGCCGGGACAGAAGATCATTAAGCTGAATACGAATGAGAATCCTTATCCGGCATCACCGAAGGTCCGCGAGGTACTTGACCAGGTGGATGTCCCGCTGCTGGCCCGTTATCCGGAGACTTCCAGCCGCATCGTCCGTGAGGAACTGGCGAAGTATTACGGCGTGAGACCGGAGCAGGTCTTCTGCGGGAATGGTTCGGATGAAGTGCTGGCCTTCGCTTTCCAAGCTTTCTTTGAATCGGGAGAGGATGCGAAGCCACTGCTGGTTCCGGATATCTCCTATAGTTTCTACCCGGTATATGCATCGCTTTACAACATTCCGTTGAAGAAGATTCCGCTGAAAGAAGACTTCTCGATCGATGTAGATGCTTTCTGCGAAGATCCACAGGGGGGCGTTGCTTTTGCCAATCCGAATGCGCCGACTTCTCTTGCGATGCCCGTCTCGGACGTGGAGCGTATCCTTCAGGCGAACCCGGATCATGTGGTGCTGGTGGATGAGGCGTATGCCGCGTTCTCCGATCAGTCCGCGCGCGTGCTCCTTCCGAAATACAAGAATCTTCTTGTCACCGGCACCTTGTCGAAGTCACACTCTCTGGCGGGGTTGCGATTGGGATATGTCATCGCAGATGAGGAATTGATCGAAGGAATGTGCCGAATCCGCGATTCATTCAACTCCTATCCGGTCGACCAGATCGCCCAGAAGGTAGCGGCCACAGCGATTGCGGATTACGACTGGGTGAATGAGAATACGAGAAAAATCTGCGCGACCCGTGATCGTGTAAGAAGCGAGCTTCTGAAACGTGGATGGAATGTGCCGGAATCTGCGACGAACTTCCTGTTTGCATCCCCGATATCAACTCCTGCAGAAACTGTCTACACAAAACTCCGCGGGAAAGGTATACTAGTAAGGTATTTTAATAAGCCTCGTATCGACCAGTATCTGCGTATCACCATTGGCACAGATGCGGAGATGGATACCATGCTCAAGGCGATCGATGAAATCGCGGAAGGAAACTGACTATGCAAAGAGAAGCAGCAACCGAGAGAAATACGAAAGAGACGAAGATCCAGGGTAAGCTGAATCTGGACGGAAAGGGTGTCAGTGACATTAGTACCGGCATCGGATTCCTCGATCACATGTTGGATCTTCTGGCCCGTCACAGCGGGATGGACCTGAGCATCAAGTGCGACGGTGATCTCAATGTAGATGGACATCACACCACAGAAGATATCGGTATCGTCATCGGTAAACTGCTGGGTGAGGCATTAGGCGAGAAGCGTGGCATCAACCGCTATGGTTTCGCATCTATCCCTATGGATGAAGCGCTGGCCCAGTGTTCACTGGATATTTCTGGACGCCCGTTCCTGGTACTGCGTGCCGAGTTCGGCGGCGAGAATGTAGGTGGTTTTGCCACAGAACTCGTAGAAGAGTTCTTCCGAGCAGTTTCCTTCAATGCAGGACTGACACTACACCTTTCCTGTGAATATGGTGCCAACGACCACCACAAGATCGAAGCCATGTTCAAGGCGTTTGCCCGTGCGCTCCGCGTTGCGATGGCCATCGATGAGAAATTCAAGGACCAGATTCCTTCTACCAAAGGAGTGCTCTGATTATGCTGGAGAAATATCCATATAACGATGAATTTGAAGCATGGGAAGTGACCGAGAAGATTTTCGATGAAGAACTGAAAGTCTTGGTTCAGGCACAGGATGAAGAGACCTTCATCCGTCGTGTCGCCGACTTCCGTGAGAGAATTGCATGGCTCAACAATCAGGCGCAGGCGATCTGCGATGTGCTGGACGCTTCGGAGTATACCGAGGACGGCGATGCACGTGTTGAACTTCGACCGGCAGAGATTGCCGTGACCCGCTGCTATGCAGAGATGACGGACGACGGTATTGCGCTGGACCTGATTGTGGCTATTGTCGCGACCGGTATTGAGAAGGAAGTCAGCATGTTCGCAGATGAGTTCGGCAACATTGAGGTGCTGGGCGAGATCAAGTCCGATACGGACGCAGAAGAATAAGCAAACTCGAGTGATTCTCCCAGATAGGGAATCAGGTCACTCCGGTAAATAAGAAAAGTGAGGATGAAGCATATGGCAACATTGAGAGACACGGATTTTATCGATCTTCCGGTATTTGTGAAAGGAAAGGTCAGAAACGTTTATGATCTGGGCGATTCGCTCCTGATGGTCGTAACCGACAGAATTTCTGCATTTGACGTCGTTTTCGACGAGTGCATCCCGGATAAGGGCAAGGTATTGAGCTCGATCTCCGCTTTCTGGTTCGATTTTACCAAGGATGTGATCCCGAATCACGTTATTACCACCGATCCGCTTCAGTATCCAATGGGTCTTGATAAGTATGCCGACGAGCTTCGTGGCCGCAGCATGCTGGTCAAGAAGGTCAATATGCTTCCTGCTGAGTGCATCGTTCGTGGTTACCTCGAAGGTTCTGCGCTCAAGGAATATAAGGCAAATGGTACCGTTGGCGGTATCAAGATGCCGGAGGGACTTCGTCAGGGCGACAAGCTCCCACAGCCGCTCTTCACACCTTCCACGAAGGCTGATGAGGGACATGACATGAACATTACCTACGAGCAGCTCGTAGAACTGCTGGGTGAAGAAGATGCGAAGGCATTGAGAGACGCTGCACTGGCGCTCTACACCAAGGTTTCCGAATATGCACTGACACGTGGCCTGATCCTTGCAGACACCAAGTTTGAGTTCGGTAAGATCGATGGCAAACTCGTTGTTGCAGATGAGATGTTTACACCTGACTCTTCCCGTTTCTGGGATCTGTCCGACTATGAGCCGGGCCGCGCACAGAAGAGCTTCGACAAGCAGTATCTCCGTGAGTGGCTGGAGACACTGGATTGGGATAAGACCTATCCGGCTCCGACACTTCCTGCTGAGATCATTGAGAAGACCGCGGAGAAGTATAGAGAATGCTATCGTCTCCTGACCGGTGAGGAGCTTGCATGATTGCCATCATTGACTATGGAATGGGCAATCTCGGTTCCGTGGAGAAAGCACTGACATTCATCGGATATGACAGTGTGATCACGGATGATCCGAAGCTCGTGATGGAGGCAGACGGCGTCATTCTTCCTGGCGTTGGCGCAATTGGTGCCGCGATGGAGGCCTTGAAGTCCAAGAATCTCGACAAAGTTGTGCATGATTACATCGCAACCGGTAAGCCATTCCTGGGCATCTGCCTCGGTATGCAGATGTTGTTCGATTCTTCAGAAGAGTCTTTCGGCGGAAGTCCAGTGCAGGGCCTGTCCGTATTGCCGGGTAAGGTCGTACGATTCCCGTCCGACATGGGACTGAAGGTGCCGCAGATCGGTTGGAATGCACTTTCTTCGAAGAATCCAATCCTACCGGATGGCGAGTATGTATACTTCGTCCACTCCTATTACTGCGTGCCGGCACGAGAAGAGGACATCGCCGCGACAGTCGATTACGGCATCGAGTATTGCTGCAGCGTGCGCCGCGACAATGTATTGGCTTGCCAGTTCCACCCCGAGAAGAGCGGTGAAGCCGGTCTTGCGATCCTACAGCGTTGGGCGCGCATGACAAGAAAATAAACCCAAACATCAGATGAGCCCACAAATCCTGCGGGCTCACTTATTAGAAAGGAAGGACATATGCTTAGTAAACGAATTATTCCATGTCTGGATGTGAAGAACGGTCGTGTTGTGAAAGGTACGAACTTTATCGCCCTGCGTGACGCCGGTGATCCGGTCGAGTGCGCCAAGGCTTATAACGAAGCGGGTGCAGATGAACTGGTTTTCCTGGATATTTCTGCAACAGTCGAAGGTCGTGGCACCGTGGTAGACATGGTGAAGCGTGTCGCGGAGCAGGTGTTCATCCCATTTACAGTAGGCGGCGGAATCAGAAGCCTGGAAGACATCCGTGAGATCCTGAATGCCGGTGCGGACAAGATCTCCCTGAATTCTTCCGCGGTAAAAGAACCCGACCTCGTGCGTCGTGCGAGTGAGAAGTTCGGTTCCCAGTGTGTCGTCGTGGCCATTGATGTACGTGAGAGAACCGGTGGCAAGATTCGTATTGCCAGCACCGATACCAGTTTCTCCGGTATCGATGAGACGGCATCCGAAGCCGATAACGATAAGTTCCCGAGTGGATATGAAGTTGTAGTGGCCGGCGGTACGAAGCCGACAGGTCTGGATGCAGTTGCATGGGCCAAGCAGGTTGAAGCGCTGGGCGCAGGAGAGATCCTGCTGACCAGTCTGGATCGTGACGGAACGAAGTCCGGCTTCGATAATGTAATCACGCGTGCTGTAGCGGATGCGGTTTCTATTCCGGTCATTGCATCCGGTGGAGCCGGCAAGATGGAAGACTTCTACGATGGAATCGTAGATGGCGGTGCAGATGCTGTACTGGCAGCGAGTCTTTTCCACTTCGGCGAAATCAAGATCGGCGATCTGAAGACTTATCTGGCAGGTAAGGGCATCGCCGTACGCACGATGACCCCGGCGCTGCAGTTGTGGCAGTCACTGAAGAAGGATGCCCAAGGCCTGGTACCGGTCGTCGTGGTAGAAGATGGAACGAAGGAAGTGCTCATGGTTGCGTATATGGATTACGAAGCCCTCGCTGCGACCATGGACACGAAGATCATGCACTATCACTCCCGCTCTCGAAATGAGCTGTGGAAGAAGGGCGAGACGTCCGGCCATTATCAGCATGTCAAGAAAGCTTTTCTTGACTGCGACCGTGATACCCTGTTATTCTACTGTGACCAGGAAGGCGCGGCCTGCCATACCGGCAACCACTCCTGTTTCTTCACAGAAATTGAGTTATAAGAAGTAAATATAGAGAAAGACTGGCACAACTAAGTACGTAGCGGAAAGCTACAGGTGTGCATCAAAGAAAGGAAGAAGAACAATGGACAGCAACAGCACAAACGTAAGCAAGGATCTGTACAAACTGATTCTGGATCGTAAGGCTCATCCGGTGGATGGTTCTTATACAAACTATCTCTTCGATAAGGGAATGGAGAAGATCGGCAAGAAGGTCGGCGAAGAGGCCATCGAAGCCATTATTTCTGCAACCCAGGGAGACAAAGAGAATACAGTTCTGGAGCTCGCGGATCTCTACTATCACGCAATGGTCATGATGGCTCAGCTCGGTATCACACCGGAAGAAGTAGAAGAAGAACTCAAGAAAAGATAATTAACGAGGCAAATCGCAAAATTTGCATTGACATAGGCTTGACCCTGTGTTAATATATCCGTTGCTATCGCCGTTTAGGTCTATTTTTAATGCGCGAAATTTCATCGCGCGATGTGGCAAAGCACATATATTTGGAGGTGTTCGATCATGGCAACCAAAGCAGGAGCACGTGACAAGCTGACACTGGCTTGTGAAGAGTGCAAGCAGAGAAACTATCAGACATATAAGAACAAGAAGAACGATCCTGATCGTTTGGAAGTTAAGAAGTACTGCAAGTTCTGCCGTAAGCATACTGTACACAAGGAAACAAAGTAAGTCACTTCCTTTTACAAGGAAGTTAGTTGAGGGTATGACCAATGGCTGACAAGAAGAAGAAACCGAACATCTTCAAGCGTATAGCACAGAAGTTCAACGATGTTCGACTTGAACTGAAGAGAGTAATCTGGCCCACCAAAGAGAAATTGGCGCAGAATTCTGCTGTCGTTCTGGTGGTCATTATAGCTTGCACCATCTTTCTTACCGCAATTGGTAAGGGAGCCGGATGGATTCTTGAGAAGGTGGGCTTCTATAAGCAGAATGTAGAGACCAGTGCGACTACAATCGTCGAGTCCAGCGTTGAAAGTGCAGTGACATCGGATTCTTCCGAGACGACACCTGTCGAGACATCGGAAGAGACATCCGCACCGTCTGAGACATAAGACTGAAATTGATGGAAGCGAGAGTTTGCAGTAAGACTTTCGCCTTGTGATGGATAACGAGGAGCAGGACATGGCAGAACAGTCATCATATGAAGCGAAATGGTATGTCGTACATACTTATTCCGGATATGAGAACAAGGTCAAGAGCACATTGGAAGCAGTCATCGAGAACCGTGGTCTTCAGGAAATGATCCAGAGCGTGATCATCCCAATGGATGAGAGCATCGAGGTCAAGAACGGTAAGAAGACGGTTACACAGAAGAAGCGTTTCCCAGGATATGTTCTGATTAAGATGGTGTACACAGAAGAGATCTGGTACATCGTTCGTAACACCCGTGGTGTCAGCGGATTTGTTGGCCCGAATGCTAACAAGCCTCAGCCACTGTCGGATGAAGAACTTGCAAAGATGGGTCTGGAGTCCGGTTGGGTTCCGTCCGTGGACTACGAGATCGGCGACATGGTTCGCATTATTTCAGGTCCTTTTGCAGACTGCGTCGGTGCAGTAGAAGAGATGAACTTGGAGAAGCATACCGTACGTGTGAGAATCTCTATGTTCGGTCGTGAGACACCTGTTGAACTCGAGTTCGCTCAGGTCGTTCGCGTATAATTGAGGGGACAGGGAACTGTCCGAAGCAAGCAAAATGCTTATCACATCTCCTTCTCGGAGATGACAAATATATCGATTCGGGATAAGACGAATCGGGAAATTTTTTGGGAGGTGGCCGCAAATGGCTAAAAAAGTTGTAGGGTACGTTAAACTTCAGATCCCTGCAGGCAAAGCAACACCTGCGCCGCCGGTTGGACCAGCCCTTGGCCAGCATGGTATTAACATTGCTCAGTTCGTCAAGGAATTCAATGAGAGAACAGCTAAAGATGCCGGTCTCATCATTCCTGTAATCATTACAGTGTATGCTGACCGTTCTTATTCTTTCATTACAAAGACTCCACCGGTACCGGTACTGCTTAAGAAAGCTTGCAATATCGAGAAGGCTTCCGGTAAGCCGAACAAGGACAAGGTAGCAAAGATTTCTTTCTCTGAGTGCAAGAAGATTGCCGAAGTGAAGATCGTTGACACGAATGCAGCAGACATCGATGCATGTGCTCGTATGGTAGCAGGTACTGCTCGTAGCATGGGTATCGTTGTAACTGAGGACTGATTTGAAGGAGATTGAGTATGAAAAGAGGAAAGAGATACGAAGAGCTTGCTAAGCTCGTAGACAGATCTGTTTCTTACGATCCTTCCGAAGCAGTTCGTCTGGTCGTTGAAACAGGTAAAGCAAAGTTTGATGAGATGGTAGAACTTCACGTTCGTCTCGGTGTTGACTCCCGTCACGCTGATCAGCAGGTTCGTGGTGCAGTTGTTCTGCCGCACGGTACTGGTCGCACAAAGCGCGTACTCGTTATCGCTAAGGGCCCGAAGGCTGATGAGGCTACGGCAGCTGGCGCAGAGTATGTAGGTGCTGAAGAGTACATCGATAAGATCGCGAAAGAGAACTGGTTTGAGTTCGACGCGTTGATCGCAACTCCGGACATGATGCCGAAACTCGGTCGTCTTGGTAAGGTTTTGGGTCCTAAGGGCTTGATGCCAACACCTAAGGCTGGTACAGTTACGATGGATGTAGCAAAGGCTGTTACGGATATCAAAGCTGGTAAGATTGAGTACCGTCTCGATAAGACAAACATCATCCACTGCCCAATCGGTAAGGTATCCTTCGGTCAGGAGAAGCTCGAAGAGAACTTCAAGACCATCATGGATGCAATCATCAAGGCTAAGCCTTCTGCCGCTAAGGGTCAGTATCTGAAGAACGTTTCCATCTGCGCAACAATGGGTCCTGGTATCCGTGTGAACCCATCCAAGCTGTAATTGGAATAGAACGTTCAGGGGGTGTATCCACTCCCCACCGGAAGTGAGAACTTCTTGGATGGATACGCTTAATTTAATAAAATATCCACAGCTGAAGACAGCGGGAGAGCAATCGCAAACGTTCAAGACGTCCCGCCGAGGTGAGGAATCAACCGTATCGTATTGATTACACTTGATACCCCTCGCATACAGCGTGGGGTATTTTAGTATCAATACAAGGAGGTAAAGAATCATGCCAAGTGAAAAGATTTTGGAAGCAAAGAAGAAGATTGTTGCTGACCTGGTAGCTAGCTACAAGGAAGCCCAGTCCTTTGTTTTCGTTGACGCTCGTGGTCTGACAGTTGAACAGGACACCGCTCTTCGCTCTGAAATGCGTAAGAATGGCGTTTGCTACAAGGTTGTTAAGAACACGACTTTGAATCTTGTCTTCAAGGAACTCGGCTTCGAAGGTCTGGACGATATGTTCAAGGGCCCAACAGCTGTTGCTTTCTCCACAGAAGATTTGATTGCGCCGGCTAAGGTAGCGAAGAAGTTTGCGGATGATTTTGAGCAGCTCACAATTAAGGGCGGCATCATCGAAGGCAAGCTCGCAACTGTTGCAGAAGTCGAAGCTCTTGCAGCTGTTCCTTCCAAGGACGTACTGCTCAGCCAGATCGTGTATGCATTGCTCTTCCCTATTACAAAGTTGGCTATGCTCACCAAGGCTACTGCAGAGAAACTGCAGGAAGAGGGTGGCGTAAGCGCTGAGGCTCCGGCTGAAGCACCTGCTGAAGAAGCTGCACCGGCAGAAGAACCTGTCGCTGTTGCTGCAGAAGCAACCGAAACACCTGCTGAATAATTTCAGCGAATACTAGTTCAAGCCTGATTAAGGCTAATCAAATTATGGAGGAATATTACAATGGCTAGTGAAAAAATTACAAAGCTTCTCGAAGATATCAAGACATTGTCCGTTATGGAACTGTTCGAGCTCGAGAAGGGTATCGAAGAAGAATTTGGCGTATCCGCTGCTGCAGTTGCTGTAGCTGCTCCTGCTGCTGGTGGTGCTGCTGGTGCTGAGGCTGCTGCTCAGACAGAGTTCACAGTTAACCTCAAGAGCGCTGGTGCTCAGAAGATCGCTGTTATCAAGGTTGTTCGTGAGCTCACAGGTCTCGGCCTGAAGGAAGCTAAGGAACTCGTTGACAACGCTCCTAAGGCTGTTAAAGAGAACGTTTCCAAGGAAGAGGCTGATGCAGCTGCTGCTAAGCTTCAGGAAGCTGGCGCTGAGGTTGAGATCAAGTAAGATCCCCCTGTTCGCGTGAAACAGAAATGATTGATGAACCGCCATTGGCCGCAAGGCCAGTGGCGGTTTTTCCATATAGTTTCCATGGGAATGCGGATATGTGGAAAATATATGGAAATCTAGCAGGTTGGGGACTGGAAGAAATCGTGTTGGCGACTCCTCAGGAGACGTATAGAAAAGAATAGAAAAATGCTTGACAATGGTGACATCTGCTGATAATATTTAATGGCGTCAAAAAACGCATGAAAATGGCGGCATAGCTCAGTTGGCCAGAGCGTCCGGTTCATACCCGGCAGGTCGTAGGTTCGAATCCCACTGCCGCTACCATTTTCAAGGCCCGTTGGTCAAGCGGCTAAGACAACGCCCTTTCACGGCGTAGACAGGAGTTCGATTCTCCTACGGGTCACCATGATAACTGCCTCGATATGAGTCATCGTATCGAGGCAGTCTTTTTTTGACATTTGACCTTTTCAAGAGAAACCATTCACTCTATAATAAATAAAGATATGCATGGGGGAAACCCTGTGGCATTTCGGGGGAATTTCATTAGCGGAGGAAAATGTATGAAGAAAACAGTAGCAATGTTGCTCGCGCTTTCTATGCTGACAAGTCTTGTGGCCTGTAAGAAATCGGATGACACGACTGCGTCCAGTAGTGAGAGTGCGAGCACGGAAACATCCGTCGAGTCTACTTCTGACACTTCGGAATCAGAGACAAGTGCGACGACAGCAGTTGATCCCAATGCCGGAAAACGTGCGACCAGAGAACTATATGATGGTGCGTATGCCTTGGATGAAAGCTTTGACGATCCATCCACATTCAAGTGGTTGACCTACATGGAGTCAGGCGGATCGTACCAGCTCAATGATGTCGATGGCCAGATGGTGGCAAGTATTCAGGATGTGGGTACAGTTATGCATGCGTGCCAGATTTTCTTGGATGGTTTCCAGATCTTCCAGAATGCTGAGTATTGTGTAGAGTTCGATATCTATAGCGATATAGAACGAGATTTTGAATGGCGTATTCAATTGAATGGTGGCGATTACCATGCATACTGCGGTGAAGAGCACGCCCATATGGGTACCGAGCCGACACATATTTCTTATACCTTTACCATGTATGAGGCAAGTGATCCGGCACCGCGTTTCGCTTTCAACTTGGGTTATCAGGACAGCATGACGGATCCTAAGCCACATACAGTCTACATTGATAACCTGACCATGAAGGTGCTCAATAGTTCTAATGCAGTGGAGATCGAGCCACTGGAGGCCGCGAACCCGATCTCACTCAATCAGATCGGCTACCAGCCTAACGATGCGAAGTCTGTCTTCATTTCGAACAAGGACGATTCGAAGTTCGATATTATCGATGTGAAGACTAACGAGGTCGTTTACTCCGGCGAACTTTCTGACGATATCATGTGCAGCGCAACATTGGGCTTTGTCAAGGAAGGCGATTTTACTGAATTCAATACACCGGGTGAATATCTGATCCGTACAGATGTGACCGGCGATTCCTATCCGTTCGAGATCGCTGATGATGTATATGATGATGCACTTCGTGCTTCGGTTCTCATGCTGTATACACAGCGCTGTGGTTGCGAAGTCAAGGCAGATATCGGTGAAGAATATGCTGATTTTGTACATCCGGAGTGCCATATGGGTGAAGCAATCATCTACGGCACCGAAGACAAGATCGACGTGAGCGGCGGATGGCACGATGCAGGCGACTATGGCCGTTATTCTGCACCGGGTGCGAAGGCTGTCGCAGATTTGCTGATGACCTACAAAGATGCAAATTACGAAGCGGATGATCTGGGTATTCCGGAAAGTGGTAACGGCGTACCGGATATCCTGGACGAAGCACGTTATGAATTGGAGTGGCTCTTCAAGATGCAGGCCGACAACGGTGGTGTGTACCACAAGGTAACCGCGCCGAATTTTCCTGCAACGGTCATGCCGGAAGAAGAGACCGAGCAACTCTATGTATATCCGATTTCTACAACTGCGACAGGTGATTTTGCCGCGGTGATGGCGAAGGCATACGGCATATATGCCAAGTACGATGAAGAATTTGCAAACAAGTGCCTCGAAGCTTCCAAGAAAGCATATGAGTATATGGAGGCGAATGCTGCAGCAGATACGACAGGATTCCTGAATCCGGAAGGCGTCGAGACCGGTGAGTACCCGGATGCTTCTAACACAGACGAATGGTTCTGGGCAGCGATCGAACTCTATCTTGCAACCGGCGAACAGACATATCTTGATCGGGCAGAAGAACTGTATCACGACGATATGGAATTAGGTCTGGGTTGGATCGAGATGGGTCTTTATGGCATCCATGCGTACCTGACTTCGGATGTGGCCGATCAGGATGCTGAGTTCAAGGACAAGCTGACCAAGCGCGTGCTGGATGAAGTAAGCATGGCGAACATGGTTTCCCGCCGTGAAGGTTACTATAACCGTATGCGTGCCATCTACCCGTGGGGCAGTAACTTGACGATCAGCAACAACGGTATCCTCTATTCACTGGCTTACCAGATCAGTGGCGAAGAAGAGTATCGCGAACTGTCCGGTTACCAGGTAGACTACATCTTAGGTATGAATCCTTGCGGATATAGTTTCTTGACTGCTTTCGGCGATCACGCTGCAGAGCATCCACATCACAGACCATCCCAGAACAAGGGACATACAGTTCCGGGTATGGTTGTCGGTGGCCCGAACAGTGATCCGGCTGATCCGTATGCGATTACGGTTCTGATGGATATGCCAGGTGGTATGTGCTATGTGGATAACGATCAGTGCTACTCGATCAACGAAGTGGCCATCTACTGGAACTCTCCGTTCATCTACATTCTTGCGATGAAGGCGAACAGCTGATACTATCCAGTCTGATATTTCGAATTGCGAAGGCCGTCTCATTGATATGAGGCGGCCTTTTCTTGTATAATGCTTACGTGCCATCGGTGCCTATGTAGTGATAGGAGAATAGGGAATACGGTGAGAATCCGTAGCAGCCCCCACTACTGTAACCTGATACGAAATCCGAAAGAAGCCATTGTCGTGAAAGCCACCAGCCTGATTAGGCGTTGTGAGTAGTCGATGAGAAGGTGAGACGGAGAGTAGGCGATGCGGGTAAGCCAGGAGACCTGCCGATGAGTCTTTTCTGTTTTTGATTTGGTACTTCTCGGGGACGGGAGAGGGAAGAAGAAGGAGATTCTACATGAATCATTTTAGAAGAAGTGCGGCTACGATCGTTGCCGTCGTAACACTTGTGTCCTCAATCGGTTTATGGACGATGGGATGCAAGAAGAAGGAAAGCGAAGCGATAAGCTCGGAAACCGAGACGTTCACGCAGTCCGTCTATCCGATGACCTTTACGGATTCTTATGGAAACAAGATGACACTTGAGGAAGAACCCCAACGCATTATCTCGTGCGGACCTGCGATTACCGAACTGATCTACGCACTTGGACAGGAGAAGAAGCTGGTCGGCCGCACGGATTACTGCAACTATCCGGAGGCATGTCTGGCCATCGAGTCAGTCGGGGCCATCGATGTCCCCAATGTGGAGACGATCGTTGCCCTGCAACCAGATCTGGTGATAGCTTCCTCCATTTTCTCCAAAGAGTCCTATGAACAATTGACGGGACTTGGCATCAAGGTGATCTGCTTCAACGAGGAAAGAGATCCGGAAGGTGTATACACCATGATCGGCATGCTGGGAAAACTCATCAACGCCAATGAAGAAGCGACGACGGTGGTTGCGGAAATGGAGTCGAAGATTAAGCAGGTGCAAAGCAGGATCGAACAGGCCCAGACTGCGGCACCAAGTGTCTACTATGTAGTTTCCTTCGGCGAGTACGGTGATTTTACCTGCGGCGGAGATACCTATATTCACCAGCTGATCACAGAAGCGGGTGGAAGAAATGTCGCAGAGAATGTGAAGGGATGGTCTTTCTCCGTGGATCAGCTGATTGAGGACGATCCGGATATCATTATCGTTCCGGAGTGGGCCAAAGAAGAGTTCATGGAGACGGAACCCTATAACCAGTTATCTGCGGTGAAGAATAATAAGGTCTATACGATCGATACAGATAAGTTGGACCGTCAAGGTGCGAGAAATGCCGAGGCCATTGAAGAAATGGCAGCAATCTTCTACCCGGAAGCATTTGAGACTGTCGACGGACAGTAACCGTTCAAGGAGAATCCGGCCATGACCTCAGAATCATCTCACAAACTATCGTTAAGTATCGTCTGTGGTGGTCTTCTTATTCTGCTCCTAGCAGGCATTGTATGGGCGACGAGTGTCGGCGCAGTGTCTATCCCATTTTCGGAGACCGCTCGAATTGTGGTATCCCGATTCCCGTTCGTACCGAAAGACAGACTCCTGTCTGGGATTCCCTCCACGCATATTACGATTATTCTTCGTGTGCGCCTGCCACGCGTGCTCCTAGCCGGATTGGTGGGCGCCGGCCTTGCCGTGGCTGGGGTAGTCCTTCAGGCGCTATTCCGAAATCCCTTGGCCGATCCTCAGGTGCTGGGTATCTCATCCGGCGCGGCCTGTGGTGCTGCGGTAGCGATTGTGTCCGGAATTGGATTCAGTGTAGCGGGAATAAGCAGCATCTGGCTCTGTGCTTTTGTCGGTGCCATCTTGACGATGATTCTGGTCTTCCGCGTGGCGAGGATCTCCTCTTCGCACTCTGCGACCAGCATTCTTCTTGCCGGAATCGCCTGCTCGTCTATGCTGACGGCGGCTATTACCATCATGATGATGTGGAAACGCGAGAAACTTGAACAGATCTATCTCTGGATGATGGGTAGCTTCTCCGCGGCGAGCTGGCTGCGCGTCGGCTTCGTAGCAATCGTACTGGTCCCAGCGGTGATTTGCTTCATGGTGTTGGGCAGGGAACTTGATCTGATCAGCCTAGGAGATCACGAAGCAAGGAGCATGGGCGTGTCGGTGAAGAATACGCGAATCATTGCGGTGGTGGCCACTTCCTTGCTGATTGCCGCCAGCGTATCGGTCAGTGGCATCATTGGATTTGTGAGCCTCATTATTCCGCACATCGTTCGGCTTCTAAGCGGACCGAAGTCGCGTCGCTCACTACCGCTCTGCCTGCTGGTGGGCGCAATCTTCATGATCGCTTGTGATACACTGAGCCGTTCCCTTGTTCCACCTGCAGAGATTCCGGTTGGCGCCATCACCCAAGTGATTGGCGCGCCATACTTCCTCTATTTACTCAGCCGCGCAAGGAAAAGGGAGGGAAATGAAGCATGAATATCGAAGTGAAACACATCAGCTACCATCCCAATGGTGCAGGACGAAGCATCCTTCAGGATGTATGCGCGAATTTTGCTCCCGGCCATCTGACGGCACTTCTGGGTCCGAACGGTTCAGGTAAGACGACACTCCTCCGACATTTTCTCAGCCAACTTCAGCCTACGGAAGGAAGAATTGAGGTCGGTGGCAAGTCTCCTCAGGATTATTCGGCAAAAGAACTTGCCAAGATCCTCTCTTGGGTGCCGCAACAGGGGAATGAGTCGAGTGCTTTTACCGTGGAAGACATGGTCAGCATGGCAAGATACCCGTATAAGAAAGCCTTTGACGCAGAGAACGAGGAGGACCGACAAATCGTTGCCCAAGCCATGGAAGAACTGGAGGTTGCCGAACTGCGGACAAGAATGTTCAGTTCGCTCTCTGGTGGAGAACGGCAGCGCGTCCTGATCGCCAGAGCGCTGGCCCAAAGTACACCTTGGGTACTCATGGATGAACCGACGTCGAACCTCGATGTGCGACACCAGATCGAGATGCTGGAATTGCTACGACAGAAAGTGGATGCCGGAAGGATCAGTGCCGTCGTGGTGATGCATGATTTCAATCTGGTGGAACGATATTGCGACCGTGCGGTGTTGCTGCAGGCGGGAGAAGTGGTTAGCAAGGGCGCGACATCCGAAGTGCTGGTGCCGGAGGTCCTTGAACGTGTGTATGGGGTGCATGTGGAAGTGTTGGAGAAATCCGGGCAACGGTTCTTCTTCCCAACCAGCAAGGGCAACACTACATCATGAACAAGCTCTGTGATACAATAGCAGACAGAAAATTCGAAGCAAAGAGGCAGGATCATGGAATTATTTACGAAAGCAGAACGGTTCGAAGAATATCTTGAAGTGAGTGAATACATCAATCACAATCACATTAAGGTGGTCTATATCAGCAATTATCTGATGGAGACCGTCATGAAAGACCTGTCCGATGGCAAGGAGATGAAGTATCTCGATCCAGAGATCGAGTTCGCTTCGCGTGCCTTTGAGTTTGTAAGAGACCAGATCTCTCACAGTAACGATGCAGGACGGAAGGAGTTGTGCCTGAAGGCCTCGGAAGTACTCGACAAGCGAACGGGACTCTGCTTCGGGAAATCCCATCTTCTGTGCGCAATCCTGCGTGCGGCGGGCATTCCAGCCGGACTCTGCTATCAGTATCTCCGACTGGATGAGAATGATGAAGATTCACCACTGATCCTTCACGGACTGAATGCCATCTACTTCGAGTCTTTGGGTGCTTGGATCCGTGTCGACGCGCGTGGCAACAAGCCGGGTGTGGATGCACAGTTCTCCATTGAAGAGGAGCAGCTTGCTTTCCCGGTTCGACCGGGACTGGGTGAGACAGATCTGCCGTTCATTTTCCCACGTCCGGATCTAGGCGTGATCGGTCAGCTCAAACGCTTCAAGACGACCCAGGAAGCCATGGCAAATCTTCCAGAGAAAATCATGGGGAAGTGCTGAAACCAGTCTGTGATACGCAAAATCGGCGAAATCCGCAAATGATGTGTGGAAATGCTTGACGCGCGTGGGGTTAGATGTTATTATCTTATTCGCTGATTGCAAAGTCGGCGCCATAGCCAAGTGGTAAGGCAGAGGTCTGCAAAACCTTTATCCCCGGTTCAAATCCGGGTGGTGCCTCCAAGTGAAGACCGTCCAAGGGACGGTCTTTTTTTATGCTGACGAACATGTTGCGAGCGCTTTTCGATCTGCATTTTGCGAAGATACGGAAAATATGGCCTGAAAAGATGTTATAATGCTTAAGAAGATTTTCCCGGAGGTGCACACATGGCACAGACGACACAGCTTTTTACCGAGTTTAACAAGAGACTTTCCAAGGTTTGCGAGGCTTTTGCAGATCAGGTTACATCAGAAGATGGACCGACCGAAGGCGAGATGGCCGAACATTTCAAGAATTTCCGTGCGTATATTGAACGGGAGACCGCACCATTCTGGAAAGAGAAGAAGAGTTATCTTGACGGCCAAGATGGTGAGACATATATCTCCGAGCTGAATCTGGAAGAGGCATTGGACGCATTCAACGAAGCGTCCATGCTTATTGATGATGAAGCGACCCCATATCCGCTGGTGGAGCGTCTGAAGTCTTTCGGCGAACCCGCTTGTGAGCGCCTTCTGAACATGGTGCTCGATGCATCCTGGCAGCCGAAGGAAGACGAGGATGAGAATGAATTCTTCGTCAAATTTCAGCCTTGTGTTGCAGCAATCCGCTTCTTCGGAACGGCACAGTATGAGCCAGCCATGGAGCCGGTCCTGACTCGTTTCTGCAGTTTCTCCAGCACACAGGAGTATATTGCGGACTCGGTAAAAGTCATGATGCTCGGCCTGGCGGAGAAATCTGTCCCGACGCTGATCGACTTCCTGCTCAATCGTTCCGATGAGGAGATCACGGGGCCGTATGAAGACATGATGATCATGCTTACCCAAGTCGGCATCAAGAATCAGCAGAATGAGATCTATCAGGCTCTGCGTGCTGCATTCCGCCGTATGAAGGCGAAAGTGATTGCTGTGATCTGTATCGGCGATTATGGTGACCCGCGCGGTATTGCATTACTGAAGGGTTATCTTGATCGTACGGTACACACCATTGACCGTGAGACTTTCTATGAGGCATTGTCTGCAATTCGTAGAATGGGCGGTGAGATCAACGACATTCAGGATCCGTTCCATGATTTCACGAATAAGGCGGGGAAGAAAGCACTGGATAAGAAGTAACAGGGGAGGAACGGCATGGAATTTCGCCCATGTATCGATATCCATAACGGAAAAGTAAAGCAGATCGTAGGCGGGACATTGGATGATTCCGGTGCGAAAGAGAATTTCGTATCGGAACGTAGTTCGGCATATTTTGCGAAATATTACCAGGAACTTGGGATCCGCGGTGGACACATCATTATGCTCAATAAGGTGGGGACACCCGAATACGAGGCGAGTAAATCCGCGGCAATGGAAGCCCTGGAGGCATATCCGGGCGGGATGCAGGTAGGCGGCGGAATCCAAGCAGAGAATGCAGGGGCTTTTATCGAAGCCGGCGCAAGCCACGTTATTGTGACATCTTATGTGTTTTCAGATGGCATGATCAATTACGAACATCTGAGGAGACTTGTTGAAGCGGTTGGCCGCGAACACATCGTTCTGGACCTTAGCTGTCGTAAGAAGGAAGATAAATACTACATCGTTACGGACCGCTGGCAACGCTTCACCGAGACCGTTCTCTCCGCACAAGTGTTGAGAGAACTTGCATACTATTGCGACGAGTACCTGGTTCATGCAGTGGATGTAGAAGGCAAGGCAGCAGGCCCGGACGCAGCGTTGTTCGACATATTTCAGACGTATCTGAAGGAAGCCACAGACAATTGCCCAATCCGCCCCATTACCTATGCAGGTGGAATCCATTCCTATGACGATATTCGAGCTTTGAAGGAAGTATCCGACGGGCGCGTAAATATTACAGTCGGATCAGCACTGGATCTCTTTGGCGGAACGCTAAATAGCCAAGCCATCCTGACAATCTGTGAAGCATAATCGAAGCACGAACAAATCTGATCAATCTCGATAACATACCAGACATGAAAAAAGCCGTCTCACTTGAGACGGCTTCTTAATGGAGCGGGATACGAGATTCGAACTCGCGACTTTCACCTTGGCAAGGTGACACTCTACCACTGAGTTAATCCCGCGTTTTTCGGTCAACAATGGATATTATATGCGCGAAGTGGGGGGATGTCAACACCTTTTTTTGAACTAAACAAGAAAGATTCGATGAGACACTATATATAT
>JAGHVD010000055.1 GCA_018064475.1 Candidatus Scatonaster coprocaballi
CTTTAGCGCGATGCAGACCATTGGCATTTACGATACGGTGAAGCTGGAGGTGCTTCCTTCTGCGCCGAACCAGAAACCGAAGATCGATTTCAAGTCCAATCTTCCCTACCTCACGGCAGATCCGAAGAAGAACACGGCGGTCAAGGCGGCAGTACTCTTCCTCGATGCAATTGAAGAAGCATATGATGTGTCCATCGAGATTGAGAAGAATATTCCTTCTCAAGCGGGTCTGGGTGGCGGAAGCAGCGATGGTGCTGCGGTGCTGATGGCACTTGATGAGCTTCTTCCTGGACGAGTCTTGCCGGAACAGCTCCTGTCCATGGCTGTGAAGATCGGCGCAGATGTGCCTTTCTTCCTGAAGGGTGGGACGATGCTTTGCGAGGGCGTGGGTGAGGTGATGACAGACCTTCCTAATCTTGCGAATATTCCGATGCTGATCTTGAAGCCCAGTGCAGGTGTATCTACACCCAAGTGTTATGCAAAGTTCGATGAGATGGGCCTTTCCGGCATCTCAGAAGAAGAGAAGTCCTCGATACTTCGAGAGTTTCGTTTGGATATCAGTATGACTTCACCATGTATGTGTGTGCGCAACAGCGCGACTCTATGGAAGAATGATCTTCAGATCCCGGCTATGCTCGAAGTGCCTTGCATGCAGGAAGGCCTTGATCTCATGTGGAGAAATGGCGCAGTATTCTCGGCAATGAGCGGGTCGGGCAGCGCACTATTTGGACTATTTGAGACGGAAGAACAGATCGATGTGCTTCTATCTACGCCTGAGATCCAGAGACTGATCAAGGAAAAATGGTGGGTGTGCAAAACCACGACGATCTGATATATGCAATTAGAACAGGTAATTCGTCCGAGACTGTACCACGACACCGTGAATCTTCAGATTTCCGTCTGTAAGGTCTGAAACTCTGAAATGTCGGTACTGCACGGGATTGTTATTCGTGATGACTACGATATCAGACTCCCCGTCCACCAGGCGAACGATGGAAGCATCTTTGCCGTCCAGGCTAACAAGAAGCATCGCATTGGGATATAAATTGGTCGTAGAGAAGATGACATTCAGGGAATCCTTCATGATATAAGGGAACATATCTGATTCGTTGTAGTAGAAACCGAAGAAACGCTCCGGCTCTAAGACCAACTGACGTTCCTTGCCTGACTTGACCAGTTTCTGATCATTTCTTGGAAGAAGCATCTTCATCTCGCGCTCGGAAAGTTCGAGTAGACTTCCGGCCTTGGAACTACTTCTGGACATTCCATCAGCGGTAATCGAGTCGTAGACGGGAAGCGTATGCGATTCGACATGACTCGGCAGGTTGAATATGAGGTCAAAGGGGATACCTAGCAGTTTTGAGATTTTCTTGGCTGTTTCGACTTCTGGATATGCGATGCCGTGTTCCCATCGAGAAACGCAGGCTTGTGTTACGCAGAGTTTCTCCGCCAATTGCGCCTGATTCATGTTTGCACTCAGTCTGTATTCTTTCAGATAATTCATGTAAAGTATTTCCCAACACGTTATTCTTTTGTGTTATTTTATGTGATGCCACGATTAGAAGATATTCAGAAAAGCGTTGAAAAATACGACTATAACAACTAGGAAAGAATAAGCAAACAAAGCAATCAGAATATAACAACACATTATATTCAGATACAAGAAAAAAGAGGCTTAAAGCCTCTTCATAAATAGTCCACGATTGTAACCTCGCCCTATATCATGCGATATGATCTCAAATCCGTGGGCCTGATAGTAGTTCACCATTCCTATGTTGCTCAATGCAGTGTGTAGAAACATATGTGAACAGCCAGACTGTCGCGCAGTTCCCTCACAGAAGGAGAGAAGAAAGTTGCCGATTCCTTGGCTTCGCCAATTATCCCAGACGGAGAATCTGGCAAAATAAGCCACACGCGAAGAGAATGCAAGGTCCTGATCCGGAAGTTCGTCTTGAAGCTCTCGCCTTGGACGGATGTAGAGTCGGCACGTGCCGAGGATCTCGTCGCAATCGGTAACCGCCACGAACACCACACCCGAGGAGATTGCATCCTCTACGACTTCCAATGGTTCGGAAGTCGCCTCGATGTAATCATTCGGGATGGCAGAATCGCGGCAATAAGAAGCCATAGATTCTCGAACTAGCTGAAGAATGGTCTCGGCTTCGGCAAGCCGGGCAGTACGAACATGAATATTAGGCATACTGTTCACTCATCAGATGTACGAGGATGGCCTTGTGTGCGTGCAGACGATTCTCGGCTTCGTCGAATACAACGGAACGAGGTCCGTCAATGATGTCTTCGGTCACTTCATAGCCACGGTAAGCCGGGAGACAGTGGAGGAAGATCGCATCCTTGGAAGCAGTTGAGAAGAGGTCGTCATTGACCTGATAATCTTTGAAAATCTTCGCGCGCATGGCCTTCTCAGACTCCTGACCCATGCTGGCCCATGTATCTGTGTAGATGACATCTGCGTCCTTGCAAGCCACATAAGGATCCTCAGTCATGACGATCTGAGAACCAGTGATCTTGGCGTCTTCCTGAGCCTGGAGAACATACTTCTCTGGGCAGGTGTAATCTTTCGGAGAGGCAACGGAGATGTGCATGCCTGCCTTCGCACAAGCGTGCAGAAGAGAATTCGCCATGTTGTTTCCATCGCCAACATAGGCCATCTTCAGGCCTTTGAGGGAACCCTTGTGTTCCTTGATGGTGAGAAGATCAGCCAGAACCTGCGTCGGATGCTGATCATCAGAAAGACCATTAATGACTGGGATGGAACCATACTTCGCAAGATCGACGATGTCCTGATGTGCGAAAGTACGGATCATGATGCCGTCCAGCATGCCGGACAGAACATGAGCTGTATCGTAGATCGTCTCGCCACGACCGATCTGAATATCATTTCCGCTCAGGAAAAGCGCATGACCGCCCAGTTGATACATACCTACTTCGAAGGAAACACGTGTACGTGTAGAAGACTTTGTGAAAATCATGCCCAAAGTCTTGCCGGCCAGGATTGGATGGGGGATACCCTGTTTGGTCTTGGCCTTAAGATCAATTGCAGTATCAAGCAAAGCGTCAAGCTCCGCGATGGATACGTCTTCGTGAAAATCAATGTAGTGCTTCATAGTGTTTACTCCTTTCCTTCGAGAACGTCCTGCAGCGCAGAGACGAATTTCATAGCCTGTAACTTTGTGAGGATCAGCGGCGGCGCGATACGGATCACGTTCGAGCCGATTGCGCTGACCAGATAACCTTTCTCAAACAGCTTCATCTTCGTTTCAGAAGCAGAACCGCAATCCAGTTCAATACCAATCAGAAGACCTTTGCCACGAACATCGGCAATCTTCTTTGTTTTCTTCGCGACAGCAGACAGCTTTTTGAAGAGGAATGCGCTGATATTGGTAGCATTCGTGAGAAGATTCTTCGATTCGATCTCCTCGAGTACGGCAAGTCCGGCTGCGCAAGCGAGGGGATTACCGCCGAATGTAGAACCGTGGTCACCAGGGCCAAAGCCGGTTGCGACGATATTAGTTGCCAATACAGCACCGACCGGTACACCGCCGGACAGACCCTTCGCCAGGGTGACGATATCCGGCTGAATACCATACTGCTCGTATGCGAAGAAAGTACCTGTACGTCCAACGCCGGTCTGAACTTCGTCGATGATCATCAGGATCTTGTTCTCTGTGCAAAGCTTACGAACATTCTGGATATATTCGAAGTCGGCCGGGTGTACACCGCTCTCGCCCTGGATCAGCTCCAACATGATTGCACCGGTCTGCGCATCGATGGCATTCTTTAATGCGTTGATATCGTTATACGGTTCATAGTCGAAACCAGGTGTGACTGGGCCAAACGGCTCACGGAATTTCTCTTGACCTGTAGCTGCAATAGTAGCCATTGTACGACCATGGAAAGACATGGTCGCCGTGATGATCTTCGGCTTCGGGGTACCCTTCTTGTACCAGTAGCCACGAGCCAGCTTGATTGCACCTTCGTTGGCTTCTGCACCGGAATTGGCGAAGAATACCTTATCGGCAAAACTTCTCTCGACCAGTTTCTTGGCGAGCATGGTCTGCGGCTCGTTGTAGTAGTAATTGCAGCAGTGAATGACTTTCTTCGCCTGGGAAGAGATTGCCTTGCAAAGCTTGCCATTACTATGACCAAGTGTATTGACGGCAATGCCACCGATCATGTCCATGTATTTCTTGCCATCTGTGCCGTAGAGATATACGCCTTTGCCGTGATCCACGACGAGCGGGACACGCTTGCCGAAGACCGGCATATATACGTTCTCATCTAATGCGACAATCTGTTCAAGATTGCCTTTCTTCTTTTCTTCGTTCACAACTACTGAAATATTATTATCCATATTATTAACCTCGCTATTCATCATGTATGAATTGTGGAAGTATGATACAAGAAAAATCTGTAATTAGATTTTCTCTCCTTCGAAATAAGGTTTCTTCTCTCGGACGATCATGGTACCGATACCCTTACCGGTGAAGATTTCAAGAAGAATACTGTGCGGAATACGTCCATCGATGATATGTGCACGTCCGACACCTCGTCGAATCGTATCCAGACATCCGGTTACCTTAGGAATCATACCGCCGGTGATCACACCGGATTCAATCATGTTATGAATATCAGATTCGGTCAGAACAGGGAGAACATAGGAAGAACCGTCCTCACGAAGGGCCTTGACACCTTCTACGTCGGTCAGTGTCATGAGTTTCTCTGCTTGCAACGCAACGGCTACTTCAGCTGCGACGGTATCCGCATTGATATTGTAGCTTTCACCATCGGAACCTACACCGATCGGAGCAATGACCGGAATATATTCATCGTTTGCCAGGTTCGAGATGACCTTCGTATCGATATGCTTGATCTTACCAACGAAACCAACATCGATCGGATTGCCGTTCGCATCTTCGGTGAGCTTCTCGCACTCGATCAAGTGTCCGTCGATTCCACTGATACCAATTGCCTTGACGCCCTTCTGACCAAGATAGGAGACGATCTCTTTGTTGGTCTTACCAATGAGCACCATCTGTGCGACACTCATGACGGAAGCGTCTGTCACACGGAGACCATTGACGAACTTGGACTCTACGTTCAAGGTCTTCAACATATTGCTGATGTCCGGTCCGCCGCCGTGTACGAGTACAGGATTGATTCCGACAGACTTCAGCAACGCGATATCATCCATGACGGAAGATTTCAGTTCGTCGTTGACCATAGCGTTGCCACCGTACTTGATGACAATGGTCTTGCCGGCCAGGCTCTGGATATAAGGAAGCGCCTCGACCAATGTAGCTGCTTTGTTGATGAATGTCTGCATATCGTTCCCGACTGTAGGCAATGTAGTATCTTTTTCCATATTAATATATGCTCCTTAATATAATGCACCCACGTCATTAATATTTATACAGAATACTGAATAAAATTGCATAAAGCAAGATGGACACTCAAAAATCAGGAAAATTGTACATTATGCACAAGCAGGGATAGGATGACATGGGCAAGTTGCAACAATTGAAAGAAACGGATGTCAAAAAAAGACATAGAATTTTGGGTGTTTTTACGAGTGGTCGCGTGTCGGCTACCGTGATATATTTATGTCGTAAGAAAAATTGACTCGATTCTCGGGTCAATCATTGGAGGTTTAAAAATGGCAAGTTTATCACTTCAGCATGTTTACAAGAAGTATGAAGGCGGCGTTGTAGCTGTTTCCGACTTCAATCTTGAGATTTCCGATAAGGAATTCATCATTCTGGTAGGACCTTCTGGTTGCGGTAAGTCCACAACACTTCGTATGATCGCTGGTCTCGAAGATATTTCCGAGGGTGAGATTTACATCGACGATCGTCTGATCAACGACGTACTCCCGAAGGACCGTGACATCGCAATGGTTTTCCAGAACTACGCTTTGTATCCGCATATGACAGTTTATGACAACATGGCTTTCGGTCTGAAGCTCCGTAAGGTAGCTCGTGATGAGATTAAGCAGCGTGTTGCTGAGGCTGCTAAGATCCTTGAGATCGAACACCTGCTCGACAGAAAGCCGAAGGCTCTCTCCGGTGGTCAGCGTCAGCGTGTTGCTCTCGGTCGTGCTATCGTTCGTGACCCGAAGGTCTTCCTCATGGACGAGCCGTTGTCCAACTTGGATGCTAAGCTCCGTGTTCAGATGCGTGTTGAGATCACAAAGCTCCACCAGAGACTGCAGACAACAATCATCTACGTTACACATGACCAGACAGAGGCTATGACAATGGGTACTCGTATCGTTGTTATGAAGGATGGTTTCATCCAGCAGGTAGACTCCCCAACGGAACTCTACGACAACCCGGTCAACACATTCGTTGCAGGATTTATCGGTATGCCTCCGATGAACTTCATCAACGCTACCATCCAGGTAGAGGGCGACGATGTTTATGTTGCATTCGAGAACGTTACAATCAAGCTTGCTGAGCGTTACTGCGTACCAGAAGTTATCGAGCGTGACGGCACAGACGTTATCTTCGGTATTCGTCCTGAGGCTCTCACAGATGACGGTACTTACGTATCCATGCATCCTGAGTGCGCTTTCTCTGCTGACGTCGACGTTGTCGAGATGCTCGGTGCTGAGACATATCTCTATGTAACAGTTAATGGTTCTCTCCCGCTGACAGCAAGAGTTGACCCAACCACATCTGAGTCTCGTGTAGGTGAAGTTGTTGATATCGCAATCGACGCTAACCGTGTACACCTCTTCGATAAGGATACTGAGCAGAGCATCATTTCCTAATCATCGATTAAGTGAAATTACCAAGACGGGCCGTCCTGTTAGGCAGGACGGCCCTTCTTGCATATACGCGTCCGTGTGGAAAGTCGTCGGGTGAAGGTTGCAAGATTTACATGAAAAGTTTAAGATAAATAAGATAGATTATTCTTGCGATTCTTGCAGGGATATTCTGATACGTGGCAATCTTGACGAAAGTGATAGGGTGAGCATATGGAAGAACTAAAGAAATGTATGCGAGAAGCGAAGAAGATCCTTGACCTGACCGTTGGTGTAATGGATACATCCGGTATGGTTGTGGCTTGCACAGATCCTGCCTGGGAAGGCATTGAGGATTCGAGTGCCAGAGCGGTTCTGCTCTCTGACGATGTTTTTTCCAGTACGGCCGGTAAGACCTATATGAAGATCATCATCGGTGAGGCGACGCAGTATATTGCTTTCATCAGTGGTGTCGACGCGGTGGCGCGCACCTACCTTGAACTGGTTACCCAGTGGATCAAGGCGGCCATGAGAGAACGCAACACAGATGTGGAGCGTGAGACATTCATCAAGAATGTATTGCTTGAGAATGAGCTGCCGGGTGATATCCCGTTGAAAGCTCGTGAGTATAAGATTCCATTTGCAACCAAGCGTATTGTATTCATCGTTCGTGTCAATAAGAACGATGGCGTGGAGTGCCTGGAGATCCTGCAGAATCTTTTTCCGGATGGAAAGACGCAGATGGTGGTTGCGATGGATGAGGAGACCATCCTTCTTGTGATGGATCTCAGTGAGAATGTAGATAGTTTCCTTAACGAAACAAGTAAGACGATTCTCGATAATCTCAATGCGGAGACCATGATCCGTGCACATGTCGGTATCGGTATGCCGGCACCTACGCTCCGCGATATTGCGAAGTCTTATCGTGAAGCTACACTGGCACTTCGTGTGGGAAGCATCTTCGAGAGCGAACAGTTCATCATGCGATATGACAAACTCGGTCTCGGCCGTCTGATCTATCAGCTCCCACCGACGCTCTGCAATATGTTCTTGAGTGAGGTTTTCCCGAAGGGCGCGTATGAATCTTTGGATTCCGATACATTGGTCACCATTCAGAGTTTCTTCGAGAATAACCTGAACGGAAGTGAGACTTCCAGAAAATTGTTCGTACACCGTAATACCTTGGTTTACCGCTTGGATAAGGTTCAGAAGATCACCGGACTTGATTTGAGAAGCTTCGATGACGCTGTATTGTTCAAGTTGGCGGCAATGGTACGTACGTATCTGGAGAAACAGGAGAAGAGTAGCCAGGGTGGAAACATCAACTGGTGACCCGAAGTATAAACTTTGATACGTTTTGAGAATGTACATAAGAGATATAAGACCGGAACTGACGCGCTCCGCGGTGTGACTTTCTCCATCGCGGATGGTGAATTCGTATTCGTCATTGGAAAGAGTGGTTCGGGTAAGTCGACACTGATGAAGTGTATCACCCGAGAAGAACGCCCGACAGAAGGGTATGTCATTATTGACAAGTTCTGTATTTCCAAGATGCCACGTGCGCTGATTCCGGTCCTTCGTCGTCAGATAGGAATTATCTATCAGGACTTCCGATTAATTGAGACGAAAACTGTCGAAGAGAACGTTGCTTTTGCCGGCGAGATCATCGGCGTGCCTCGTAAACAATTGAAGCAGATGGTCGATATTGTGCTGGGTGCGGTCGGACTTCGCGACAAGGCGAATGCGATGCCTCTTGAATTGTCCGGTGGTGAGCAGCAGCGTATTGCAATCGCGCGTGCGATGTTGAATCATCCGAAGTTGATCGTAGCGGATGAGCCGACGGGAAATCTGGACCCGGAAACTTCCGAGTCAATCATGGCACTCCTTCAGGAGATCAATCGTCAGGGCACGACGGTCATCGTATGCACACACGATAGCAACATGGTAGACCGTATGAAGAAGCGTGTCATCGAAGTGGATGATGGATTGATCGTCCGCGATGAGAAGGGTTCCGGCTACACGGCTGTCGTGGAGCATTGGCCACCGGCGTTACCGAAGTCGATGCAGGATGAATTCGTGCCGGAAGTGGTTGACTACAAGGAACTGCATGAGGCAGACGTTGAGCCTGAAGATAGACCGTTACCGGAATTTCCGAATATGCAGGGTGAGCAAAAGAAAGAAGCAGTTGTTGAACAGGTGCCGGAAATCATTGTGATGGACACGGAAGAACCTGTTACAGAACCCGTGGCCGAGCCTGTGGAAGAGACAGTAACCGAAGAAAATGAGGAGACAACAGAAACTCCTGCTTCCGAGGAAACCGTTGAACCTGTGAGCGAGCCGGTATGTGAACCGCTTGCCGAGGAAAAGGTTGAGCCGATGGTCGACGAGAAGGTGGAGACGCCAAGTGAGCCTGTGGTGGAAGAGAAGACACGTTCTGAATATCTGGATGATCCGGATATTCTAGAAGAGGAGGATGATGAATGAGCTTACGCGCATTAAAAAATTCCCTCAAAGAAGGTGTTCAGGGTATCGTACGTCATCCGCTGGTTACAGTGGCTTCTGTGACGACAATCCTATTGATGTTACTACTGATGTCTATCTTCTTTATCTTCTCAGCCAATGCGAGATATATCATGAAGAAAGTTGGACAACAGCCACCAATTGAAGTATATATGAAGCTTCAGTGCACACAGGAAGAGATGAATATGGTCGTTTCCTATTTGGAGAGTGTGCCCAATGAAGTGAAGGAATTCCATGCACTGTCTCCAGAACAGAACTACGAGCGTTTCCGTGAAGAATTGGGCGACAGCGCTTCAATCCTGGATGAATTCGACTATAATACATATCTTCCCTATACCATGACCGTACAACTGACGGATCCGGGTTATGCAGACGAGGTCGTTATGCGACTGCAGGCGATTCCGGGGGTGAAGAAGGTGAGACAGGAGAGCCGCGTCATGCAGTTCCTCTCCAAGACGACGAAGATGGTGAATATCACGACAGTCGTTGCTTTTACCGTATTATTCTTGATTTCTTTGTTTATCATTTCCAACATGGTTCGTATCTCTGTCTACTCACGTTCGACGGAGATCGCCATCATGAAGTTCGTCGGGGCCACCAATGGATACATCCGACTTCCGTATATCGTTGAGGGTGCACTTGTTGGTCTAGTCAGTGCATGCTTTGCGTGGGGAATTACGTATCTTGCATACAGCAAGCTTTTCAAAGTAGCGATGAAAAATGTATTGGAAAACAGTCTCTATGCGTTGATTCCCATGCGTACGTTATCTGTATCTGTCTTGATCCTCTGCCTAACTTGCGGCGTGATTATCGGATCGATCGGAAGTGGCGTTGCAGTACGAAAGTACGTCAAAGTATAAGAGGTGAGAAGGATGTTTCGTAGCAAAAACAGATGGATACGACTTCTTGCGGCGACACTGAGTATAGCTGTCGTATTGAGTGGTACATGGTTCATGAGCCGAAAGCCGGTGAAGGCGGTCGGTAGAGATTTCTTGAGTTATTCGCCCGCGCCGGGTGATATTGAAGATGCCAAGCGTGAGCGAGATGAGGCGCGCCAGAAGGCAGAGGAAGCGGCTTCACAGGTTGAGCAGCTGAAGGGGGAGAAGGCGGATCTTTCCGGTGAATTGGAAGAACTTCAGGGCTTAAGTGATGAGCAGATGGCGCAGTACGAAGAGATTTCTGAGGACCTTGCGGCTGCATTGATTGCGAAACAGGATGCGCTGGATGAATATGTGCAATCCCAAGAGAACTTGATTGCGAAACGCAAGCAGTATGCGGAACGAATTAGTGTCATGTTCGAGTATGAGAACAAGTCTACACTCGAGATCCTACTGGAATCGGATAGCATTGCAGGTTTTTTTACCAACTTAGAACTGATTTCCATGATTGGTGAAGCGGATCTGCAGATGGTCGATGAACTGACCATTGCTATGGACGATGCGGAATTGAAGAACGAGCGCTGCCTCAAGGAAGCGGAAGACATGCAGGCGATTGCGGATCAGAAGGAAGCGGAACTGAAGGAGCTGCGAGATCGAATCGGCGTGACGGAAGAAGCGTTGGAAGAGACTTCGAGTAAGCTGTCCCGCTGGGAACAAGAAGAACGCGAATTTCAGGAGGAGGCAGATCGTCTGGACGAAGAGATCCGCCGACTTCAGCAGGAAGAAGAAGAGCGTCAGCGTAAAGCGGCGGCGCTGACCCAGGCGGCGCAGCAGACACAGGCAGCGAAAGAAGAGAATTCGAGCAGTACTGCAACCAAAGCGCCGACGAAGGCACCAAGTAAGCCGTCCCAACCTGCGCCGAAGGGGAAGATGACCTGGCCATATCCTGGAGACTATACAGTATACTCACCATATGGTATGCGTTATCACCCAATCTATCACTACGATAAGATGCACTGGGGCGTCGACCTTGGCGGTGACTACGGAAATCCTATCGTTGCGGCGGCATCCGGAACAGTCATCAAGGTAGATGAACCGGTTGAAGGTCAGAACACGGGTGGATCCAACTATGGTAACCATTGCGTAATCGATCACGGAAATGGAATTACGACTTGCTATGCGCACTGCCGTGATGTGTATGTCTCGGTCGGTGATCATGTAGAGGCAGGTCAGGTGATCGCAGAATGCGGAAGTACCGGTGCATCGACCGGACCGCACTTGCACTTTGAAGTAAGAGAGAATGGAACGAAGGTTGACCCTGTTCCTTATATAAAAGGATAATATATCATGTCAGCATACGATTTTCTCGCGGATTACTACGATGATTTCCAGAAGGACATCGATCCCTGTGAGTGGGCACAGTTTATAGACGGCATTGTCAAGAAGTATGGCCGAACAAGCGGAGATGGTGAAGCCGGTCGACTGCTTCTTTGTGATCTTGGCTGCGGAACCGGTCTTGTGACTTGTGAACTTTCTAAGATGGGGTACGATACAGTGGGCGTGGACAATTCCTTGCCTATGCTGGAACGTGCACGGACACGTGCGGAAGAAGAGGGTTGCCCGATTCTGTGGCTTTGCCAGGATATGACGGCGCTGGATCTATATGGCACCATGGATGTCTTTGTTTCCTTGCTGGATACAATGAACCACATTACGAATAAGAAAGATATCGTAAAATTACTGAAGTCTTTCTTCTGTTTTCTCAATCCGGGTGGGCTCTTTATCTTCGACGTCGTGACCAAGAAACATTTCGCAGAGACACTTGGTCAAGGGTTCTTCTATTCTATTGAGGATGATTCGGCAATCTTCTGGGAGAATGACTACGATGAGAAAGCTAAGATGAACACAGCGTCCTTGACGATGTTTGGCGAACAGGAAGATGGCCGCTACGAAAGATGTGATGAGGATATCGTGGAGCGATATTACTCGGATGCCGATATTCGCGAATTAGTTCGATCCTGCGGCCTGGAAGTAGTTGCGGTATATGGCGACCGAAAGAGAAGAAAACCGAATGAGAAAGATGAGCGGGTATTCTATTGTATCCGCCGTCCGGAAGAAACGGAGAAATAAATATGGATGATTTCTATCAGGCACCGGGATCTCCGGTGGATGGCTCAGATTATATGGTCACTGCAACAGCCTTGGGCGGCAAAGTACGCGCTTTGGCTGTGCGGTCTACGAATTTGGTGAAAGAAGCGCTTCGCATTCATGGAACGTCTCCTGTTGCGACTGCAGCGCTAGGACGTTTACTGACCGGTGCACTGTTTATCGCAGATACACTGAAGGGCGATGGGGATTCCATGACGCTCAACATTCGCTCGGATGGACCGATCCAGGGCATGACAGTCGTCGCAGATTCGCATGGCCATGTTCGCGGATACTGTCTGGAGCCGGTGGTGGAGACTACTTATCACCGTCCCGGCAAATTGAATGTCGGCGCAGCAGTAGGAAAAGGAAAACTAACTGTGGTCAAAGACTTCGGACTGAAAGAGCCATATGTCGGACAGGTCGAGTTGGTCTCTGGAGAAATTGCGGAGGATCTGACATATTATCTGGCTTCTTCTGAACAGACACCTTCCATCGTTTCGTTAGGAGTGGGCCTAGATGAGAACGGCGTCACCTGTGCCGGAGGATTCATGGTACAGCTTCTGCCGGGTGCAGACGAAGAGACGATCTCCTATCTTGAACAACGCGTTGGCGGTGGTTTTCCCGACGTGACATTCCTGCTTCAGGAAGGCATGAATCCGGAACAGATCCTCGATATGTTCTTGGGTGATGAGAAGATATGCTTCCTTCAGGGCGCGCCGGTCTCCTACAAGTGTAACTGTTCCAGAGATCGCATGGAGCGAAATCTCTTGGCCATCGGCAAAGAAGATCTGACTTCTTTGGCAGAAGATCCGAATGGAATTGACCTTGAGTGCCACTTCTGTGATCAGAAATATCACTTCACACAAGAAGATGTGAAGAATTTATTAAAATAATGCTTGCAATCGCTTGACTTCTGCTGTATACTTTTTCCTGCGCGACTTTGTGCGCGTAGCGAAGATGCTTGAGATTGCCGTTCAGTAAGCGGGCTGTGCTTACGAAAACGGGTAACTTAGGCGGAGCAGCTGGGAACTTGATTCCTGGCGGTAACCTGAAGTCACAGCGTGTGTTTTCTGAAGAACACATGCCCAGGCCCAAAGTGCCGTATTGTGCGGTAACTGGTCTCCTGGGTTTTATGATGGGCAAAGAAGAAACGCTAGACAGGGTGAAGAAAAGAATAACAGCAAAGAATTTGGAGGAAAAAGAAATGGCAACAAACCAGAAGATCAGAATTAAGCTTAAGGCTTTTGATCACGAGCTCCTTGACCAGAGCGCAGCACGTATCGTGGAGACGGTAACCAGAACAGGCGCAAGCTTCTCCGGCCCAATCCCGCTCCCGACAGAGAAAGAGATCACAACGATCCTGCGTTCTCCTCATAAGTACAAGGATTCCAGAGAGCAGTTCGAGCTCCGTACGCACAAGCGTCTTATCGACATTTTTGCACCGAGCCAGAAGACTGTAGAATCTTTAACCAAGCTTGACTTGCCGGCTGGCGTAAGCATTGAAATCAAGGCTTAATGTCAAATGGCAGAATCCGCGTTCCGCTGAACGTCAAGCGGCGGGATATGCGGAGGTCATGTTCTCAGGAAAATCTTGAGAACCAATAACCTAAATAGGAGGAATAAGAAAAATGACAAAGTTCGTACTTGGCAAAAAAGCCGGCATGACACAGCTCTTTGACGAGAGTGGTTTGGCAGTACCGGCAACCGTTATTGAATGCAATCCTATGTTTGTTATTCAGAACAAGACGGTAGAGAAGGACGGCTACAAGGCAGTGAAAGTTGCTACAGGCGACATTCGCGAGAAGCTTGTAAACAAGCCGGACAAGGGACAGTTCGCTAAGGCTGAGGTCAGCGTGAAGCGTACAATTCGTGAGTTCCAGACAGAGGATGATTACACACTCGGTCAGGAAATCAAAGTTTCCGACATGCTCAGCGTGGGTGATCACGTTGATGTAAGCGGTGTATCCAAGGGTAAAGGCTACCAGGGTAACATCAAGCGTCACGGTCAGAAGGGTGGTCCGGATGGACACGGTTCTATGTACCACAGACGTGTTGGTTCTATGGGCGCTAACTCTACACCTGCTCGTGTTCTCCCTGGCAAGAAGATGCCTGGTCACATGGGCGCTGTAAACTGCACAGTACAGAATCTGACGGTCGTCAGTGTTGACGGCGAGAGAGGGATCCTCGTTCTTCGTGGCGCGATCCCGGGTCCTAAGGGCGGCATCGTAACGATTACGTCGTCCGTTAAGGCATAATCATTCGACAAGGAGGAACTAAGAAATGGCTAAAATTGATATTTTGAATCTTAGTGGAGCCGTTGTCGGATCAATGGATCTTTCTGACGCAATCTTCGGTATTGAGCCGAACACAGCAGCAATGCGTACAGTAGTACTCAACATTCTGGCTAATCGTCGTCAGGGCACACATTCCACAAAAACAAGAAGCGAAGTTCGTGGCGGCGGTAAGCGTCCGTATCGTCAGAAGGGTACAGGTCGTGCTCGTCACGGTTCTACTCGTTCTGCACAGTATGTTGGCGGCGGCGTCATCTTTGGGCCTAAGCCGAGATCTTACAGCTACACTGTACCGAAGAAGATTAGACGTCTCGCAATGAAGTCTGCTTTCTCCAGCAAGATGGCTGATACAAAGATCGTTGTTGTTGATGAGTTGAACTTCGACACAATGAAGACAAAGAACATGGTTGATTTCATGAAGGCAATCAACGTAAACGCTTCTGCACTCGTAGTACTGGGTGGTAAGAACGAGAACGCTGAGTTGGCTGCAAGAAACCT
This sequence comes from Candidatus Scatonaster coprocaballi, assembly GCA_018064475.1. GTDB lineage: Bacteria > Bacillota > Clostridia > Saccharofermentanales > Saccharofermentanaceae > Scatonaster > Scatonaster coprocaballi. Next base: position 15,099 of record JAGHVD010000055.1, read on the forward strand.
TCCTACAGTCAAGACAGCTTTCGTCAATACAATCAATGTATTCGACATCCTCAAGTATGATTCTTTCATCATGACGAAGGAAGCTGCTGAGAAGATTATGGAGGTGTATGTATGAACAAGGCACCGCAGGACATCATCATCAAGCCGGTAATCACAGAGAAGAGCTCTACAGATGCTGCGTTTGGTAAGTACACATTCAAGGTAGCAAAGTCTGCTACAAAGACAGACGTTAGAAAGGCTGTTGAGCAGCTCTTCGGCGTAAAGGTAGTTTCTGTTAACACAGTAAACTACGATGGTAAGAAGAAGAGACAGCGCTACATCGAGGGCGTAACCGCTTCCTTCAAGAAGGCAGTTGTTACAATCGATATGGAAGCTAAGTCCGAGTCTTATCTTGGCAAGGGTGGCAAGGCTACCAAGTCCGACAAGAAGTATAAGACATCTATTGAAGAATTTGGAATCGGCCAGTAATGGGCCTGATGGTAAAGGAGTGAAGAAGTAATGGCAGTAAAGACTTTTAATCCAACTTCTCCTGCAAGACGCAACATGACAATTGCGGACTATTCTTCTCTGACGAAGAAGGCTCCGGAAAAGAGTCTGTTGGTTTCTGGCAGCAAGTCAGGCGGACGCAACTCTTATGGTCGTATCACTGTTCGCCACATCGGCGGCGGTAATCGTCGTAAGATCCGTGTCATTGACTGGAAGAGAAACAAAGATGGTATCCCGGCAACAGTAGTTGCACTTGAGTACGATCCGAACCGTACAGCATTCATTGCTCTTCTGCAGTATGCAGATGGTGCAAAGACATACATCCTGGCTCCTCAGGGTCTCGAGGTAGGTGCTAAGGTTGTTTCCGGCGCTGATGCTGATATCGTAGCTGGTAACGCACTTCCGATCGCAAGCATTCCGGTTGGTACCATGATCCACAGCATCGAGCTGAAGCCGGGCAAGGGCGCACAGATGGTTCGTACCGCTGGTGCTGGTGCTCAGTTGATGGCTAAGGAAGGTGACTTCGCTCAGATCCGTCTTCCTTCCGGTGAAGTTCGTATGGTATCTATCAAGTGCCGCGCAACGGTCGGTGTTGTAGGTAACGGCGAACACGAGAACGTGTCCATCGGTAAAGCTGGTCGTCATCGTCACATGGGCGTAAGACCTGCAGTCCGTGGTGTTGTTATGAACCCGAACGATCACCCGCACGGTGGTGGTGAAGGTAAGTCCCCGATCGGTCTGCCGGGTCCTGTTACACCTTGGGGTGTTCCAACTCTTGGTAAGAAGACCAGAAACAAGAAGAAGCAGTCTAACAAGTATATTGTTAAGGGTAGAAAGTAAGCGAAGGGAGGAACCATAATGAGTAGATCAACCAAAAAGGGTTATTTCGTACAGGATGCCCTGATGAAGAAAATCAATGCGATGAACGCTGCGAATGAGAAGAAGGTTGTCCAGACTTGGTCTCGCGCTTCGACTATCTATCCTGAGATGGTCGGCCACACAATCGCTGTGTACGACGGTAGAAGACACGTTCCGGTTTATGTCGTAGAAGAGATGATCGGACACAAGCTGGGTGAGTTCGCACCGACAAGAACTTTCCGTGGCCATGCCGGTGAGAAGACTTCCGGTGGTAAATAATCGTAAGCTTTGAAGGGAGGAAATAATAGTGGAAAAAGTTAAAATGACCAAAGACTATATTGAAGCGAATCGCGATTCGATCCTCGAAGCTTACGGTAAGGCTGAGAAGAAGAACGCGAAGCGTCCGGTCCTTACAAAGAAGCAGAAGAAGCTGCTCGGTATCGGTAAGGATCAGGGTAAGGCAATCGCTAAGTATGTCCGTATCACACCCCGTAAGGTGAAGATCGTAGCTGATCAGATCAAGGGTAAGGATATTGATGAGGCTTATGCAATCCTTGACTACACACCAAAGGCAGCATCTCCGATTCTGAAGAAGGCGCTGAAGTCTGCTGAGGCAAACGCTGTAAACAACAACGGTCTGAACAGAGGAAGCCTGTATGTTGCAGATGCTTTCGCAGGTGCAGGCCCGATCCTGAAGCGTTTCATTCCGAGAGCAAGAGGATCCGCATCAAGAATCAACAAGAGAACAAGTCACGTTACTGTAGTTCTCAAGGAAAGAGTATAAGGAGGAATAAAGAATGGGCCAGAAGGTTAATCCACATGGATTGCGCGTCGGTGTCATCAAAGAGTGGGACACACGTTGGTATGCCGACAAGAAGACATTCAGCGATTTCCTCGTTGAGGACAAGCAAATCCGTGATTTTGTAAAGAAAGAATGTTTTGCAGCCGGCGTTTCGAAGATTGAGATCGAGCGTAAGGGCACAGACAAGACTTCCATCATCATCAATGCTGCAAAGCCTGGTATCATCATTGGTCGTCAGGGTGCAGGTATTGAAGATTTCAAGAAGAAGCTGCAGAAGAAGTTTAAGAAGAATTTCTTCGTAGACGTTCGTGAAGTAAAGAACGTAGATGCAAACGCTCAGCTCGTTGCTGAGAGCATCGCTTCCCAGCTCGAGAGACGTGTTTCTTTCCGTCGTGCGATGAAGATGGCAATGTCCCGTACAATGAAGACTGGCGCTAAGGGTATCAAGACATCCTGTGCTGGTCGTCTGGGCGGCGCTGAAATCGCTCGTTCTGAGACATATCATGAGGGTACAATTCCGCTGCAGACACTGCGTGCTGACATCGACTATGGTTTTGCTGAGGCAAACACACAGTATGGTCGTATCGGCGTAAAGGTATGGATCTACTGTGGTGAGATCCTGACAGCGAAGAAGACTGTTAAGACTACGGAAGGAGGCGAAGCCTAATGTTACTTCCTAAGAGAGTAAAGCACAGAAAGCAGCAGCGCGGCCGCCTAAAGGGTAAGGCTTCCAGAGGTAATTTCGTTTCGAACGGTGATTACGGTATGTATGCAACAGAGCCTTGCTGGATCTCTTCCAATCAGATTGAGGCAGCCCGTATTGCAATTAACCGTTACGTAAAAAGAGGCGGTAAGGTTTGGATCAAGATCTTCCCGGATAAGCCGGTAACAAAGAAGCCTGCTGAGACTCGAATGGGTTCTGGTAAGGGTTCTCCGGAGTACTGGGTAGCAGTAGTTAAGCCGGGTCGTGTTCTTTTCGAAATTTCCGGTGTAACTGAAGAAATCGCACGTGAGGCAATGCGTCTTGCTGGACATAAGCTCCCTTGCAAGACTAAGTTCATCAAGAAGGAAGAGGAGGTACCTGAAAATGACGGCTAAAGATTTACGTTCGAAGTCCACAGAGGAACTTCAGCAGGAACTGGTTGCATTGAAGGACGAACTCTTCAAGCTTCGTTTCCAGCATGCGACTAATCAACTCGAGAATCCGCAGCGTCTGGCTGCTGTGAAGCGTGACATCGCTCGCGTCAACACGATTCTCCGTGAACAAGCGCTTAAGGCTAACTAATGAAGGGAGATAGTGAAATGAGCGATCGTAACCTCAGAAAGACCCGTGTCGGTATCGTTTCCAGTGACAAGATGGATAAGACAATCGTTGTATCTGTTGTTGAGCACGTGAAGCACCCGTTGTACGGAAAGATCATGAAGAGAACTTATAAGCTGAAGGCACACGATGAAGAGAATTCTTGTGGCATCGGCGACAAGGTTAAGGTAATGGAGACCCGCCCGCTGTCTAAGGACAAGCGTTGGAGACTGGTCGAGATTATTGAGAAGGCGAAGTAATACGTAAGGATTTACGTAAAGGAGGAAAATCAAGATGATTCAAGTAGAATCCAGATTAAGATCTGCGGATAATACTGGCGCAAAAGAACTCGCTTGCATCAAGGTGCTTGGTGGTTCATGGCGTAAGTATGCGAATATCGGTGATGTCATCGTCTGCTCTGTGAAGACCGCTACTCCTGGTGGTGTGGTGAAGAAGGGCGATGTAGTTCGCGCAGTTGTTGTTCGCACAAAGAAGGGCGTAAGAAGAGCTGACGGTTCCTACATCAAGTTCGATGAGAACGCTGCTGTTATCATTAAGGAAGACAAGAACCCGCGTGGAACCCGTATCTTTGGGCCTATCGCGAGAGAGCTTCGTGATAAGGATTACATGAAGATCCTTTCCCTTGCTCCAGAAGTTCTGTAAGGAGGATGACAAATGGCTAGTAAGATTCACGTAAAGAAGGACGACAAAGTCGTTGTTATCTCCGGTAAGGACGCTGGCGCTCAGGGCCAGGTTCTTAAGACAGAACCGAAGTCCGGAAGAGTTGTTGTTTCCGGTGTTAACATGATCAAGAAGCACCAGAAGATGGTCAGCCAGAACAAGCCATCCGGCATCATCGAGAAGGAAGGCACAATCGATGCTTCCAACGTTATGCTGGTTTGCCCGAAGTGCGGCAAGGCTACACGTGTTGGTATGAGAATTGCAGAAGACGGCGCAAAGTACCGTGTTTGCAAGAAGTGCCAGGCTGATATTGATCTTGTTAAGAAAGCAAAGGAGGAGTAATCGATGTCTAGATTAAAAGACAAGTATGTAAACGAAGTTGCGCCTGCTTTGCAGGAGCAGTTCAAGTATAAGTCTTGCATGCAGATCCCGAAGCTTGAGAAGATCGTTCTCAACATGGGTGTCGGCGAAGTCAAGGACAACCCGAAGGCATTGGAGAATGCAATGCGTGATATGGGTATCATCTGCGGACAGAAGCCGGTTGCTACAGTTGCCTCCAAGTCTGTTGCTGCTTTTAAGCTCAGAGAAGGCATGAAGATCGGTTGTAAGGTAACACTCCGTGGCGAGAATATGTACAACTTCCTCGATAAGTTGATCAGCATCTCCCTGCCACGTGTACGTGACTTCCGTGGTGTAAACCCGAACTCATTTGATGGTCATGGTAACTATGCTATGGGTATCAAGGAGCAGCTGATGTTCCCTGAAATCGATTTTGATAAGATCGACAAAGTTCGTGGTATGGATATCATTGTTGTTACAACGGCGAAGAGCGATGAAGAAGCAAGAGCATTGCTGACACTCATCGGTATGCCGTTCCGTAAGTAATAGGAGGGTATAAGTAATATGGCTAAGATGTCAATGAAACTCAAGGCTCAGCGTACACCTAAGTTCAAGGTGCAGCAGCACAACCGTTGCAAGCTTTGCGGTAGACCTCATTCTTATATCCGCAAGTATGGTATCTGCCGTCTGTGCTTCCGTGACCTGGCTTACAAGGGCCAGATTCCGGGCGTTAAGAAGGCAAGCTGGTAACCGATAGCACACAAGGAGGAAAGATTATGCAGATTACAGATGCAATTGCAGATATGCTGACAAGAATCCGTAATGCAGGTACAGCCGGTCATCCGACAGTTATGGTTCCTGCTTCCAATTTGAAGAAGGCTATCGCACAGATTTTAGTAGACGAAGGTTATATCGCTTCTTTTGAAACGATTGAAGATGATAAGCAGGGAATGATCAAGATTACTCTGAAGTACGCTGCAAGAAAGCACGTTATTTCTGGTATCCAGAGAATTTCTAAGCCGGGTCTGCGTGTATACGCTGACAAGGAGAATCTCCCGAAGGTTCTCGGTGGTCTCGGTATCGCCATCATCTCAACTTCTAAGGGCGTTATGACTGATAAGAAGGCTAGAGCTCTCGGCGTAGGCGGAGAGGTTATGGCTTACGTTTGGTAATCGCCAAACAAGTTAAACTCTGAAAAGGGGCGCAAGCCCCGCAATCTAAAGAGCAGGAGGTAGATTGTATGTCTAGAATTGGCAATAAGCCGATCACGATCCCGGCAGGGCTCGAAGTAAAGCAGGATGGTCAGACCATCACTGTAAAAGGCAAGGACGCTACACTTACATTGAATGTGCATCCGTCCATCACAGTTGAAGTAAATGACAATGTTATTTCGGTTAAGAGACCGAACGATGAGAAGCAGGTAAAAGCTCTCCATGGTTTGACACGTTCTCTGATCAACAACATGGTCATCGGTTGTTCCGAAGGTTTTAAGAAGGAACTCGAGATCCAGGGTGTTGGTTACAAGGCCGCTAAGCAGGGTAACAAGGTTGTCTTCAACCTCGGTTATTCTCACCCAATCGAAATGGAAGAGCCACAGGGTATCACTATTGATGTTCCGGCTCAGAACCAGATCATCGTAAAGGGTGCAGACAAGCAGATGGTTGGCGAAACCGCTGCAAAGATTCGTTCGTTCAGACTTCCGGATGCATATAAGGGCAAGGGTATCAGATATGTTGGTGAATTTGTCCGCATCAAGGAAGGTAAGACTGGCGCTAAGAAGTAAGAGAAGGGGTGAACAAGCATGATTAACAAAATTGACAAGAACGCTATTCGCCGTAGAAAGCACGTCCGCGTTAGAAATAAGATCAGCGGTACTCCGACTCGTCCGCGTCTTTGCGTTTTCAGAAGTAACAAACACATCAGTGCTCAGATCATCGACGATGAGGCTGGCAAGACACTGGTAAGTGCATCTACACTGGATAAGGAAGTGAAAGCTTCCATCGCTAATGGTAGCAACAAGGATGCAGCTGCTGCAGTTGGTAAGAAGATTGCTGAGCGCGCACTTGCTGCAAACATCGAAGAAGTAGTATTCGACAGAGGCGGTTACATCTTCCATGGACGTGTAGCTGCATTGGCAGAGGCCGCTCGTGAAGCTGGCTTGAAATTCTAATCAGGAGGGATAACAAGATGGGTTTTGATCCTAATTCAACCGAATTAAAAGAAAAAGTCATCCATATCGGACGTGTTTCCAAGACGGTTAAGGGTGGTAGAAATTTCCGTTTCGCAGCCCTCGTGATTGTGGGTGACGAGAATGGTCACGTTGGTAAGGGCCTTGGTAAGGCTGCTGAAATTCCGGACGCGATCAGAAAGGGTATTGAAGATGCGAAGAAGAACATGATTACTGTTCCGCTCGTTGAGAACACAATCCCGCACGAAGCACTGGGTGTATTCGGTGCAGGTAAGATCGTGATGAAGCCGGCTGCAAGTGGTACCGGTATCATCGCTGGTGGTCCGGTTCGTGCAGTATGTGAGCTCTGCGGCATCAAGGATATCCGTACAAAGTCTTTGGGTACAAACAACCCGAACAATGTTGTTAACGCTACATTGGAAGGCTTGAAGAGCATGCGTTCTCTCGAAGAAGTAGCTCGTCTGCGTGGCAAGTCCACAGAAGAAATTTTGTAATGGAGGTGTGCTTCAATGGCTAATTTGAAGATCACATTGGTGAAGAGCACCAACAAGTCTAAGAAAAACCAGGCTGCAACAGTTGCTGCACTCGGTCTGAAGAAGATCGGCCAGTCTGTAGAGAAGGCTGATAACGAGGCAATTCGCGGCATGGTTCGTACTGTAGCACATCTTGTTACATGCGAAGAAGTGTAATGGAGGTATAGGAAACATGAAACTTAATGAAATGTCTTCCTGCGGAAACGCGAAAGCATATCGTAAGGGCCGTGGTGCCGGTTCCGGCAACGGCAAGACTGCTGGTCGTGGACACAAGGGCCAGAATGCTCGTTCCGGTGGCGGTGTACGTCCTGGTTTCGAGGGTGGCCAGATGCCTCTTTACAGACGTCTGCCGAAGCGTGGTTTCAACAACAAGCTCTTTGCTTGTGATTATGTTGAGATCAACGTTTCTGACCTTGAGAAGTTTGATAACGGTGCTGAGATCGATGCAACAATTCTTGCTGATGCAGGCATCATCACTATCGGCAAGGTTAACGATGGCGTGAAGGTTCTCGGCAACGGCGACCTCACAAAGAAGCTGACAGTTAAGGCTGCGAAGTTCTCTGCTTCTGCAAAAGAGAAAATCGAGAAGGCTGGTGGATCGGCACTGGAGGTATGACATGAAAGGCGTATTTGACACCTTAGTTAATGCATTCCGTCTTCCGGAACTACGCAAGAAACTGATGTTCACACTTTTCATTCTTGCGCTGTACATGGTCGGTGGCCTTGTACCTTGTCCGGGTATTAACCGTACAGAGTTCCGTTCGATCGTTGAGAATTGGGGTCAGATTGGTAGCTTGATGGATATCATCGCAGGTGGTGGCCTTTATGCTGTTACCATCTTTGCGATGGGTATCACGCCTTATATCAACTCCTCCATCATCATTCAGTTGTTGACAGTTGCGATTCCTGCGCTGGAGAATCTGGCAAAGGAAGGCGAAGAAGGACAGAAGAAACTTCAGAAGATCACTCGTTATGTAACAGTTGGTCTCGCAGTTTTACAGGCTTCCGTCTTCACCTACGCAACACGTAGCGCAATGACATCCTATCTGCCGGGTCCTCTGGCAGCTGCACTGATCATTCTTACATTTACCGCAGGCACTTGCTTCGTTGTATTCCTCGGTGAACGTATCAATGAGAAGGGTATTGGAAACGGTGTTTCTTTGATCATCTTTGCAGGTATCGTCACAAGAATCCCGGATATGGCTCGTCAACTTTACTACGATGCATTGAACATCGCAGGCAAGTTCAAGAATGCTGTTCTGGGTAACACCATCGGTGTTCTTGCTTTCGTACTTGTAACGCTTGTATCTTTGATCACAATTATCTTCTGCGTATACGTACAGAATGCTGAGAGAAGAATTCCTGTTCAGTATTCCAAGAAGGTTGTTGGTAGAAAAGTATATGGTGGACAGAATACATACATTCCGTTGAAGGTTAATCAGTCCAGCGTTATGCCTGTTATCTTCACCATGTCTATCTTGTCTCTGCCTTCTACACTCGTGACATTGTTCTGGTCGAACAGTAATAATGTGATTGTGAAGTGGTTCCGTGATTTCGGTTCCAGCCCATTCTACTATGTAGCATACTTCATTCTCATTTTCGTGTTCGTATTCTTCTATTCGTTGATCCAGTTCAATCCAATCGAGATCTCGCAGAACCTGCAGAAGAATGGTGGATTTATTCCAGGTGTTCGTCCGGGTCGTCCGACTTCCGAGTTTATCGCGAAGGTTGCGAACCGACTCAACTGGTGTGACGCATGCTTCCTTTGCATCGTTGTACTTGTTCCGACGCTCCTCGGAAAGCTCTCCGGTATGGAAGGCGTATGGTTCGCCGGTACATCCGTTCTGATTATGACGGGCGTAGCTAATGACCTGGTTGAGCAGATCGAGTCTCAAATGGTTACCCACAACTACAAGGGCTTCCTTGATTGAGACAACAAAGGAAACGTGTTATGCTGGTTAACGGTAATGCACAAACAATTAAGTAACATACAGCGACAGCCTCGTGTGCATTTGCATGCGAGGCTGTGCGTGCGTTAAGCAAGAAGGAGGGTGAATCATGAAGTTGATTCTACTGGGTGCACCGGGTTCTGGTAAAGGAACAATGGCTGCAGTATTGAAGAAAGAGTATCAGATTACACACATTTCGACGGGAGACATTTTCCGTGCGAATATTAAGGAACAGACCCCACTGGGCATTGAAGCAAAGAAATACATCGACCAGGGTGCTTTGGTCCCAGATGAACTGACGATCTCCATGGTAGAGGATCGTCTGGCTCAGCCTGACTGCGCCAACGGATATCTCCTCGATGGATTCCCAAGAACCATTGCACAGGCAGAGAAGTTGGATGCCATGCTTGCTTCCAAGAACACCAAGCTTGATGCAGTTATCAATGTGACCGTACCGGCTGAAGTAATCATGGAGCGTGTGGTCAATCGTCGTGTATGCACATCTTGTGGTGAGAGCTATAACGTAGTATCCCGTCCGACAAAGGTTGAAGGTGTATGCGATGTTTGTGGCAAAGAAGTGATCCAGCGTGACGATGATAAGCCGGAAACAGTTAAGCAGAGACTGGTAACTTATGAAGAGAATACAAAGCCGTTGATCGATTTCTATATGGCAAAAGGAATCGTGATCACAGCAGACAACTCTTCCAGTCCTGAGGTTGCTTTCCAGCAGGCAAGTGAAGCACTGTCCGAGATGGGCTTCCAGAAAGTGCAGTAAGCATGATTCAGATTAAGACTCGAGCTGATTTTGATAAGATGAGAGAAGCCGGCAAAGTAGTCGAAGAGGCCCTGCTGACATTAGGTCGTGCAGTGGAACCTGGAATTACGACGCAGGAACTTGATGAAATTGCGAAACGTGTCTTCGATAAGAACGGCGCAATTTCCTCTTCCTATCATTACGGAGAACCCCCTTTTCCTGGCTATATCTGCGTTTCTCCGAACGAAGTGATCGTTCATGGTATTCCACGTAGAGATTGGGTACTGAAAGAGGGCGACATTGTAACATGCGATGTATGCTGCTCCCTAGAAGGATATCATGCAGATGCTGCAAGAACTTTTGCCGTCGGTCGAATCTCGCCTGAAGCAGAGAAACTGATACGCGTGACAGAAGAGAGCTTCTGGAAAGGATTTGAGAAGTGTACGATCGATCATCGCATCGGTGACGTATCTGCAGCAGTACAGGCACATGCCGAGAGCTTCGGTTACGGTGTCATTCGTGAACTGACAGGACACGGTATTGGCCGCCAGCTCCACGAGGATCCCGATGTGCCGAACTATGGTCGTGCCGGTCATGGTCCAAGAATCGTGAAGGGCATGGCTTTCTGCGTGGAGCCAATGATCTCAAGCGGAAGAAGAGACATTGCTTTGCTTGATGATGATTGGACAGTTGTCACACGAGACGGAAAGTACGCGGCACACTATGAGAACACAATCATTATTACAGAGAACGGACCTGAAATCATAACTTTATCGGAGGATAAGAATGTCTAAAGAAGATGTAATCGAAGTTGAAGGCATCGTACAGGATGCACTGCCGGATGCAAAGTTCAAAGTAAAACTGGAGAATGGCCATATCGTACTGGCACATATTTCCGGAAAACTTCGTCAGAACTACATTAAGATTCTGCCTGGAGATCGTGTAACCATGGAGTTGTCTCCATATGATCTTTCCCGCGGACGCATCACATGGCGTGCGAAATAAGAAGCGATATTACTTGCTTCTGAACCGCAATCGAAAAAACTTTAAAAAAGCCAAAAAAACTACTTGCATCGCCAAGAGATTTTGGTATAATATTTTAGCGTGCGCGTATAGCGCAAGCTTTGTATTGTTTGAATAACAGTAATAGCAGGGAGGTTTGACACATGAAAGTAAGACCATCGGTAAAACCCATATGCGAGAAGTGTAAGGTTATCCGTCGTAATGGACGCGTTATGATCATCTGCTCTGACCCTAAGCATAAGCAGAAGCAGGGTTAATCCTTGTCTGCCGGACGATTCCGTCCGAGGCAGGCGAAGGAATTAGTAGGATATTACATGCACCATATGCCAAGGCGGCTGCCTCTCCTAACACGAGAGGATCTTAGCATCAGCATGTCATATATATACGAAACAACATTTTAGATTCATTCATGGAGGTACACAGAATGGCTCGTATTGCCGGTGTAGATCTGCCAAATGACAAGAGAGTAGAAATTGCTCTGACGTACATTTATGGCATTGGTAAGACAAGTTCTGATCGTATTCTTGCAGACACCCAGATTGATCCGAACACACGTGTCAAGGATCTCTCTGAGGACGATATCGCTAAGATTCGTGATCAGATTGAGAACAATTACAACGTAGAGGGTGATCTTCGTCGTGAAGTTTCCCTGAACATTAAGAGACTGACAGAAATCGGTTGCTATCGTGGCCGTCGTCACAGAATGGGACTTCCTGTTCGTGGTCAGCGCACAAAGACGAATGCTCGTACTCGTAAGGGTCCGAAGCGTACGATCGCTGGCAAGAAGAAGTAAGGAGGCGAACCCATGGCAAAAGCAGTTAAGAAAGCGGCCGTTAGACCGAAGAAGAGAGAGCGTAAGAATATTGACCGTGGACAGGCTCATATTCACGCAACATTTAACAACACAATCGTTACAATCACTGATATGCAGGGTAGTGCAGTCTCTTGGGCATCCGCTGGAGAGATGGGCATGAAGGGTTCCCGTAAGGGTACACCGTTCGCAGCTCAGATGGCATCTGAGGATGCTGGTAAGAAGGCTGCTGATCACGGTATGCGTACAGTAGAAGTTTATGTAAAGGGTCCGGGTCCGGGTCGTGAATCCGCAATCCGTGCTTTACAGACAGCTGGATTGGAAGTAACAATGATTAAAGATGTTACACCGGTTCCGCACAATGGTTGCAGACCGCCTAAGAGAAGAAGAGTCTGAGTTCGGAGGTATAGAGAATGGCTAGATATACAGAAGGAACCTGCCGACTCTGCCGCAGAGAAGGAGACAAGCTTTTCCTCAAGGGTGAGAGATGCTACTCTGCGAAGTGCGCACTTGCTAAGAAGAGCGCAGCTCCGGGTCAGCATGGTCAGGGCAGAAAGAAAGTTTCAGAATATGGTTTACAGCTTCGTGAGAAGCAGAAGACAAAGCGTTTCTACGGCGTTTTGGAGAAGCAGTTCAGACTTACTTATGCACGCGCTGAGCGTAAGCAGGGTAAGACCGGTGAGAACCTCCTTGAGCTTCTCGAACTTCGTTTCGACAACATCGTTTATCGTCTTGGTCTCGCTTCCTCTCGTGCAGAAGCTCGTCAGTTAGTTTCTCATGAGCACTTCCTCGTAAATGGCAAGAAGGCCAATATCCCTTCCATGACATTGAAGGTTGGCGACACAATCGCTGTGAAGGAAACATCCAGAAAGTCCTCTAAGTTCGAAACATTGACGAACAACCGTCCGGTACCGGCATGGCTGTCCTTCAATGAAGAGACACTGACAGGCTCGATCGTTAGAGAGCCGGCTCGTGAGGATGTTGATCTTGAGGTCAAGGAGACACTGATCGTCGAGTTGTACTCGAAATAATTAGTGCACCGTGTTGCTTGCATAAAGCGCTAGGAGGATTTATATGATTGAAATTATGAAGCCGACAATTGAATGTGTTGAACTGAGCGAAGATGGCTCCTACGGTAAATACGTAGTAGCTCCTCTTGAGCGTGGCTACGGTACGACTTTGGGTAACTCCCTCCGTCGCGTGCTTCTGTCTTCCTTGTCGGGTGCAGCGGTCACATCTATCCGTGTAGAAGGTGTTTACCATGAGTTTTCCACAATTCCGGGCGTTATCGAGGACATGACTGAGATCATCCTCAACGTGAAGGGCATTCGTGCAAAGCTCCACGTCGATACACCAAAGACTGTCTACATCAGCATGGATGAGGGCAAGACCGGTGTAGTAACTGCCGGTGACATCGTTCATGACGAAGAAGTCGAGATCATGAATCCGGATCATGTAATTGCTACCATGAACGGAGCAGGTCGTCTCTTCATCGAACTGACGATCGGCAAGGGCCGTGGTTATGCGACAGCTGACATGAACAAGCCGGCTACACAGACAATCGGCGTGATCGCAATCGACTCCATCTTTACTCCGGTAAAGAAGGCTAACTACAGAATCGAGAATACTCGTGTTGGTGAGCGCACAGACTTCGATAGTCTGACATTGGAAGTATGGACCGACGCTACGGTTAAAGTAGATGAGGCACTTTCTTCCTCTGCAGCAATCCTTCGTGAGCACCTGGGTCTGTTCACAGCATTGACTGATGTTGCGAATGGTCCGAGTTTCCGTGATTCCGACGACAGCGCAAGCAAGAACTCCACTCACGATATCGTGATTGAGGATCTGGATTTCTCCGTTCGTACATACAACTGCCTCAAGCGTGCAGGTATCAATACGATCGGTGATCTGGTTGCGAAGTCTGAGGAAGAAATGATGAAGGTTCGTAATCTCGGCAAGAAATCTCTGGAAGAAGTTATCCAGAAACTTGACGATATGGAACTGTCTCTCGCAGATGTCGAGGACTAAATAGCGAGCTTGCGGGCACGCTAGGATAATTTTTAAATTTATAGGAGGTATAACCCATGGCAGGTTACAGAAAATTAGGAAGAGCGAGCGATCAGCGTAACGCTATTTTAAGAAATCTGGCAACATCTCTTGTTGTTTGCCCGGTAAAAGAAGACGGAAAGGCACTCGCTGAGAATAGAAAGCATGTTGTGACTACTCTTGCTCGTGCAAAGGAAGTATCTAAGATCATGGATTCACTCGTTGCTGATGCAATCCGTGAGATGAACAACTACACAGAGAAGGAAGTAACAGTTTCTGCTGCAAAGCTCGACGATAAGGGCAAGAAGGTTCTTGTTTCGAAGACTTCTAAGAATGGTAAGAAGTACGATGTAGTAGATCGTGCAGTAACCAAGAAGACCATCAAGGTTGATGCTCCTTCTCGTTTGAACGCTCGTAAGCGTGCAGCTTACTGGCTGAGAAAGTCCCATGATGCTGAGGGCAACACAGTGAACCCGGTTAACATCCTCTTCGATGAGATTGCACCGGCACTGGCTAACCACAAGGGTGGTTACACCAAGATCGTGAAGCTCGGCGCTCGTCGTGGTGACGCATCCGAGATGGCTCTCCTCACATTTGCTGAGTAAGAAGCTGTCCGGGACAAACTTGGAACAAGTAGCAAGTGACGGATCGGCAAACGCCATCCGTCACTTTGTCTATTATCCTCAATTTCTCGCAAGGGAGACGTTAGATGGAAATCAAAGATCTCACCAATTCATCTTACGAACAGACAGTTTCCGCCAAGGAACTGGTCTTCTCGTATACGACGAATGACGGCACAGATGTGACGGCGGTAGATCACGTGTCTTTCTCTGTGAAGAAGGGTGAATATGTCGCCATTCTGGGACGGAATGGATCTGGTAAATCAACGCTTGCGAAGATGATTGATCTGCTTGAGTTCCCAGATGAAGGCGAATTGAACATCTTCGAGCTGAACGCAGATGAAGATGAACATTTCTGGACCATTCGTAGCCATTGCGGTATGGTTTTCCAGAATCCAGATAATCAGATCGTTGGAACCACTGTTGAAGAAGACGTTGCATTTGGACCGGAGAATTTGTCCGTTCCACTTCCTGAGCTTGCCCGCCGTGTGGAAAAAGCACTCGGCTATGTGGGTCTTCTTGAGCAGGCGGATAAGCAACCATCGGCCATGTCCGGCGGACAGAAACAGCGTCTGGCGATTGCAGGCGTTCTGGCGATGGAACCGCATCTTCTGATCCTGGATGAGAGTACCTCCATGTTGGATCCGAAGGCGCGTGATGAGTTCCTGCATCTGGTCAGCCGCATGCGCGAGGATAAGGGCATTACGGTCCTTCACATTACCCATGATATGCATGAAGCCTATCGCGCAGATCGAGTGATCGTCCTGGAACATGGACGTATTCGTGTGTCGGGTACCCCGTCTGAAGTATTCTCACAAGTCGAACTGATTCGTGAACTGGGTCTGGAACTTCCCAAGTGGGCGGAGCTTCTCTGGGAACTTGCGAACCGTACGAATACACCCATCGAGCAAAGCGATTTCGAGTCCGAAGAGAAGGCCCTGGAAGCGATGCGCCGAATTGTTCGTGAGAAGAAGAGTCTTGCCACGAAGACATCGAAGCAAGAGAATGCGAAACCATCTGAACAGGTCGTTCTGCGCGTCAATGATTTGGCGTACCGATACGATAAGAAAGCACCGGATGCGATCAGCGGCATCTCCTTCGACTTGAGAAAAGGCGAGATCGTTGCGGTCATCGGTCATAGCGGATGTGGTAAAACGACCCTCATCTCGCATCTGAACGGCATTTTGCGTCCTTCTGAAGGAACGGTTGAGATCTGGGATCAAGAGGCGCAAGCGTTCATCACGACCAATAGAAATACGGATATCAAGAAGATCCGCAAACATGTGGGGTTGCTCTTCCAGTATCCAGAATATCAATTATTTGAGGAAACTGTAGAGAAAGATATCCTGTTCGGGCCGAAGAAACTGGGCTACGACGAGGAGAAATGCAAACGTCTGATGATGGAATCGTTGCCGCTTGTCGGACTGGACGAGAGCGTCTTGAAGCGTTCACCATTTGAACTTTCAGGTGGTCAGAAGCGTCGAGTGGCCTTCGCAGGAATCCTTGCCATGGCGCCGGATATCCTGATCCTCGATGAACCGGCAGCAGGACTGGATCCTGTTGGACAGCAGGAGATCTTCGGGTATATTGAGACCCTCCGCAAACAAGGCAAATCCATCGTACTGGTATCCCATGACATGGATAAGGCCGCGCAGATCGCGGATCGTGTCCTGGTCCTGAAGCAAGGAAAGCAGACTTTCTTCGGAACCCCAAGGAAACTGTTCTCTTCCCAGTCTGATTACTTAAGCATGCGACTGGATGCACCGGTATTGATGCACACGATGTTGGCGCTCAAGAAAGATTTCCCGTATGCAGACGCGCTGGCCTTCGACGTGAAGGACGCAGCCGACTCACTCCTATTCGGGAAAGAGGGGGAGGTGACTCCCTCATGATGAAGGATATCAGTATCGGAAGATATGTGAACGGGAACTCGGTCCTGCACAAACTCGATCCGCGAGTGAAAGTTCTGCTGTTCATCCTCTATATGGTCACGATCTTCCTGGCGAACCGACCGGTTGCGATGCTGGCGACGTTTGCCGTGGTGCTCTTTCTGGCGCTACTCTCACGGATCTCGTTCATCGAGATCCTGAAGTCGATCCGACCGATCATATTCATCATGGCCTTCATATTCGTGATCAATGTATTCACGATCCGCTCCGGCGAAGAACTCTGGAGCTGGGGCTTTCTGAAGATCACGACCGGCGGTCTGGAACAGGCTGTCATGCTGGCCTGTAGGCTCCTACTGCTCATCATGGCGACCAGTATATTGCTGTCGTTGACGACGACACCACTCAAGTTCGCCGATGCACTGGAATCGTTGGGAAAACCACTCAAACTCATCAAGGTGCCGGTCAATGAGATGGCGATGACGATCTCAATTGCACTTCGCTTCATCCCGACACTGGTAGAAGAGACGGACAAAATCATGAAAGCCCAGTCCTCACGAGGCGCCGAGTATGACACGGGCAACCTCTTCCAACGTGTCAAAGGATACGTAACCGTACTGGTACCACTGTTTGTAAGTGCTTTTAAAA
This sequence comes from Candidatus Scatonaster coprocaballi, assembly GCA_018064475.1. Classification (GTDB taxonomy): domain Bacteria; phylum Bacillota; class Clostridia; order Saccharofermentanales; family Saccharofermentanaceae; genus Scatonaster; species Scatonaster coprocaballi. Next base: position 32,023 of record JAGHVD010000055.1, read on the forward strand.
GAGCGGAAGAACTCGCGACCGCGATGGAAGCAAGATGCTATCGTGGCGGAGTCGGGAAGACGAAACTGCATCCACTGAAGATGAAGGGGAGCGACTACCTATGGGGATCGATCCTGACCGTGACGGCAATCCTACCATTGGTGGTAGATTTCTTCTGGAAACTAAAGTAAAATGAATCTCGAACGCATGATTTTCAAAACAAGAGGAGAATTTTGGAATGACATATTTTGTTGGAATTGATCTTGGGGGAACCAATATTAAGGCTGGTGTGGTCTCGGAAAATGGTGAGCTTCTCAACAAGCTCAGCATCAAGACGAACGCAGACCGCTCAATGGAAGAAATCATCAAGGATATGGGCTTGCTTGCGAAGCAGGCCATCGAGGATGCAGGTATTGCGCAGACAGATGTTTCTGCGATCGGTATCGGCTCTCCAGGAACACCGGATAATGCGGCAGGTACGCTTGTATATGCAACCAATCTTCCTTTCAGAAATGCACCGATGAGAAGAATCATCCGTGAAGTGATCGATCTTCCTGTCTATATCGATAACGATGCGAACTGCGCAGCTATGGCGGAGAGTGTATCCGGTGCGGCGGCGGATGTTGCGGATTCAGTAACGATCACCATCGGCACAGGAATCGGATGCGGTGTCATTATCGGCAACCGTATTTTCTCGGGATTTAATCAGGCCGGCTCTGAATTCGGTCATACCGTCATGGTTGCCGGTGGTCGTCAGTGCTCCTGTGGCCGTAAGGGCTGCTTCGAAGCATATGCTTCCGCTTCTGCACTGGCGAGCATGACTCGTGATGCAGCCAATGAACACGCGGATTCTTCCATGGGCGCCATGATCGAAGCCAATGACGGTGTATCCAATGCAAGAATTGCTTTCGACGCCATGAAGAATGGTGATGAAGTGGCAGCCCAAGTGGTCGATTCCTATATCGAGTATCTGTCGGAAGGTCTGGCAAATGTAATCAATACCTTTATGCCGGAGGTCCTGCTGATCGGCGGCGGCGTCTGCAACGAAGGTGATTCACTGATGGTTCCGCTTCGCGAGAAGACAATGAGTAAGCCGTTCTTCGGACCGGGTGTCAGAAAGACGGAGATCCGCGTAGCCAAGATGGGCAACGATGCAGGTATCGTCGGCGCGGCCATGATGGGTAAGGCTTGCTTCGATGACAAACTTCAGGGCTGAGAAACATGAGTGAGGAAGTTGGAAATTCTGCGGAGAACAGTATCCGCATCGCTTTGCTCACTGAATATGACGGGACTGACTTTGTTGGTTTCCAAAGACAAGATAACGGGCGCTCCGTACAGCAGACACTGGAAGAGGCAGTGGAGAAGGTGTACGGGCGCTTCTGTCGTATATATGGCTGTAGCCGGACGGATTCCGGTGTGCATGCCCGAGGACACGTGTCTCATGTAGATGTTCCATTTCGGATCCCGCAGGAGAAGATTCCGCTTGCGCTCAATGCAGTATTGGAGGAGGATCTCGTGGTCCTTGCGGCGCAGGAGGTGCCGGAGACATTCCATGCAAGATTCAACAGCCGTGGCAAACATTACTGTTACCGAGTCAGAAATGCCAGAGTTCCCTCTGCAATCGGACGAAGAAATGAGGCTTTCGTTCCAGGAATGTTGGATGTAAATGCCATGAACGACGCAGCACAGGCGTTCGTCGGAACACATGATTTCACTGCTTTCCGGTCGCAGGGCGGGCCGGATATCACACCGATCCGCACCATGAAGGAAGTCTATGTCCAGCGTAGGGAAGATGATCCTGATCTGGTGGAGATCCATGTAATTGGGGAATCCTTCCTCTATAACATGGTGCGCATTATGGCAGGATCCTTGGTGTATGTGGGGCAGGGAAGGATGAACCGCAAGGAGATCGAGACTTTGCTTACGGGGGAAGGGGCTCGTAAAGAAGCGGGAAAAACCATGCCGGCGAAGGGCTTGACGCTGGAGAAGGTGTTCTACGACGATCTTTCCTGGTAGAACTTGCAAAACAAGTGCTTTTCCCGTACTATCAAATAAGTGATTCTAAAACAAGGAGAGTAAACACATATGGCAAATCCTATTGTTACGATTGAAATGGAAAACGGCGGCATCATGAAGCTGAAACTCTATCCGGACGTTGCGCCGATCAGTGTACAGAATTTTATCGATCTCGCTGAGAAAGGCTTCTACGATGAACTGATCTTCCACCGTGTTATTTCTGGATTCATGATTCAGGGCGGTGACCCGACAGGTACAGGCATGGGTGGCCCAGGTCATCACATCAAGGGCGAATTCCGTGCAAACGGTGTACCGAATGATCTGTCTCACGAGCGTGGCGTGCTTTCTATGGCTCGTGCCGGAGACCCGAACTCTGCTGGATCCCAGTTCTTCATCATGCACGAAGATGGACCGTTCCTCGATGGTAACTATGCCGCTTTCGGCCGTGTGATCGAAGGAATCGAGGTTGTAGATGAGATCGCAGCTACACCGACAGACCGTGGAGATCGTCCGTTGAAAGAACAGAAGATGAAGAAGGTCACGGTCGTTAAATAACTTCTCAGCCCAATACACGTAAAACAAAGCCTTGTCGCAAACCACCAACGAAAACGTTGGCATGGCCGCGACAAGGCTTCTCTTATTCTACGAAGGAAAGGATCAATCGTCTTTCTTATTCTCTTCTGCAATGATGTAAAGAGGTCTGCTCTTGACTTCAAGGTAGGTCTTGGCGAGATATTCACCGATGATGCCCAGCGCCATAAGGATCATGCCACCTAGGAAGAGCATGAAGGAGAGGAGGGACGGATAACCCGCGACCTTATCCCAAATACGGTTGATAATGGCGTGAATGAAATAATAGAGCAAGTAGACAAAAGCACCAAATGAGGTGAGAAGTCCGACGTATGTGGCAATTTTGAGTGGCGCAGTGGTGAACGAAACGATTCCTTCAATGGCATAGAGGAAAAGCTTCCAGAAGGACCACTTTGTCTCACCTGCGATGCGCTCGATATTCTCATATTCCAGCCATTTAGTACGGAATCCGACCCATGCAAAAATACCCTTGCTGAAGCGCTGACATTCAGGCATCTTGAGAATGGCATCGACGACAGGACGGGTCATGACACGGAAGTCTCTTGCGCCATCGACGATCTCCACATCGGTATGACGATTGATCAGATGGTAGAAACGGCGCGCGAAGAAACTACGAATGGGAGGTTCGCCTTTTCTAGAGACACGTCTGGTGGCGACAATATCAGCCTCCCCACTTTCAAGCGTCTGAAACATCTCAGGAAGAAGAGACGGTGGGTCTTGCATATCCGCATCCAGGAGACCGACCCAATCGCCCTTGGCGGCTGCCAGTCCTGCGTACATTGCTGCTTCCTTACCGAAATTGCGTGAGAAAGAAATATAGTGTATCCGGTCATCTTTGGCGGCCATATCCTTCATGACAGAGAGTGTCTTGTCAGTACTTCCATCATTGACGAGTATCAGTTCGTAGTCATATTGAGGGCAATCCCCCATGACCTTGCAGAGCGCTTCATATAGGAAAGGAAGCGCTTCTTCTTCGTTATAGCAGGGTACGGTCAAACTGATCAACATATAATAACCTCACCAATTACGTTCTTATAGTGGTTTCAGTATACTACATGTCAAGGAAAAGTCGCTATATGCTTGTGTAAACCTTTTGGAAACAGGTACAGATGTGATATGATACTACTGATATTTTGTATTCAAAATGTGTTTCCGGAGGTTCACATGATTGAGAAGACATCACTTGAGAAGAATTCGAGACATCTCGACTTCAGACCACTAATTGCGTTCTTTGTTACGTTGTTTGCTTCGTTCTTGATGTTCGCAAATGTTGGTATTACGCCATTCGGAACGAGAAATATCATGACTTCTGACTTGGCCGCACAGTATGGCCCGTATCTAGTCGGACTTCGAAATGCGCTAAAGAGAGGGGAATCCCTTCTTTATTCTCAGGCACAAGGCATGGGACAGAACACGATGGGTCTTTTTGCCTACTACCTGTCAAGTCCACTGAACCTAATCGTCCTGCTTTTCCCCAAGAATTATCTTCAGGAAGCGATTTCCATTATGATCTGTGTGAAACTGGCTTTTGCCGGTTCTTTCATGACATGGCTACTCGGAAGAAAGTTCAACACCAAGTCCAAACTGACGATCATCTTTGGTCTGATGTATCCGATGTGCTCATTTGTACTGACTTTTATCTTCAACATTATGTGGCTCGACGGTATTGTGATTCTTCCGTTGCTGATCCTGGCCGTAGATGAGTTTATTGAGAATCGTAGAAAATGGCCGATTTTGACACTGGTACTTTTCCTCCTGTTCGTATCCGGCTACTACATGGCCTATATGGTCGGAATCTTCTCTTTCCTCTATCTGATCTGCGTGATGGGTTATCAAGGAAGATTCAGTGGCAAAGATTCGAGAGAGAACGGGAAAACGGTGGGCTGGTTTATCCTTTCCGCTGTGGTGGCAGCAATGATGAGCGCAGCAATCCTTCTGCCGGCCGGACTTGATACGATTCGAAATGGAGATTATACGAAGAAGACGGCGCTGACACTCGATCCGGAGTTTAGTCTGAAGAATCTGGTTGATCAATTTATGGCAAATGGTGTGCCGGATCTGTCGAGTAACTTACCGTATTTCTTCTGTGGATTGTCCGCACTATTCCTGTTTCTGCTCTTCTTCTTTAATCCGACGATCACGAAGAAATTGAAGAAAGCGATTGCGGCAGTCTCACTAGCTTTCCTGCTTTCTTTCCAGATCCCGATTCTAAATCGTGCATGGCATCTTTTCGACGAGCCAAACTGGTTTAATTTCAGATATTCGTACCTGTTCTCCTTTGTGATGATTCTTGTTGCATTCTATTCATTCCTGAATCTAAAAGGAGCCGGAAAGAAGGATTTCTTACGTGCTTACGGCGTAATCGTTGCGCTATGTGTGATTTCGCAGAGTTTCGGCGAGATGGCAAAGAAAGGGAATATCTTCTTCGCAACATTACTGTTCCTCACTTTGGAAACTGTCATCCTTTATGGCTTGACGTTGGATCGTTGGCCAGAACAGATCTCCAACCTTCGGAAATACGGCGCAGGATTCTTGGTGGCGGTTATCTTGGTTGAAGTTGCAATCTTCAATACCCAGCGGTATCTTCCGAATGTGATCGGCAAATCGAATGATGCGAATGAGTTCCCGACTATGTTGGATCATATCGATGCACTGGCAGAGAATATCGATCGTTCGACTTGGTCAAGAACCGAAATCGAGAATTCATGGCATGGATTTATCACGGCCAATACACTTCCGGATTATATTGATACTCGAAGCATCAGTTCCTTTGCTTCCATGGCCAACAAGAAAACCAATCATTTCATGAAACAGTTCGGATATGAAACGAATTACAATTACTTCTTTGTAAACCACGTCAACACCATTGATCCAGTGGATTCCATGCTGGGAATACGCTATATCTTAACCAGTAAAGATACACTACGTGAGTTGAAGTTCGTGGCGAAAGAAGACGATCAATACTATCTCTATGAGAATCCGTATGCATTACCTATCGCATATCTGGTAGAATCTGATGCGGGGGCTTTTGACGCATATGCGCTGGAGAAAGACTTGAAGGTCAAGGATTACTTTGCTTTCCAGGAGAACTGGATCCAGTCGCTTTCTGGACTAAATGCTACGAACATTTACGATACATTCTATGCCGAGTGGACGGTAATCAACGGTGAACGTACAGATCTTCCGCCTATGGAAGATGCAACCGTAGTCTTTGAGATGGAGAATTCTTTGAATCAGGAACCGTATCCGTATAAGTCTGATGATCTTATCTACTATTACAAGAATAACGACAAGACTACATTGACGTTGCGGACGGAAATTACCATCACAGATAGTGCGCCACTATATTTCTTGGTGCCATATGCAGCACTTCAGTGTGATGCAGAGATCTATGTGGATAATAAGTTGATAGCTGAGCAGGGAAGTTCAGATTATAGTCAGATTCTTGCCCTTGGTTCCTATGATATCGGACAGACGATAACAGTCGATGTACGTGTGTCGAATAAGGCCATGGCTTGTTACGAGCCGATCTTCGCATATTGTCACATCGAAGAGATGACGCCTCACTATGAGAAACTCGCATCAACCGTGCAGGATTTTGTGGTAGAAGATGGTCATGTTACTTTCACCACATCGTCGGATACAGATAAGTTGTTGCTTACGACGATACCGTTCGAAGATGGCTGGGAAGCATGGGTGGATGGACAGAAAGTGGAACATATTGCTTATCAGGACGCATTTATCAGTATCCCGCTTTCTTCCGGTACCCATAACATTGAACTTCGTTTCACCCCACCAGGATTTAAAGTGGGTGTTGTAGCAACTGCAGTTGGTGTCGTACTCTTTGTCGCACTATCAGTCATCGTGACACGTAAGAAAAAGAATTCTATTGAGACAATTTCAGATGAAGCGGAGACAGCCGCTGAACATACTACGATTACTACATGTAAGGAGGAGAAGTCATGAACGTAGCAGAATTGTACAAATTATGGAGCGAGGATCCTTATTTCGACGAGAAGACCCGTGAGGAGCTTCTTGCAATCAAGGATGATCAGAAGGAAATCGAGGAACGCTTCTTCCGCGATCTTGAGTTCGGAACGGCAGGGCTTCGTGGAGTGTTAGGTGCTGGAATCAACCGCATGAATATGTATGTGGTGGCACGTGCTTCCACAGGACTAGGTCAATTCATCGTAAGCGAAGGAGAAGAAGCGATGAAGCGTGGCGTAGTGATCTCATATGACTCCCGCCATTTCTCTCCAGAATTCGCAGAGATTACAGCACGTACACTAACTTATATGGGTATTCGTGTTTATCTTTCCGACGAACTTCGTCCGGTACCTATGCTGTCATATGCTGTGCGCTGGCACAAAGCTTTTGCCGGTGTCATGATCACAGCGAGCCATAACCCATCCAAGTATAACGGATACAAGGTTTATGGCGAGGATGGTGGACAGGTTCCACCGGAGGCTGCTTCCAAGATCCTGAGTTTTATCGAGGGCATCGAAGATATCCGTACAGTCAAGTCCGATTCACTGGAAGAGGCGAAACAGAAGGGACTTCTGACTTACTGGGGTGAAGAGGTGGATGAAGCATACACGGACATGCTGGAGAAACTCGTGATCGACCGAGAGGCCATCGAGGCTCAGAAAGATATGTCGATCGTCTATACACCACTTCATGGTTCCGGTAACAAACCGGTGCGCCGTATTCTGGCACGTCTGGGCTTGAAGAATGTACATGTTGTACCGGAACAGGAACTGCCTGACGGTTCTTTTCCAACGGTAGAAGTTCCGAACCCGGAGAATCCGGCGGCGCTGTCTATGGCCATCGAACTTGCGAAGAAGGAAGACGCCGATCTGGTCATTGGAACAGATCCGGACAGCGATCGTATCGGTATTGCGGTTCGTACCCTCGTAGACGGCAAAGAATCTTATGTGCCTTTCACAGGCAATCAGGTCGGCTTGATGCTCCTGGATTATATTCTGGATTCGAAGAAAACAGCCGGTACACTGCAGGATGGTTCTTTCGCCGTGACGACGATTGTATCCAGCAAGTTAGCTGGCGCAATCTGTAAGTACTATGGTGTGGAACTTCAGGAAGTTCTGACCGGTTTCAAGTTTATCGGTGAACGCATCAAGTTGGATGACGAATTTGGTAACAAGCATTTCCAATTCGGCTTTGAAGAGAGTTATGGTTATCTTTCCGGTGTAGATGTTCGTGATAAGGATGCAGTCGTTGCGGCGATGCTGATTGCCGGTATGTTGGCGCAGTCCCGACAGCGCGGCCAGTCTTTGGTTGACCGTCTCAACAACATTTACGCGCGCTTCGGATATGGATTCGAAGAAGCAGTCGCGGTAACATTGGAAGGCAAAGAAGGAATCGAGAAGATCGCAGGTTCCATGAAGTCTTTGCGTGCAGATCTCGAGGCATGTCAGAATCTTGAACAGGCACAGAAATTACTTAACGGTGCACCGGTGAAAGCAGTTCGTGACTATCAGACATCGAAGCGTTATGTCTTTACAGAGCAGGGCATCGAAGTGGAAACCATTAATCTTCCGGTTTCTAATGTGCTGCTTTACGAACTCGGCGGCGATAAGGACTTAGACTGGGCATGCGCAAGACCTTCCGGTACAGAACCGAAGCTGAAGATCTACTTTGGCATCTATGCCAATACGGAAGCGGCTTCTCGTGAGAGACTTGCCAAGACCAAGGAGATTGTCTCTTCGGCGGTCAAAGCAAAACTGAACTGAGAACGAAAACAGCGATACGCGTAGACGATGAGTCGACGTGTGAATCGAATAGAAAGATTACAACAGATGACGGATCGCCCAAGCGACTCCGTCATCTTTGCATGTACGGGTAATGAGTTGGGCGTGAGATTTGACGGTTTCCGATGCATTCCCCATAGCGATACCGACCGCGCCACAGGAAAACATGCTGATATCATTCTCACTGTCACCGAAACAATAGACTTGATCGATGGGCACCTGAAGATGATGGGCGAGGGCAATTACTGCATTGCCCTTTGTCGAGCCGCTGGCCATGATGTCGATGACATGGGGCATAGAAGAGGTGATCTCCAGTTCAGGAACTTGACGAAGCTTGAAGGTCAGCTCCGCTGTTGGCTCATAGACCAGAAGTTTAGTTATGCGTGTGGAAAGCGAGCCGAGATCTTCTTCCAGAAGCGGTAACATCGGTGCACGTAGAGCCGGACGCACGGAATCATTGTAGTTTCGAAAAAATGCGAGGTGGGAGCTTGACGGCTGGAAGTAGATACCGATATCCGAGTACGCAACGAAGTCAAACCCTTCTTGCAGGAGAAGAGCAATCAGATTGTGACTCAGATTCGGCTCCAAGCAACATTCGTAGACGGACCGCTCGTGCTGATAGTCATAGACCTGTGCACCATTACTGGTAATAATTGGAAGACAAAGGCCCAGTTCCTCGACAAATTTCCGAACTACGTGGAAAGATCGGCCGGTCGCAATGGAGAAACCGGTTTCGTTTCCGAGTTCTCTCAACGCTTTCGAAGTCTCAAATGAGATGCATCCGCCGGCTGGAAGCAGTGTATTGTCGATATCACAGACGATTAGACGTTCCAAGGTTTCTCTCCCGAATCTCTCTAGAAGTGCGCAAACGAACAGCCTTTCGGAACAAAGAAGAGCAATTTGTATGCGTGTGTACGCTCATAGTACCATGATTTTAAACTTTCTCACAACTGGGAAATCCAGAAGTCAAATCTGATACTCAACAAAAAAAGGAGCAAAACGGGATGGATTTTGTACGGAAAAATGAACGCATTTTATCTTGAAAGCGTAGACGTCATATAGTAATCTTTATTAGGTATAAGAATAAATAGGTCGAGGTGTCCTTGGTATGAAGAAAAACGCAGCAAAGAGGAAGCAGCTACAGGTCAGAAAACGTGTCATCATTGGAATTTCTAGCGCACTTGCTGTATGTCTGGTTGGTGGTGTACTGTACGCAACAGTCATCCGTAAATGGCTCGATGCCAGAAACGATATTGTCGTAATCGATGCAAACGGTAGCGAGATATCTTTCGAACCCGAAGAACTTCAGGCACAACTCGATGTCAATACATTCTATCAAGGTATCACCATTGATGGTCAGGATGTATCCGGCAAGACGCTGGAAGAAGTCAAGGCAATGTTCCAGGAGAAGGCCAATGTTCAGATCAGTGATGTCTTGGATGTGAAATTCCAAGTTGAGAATGAACTGGTTCCGCTCAATGCAACAGGCATGACGGTGTCTTGTGATATCAACGAAGTCATTGACAAGGCTTATGCATATGGCCGTTCTAGCACACTCGAGGGAGATGACGCCCTGAAGGATCGTTATAACACGATCACTGCACTTCAGACTCAACCAATCAATTTCGCATCCACTTATACTTTCGGTACAGAGGGTTGTGATGCTGTAATTCACAATTTGTTGGATCCATATCAGAAAGAAGTCATAGAAGCGAAGGCTACCGGATTCGATACGGAGAAACTGGAATTCATCATTTCTGAATCTCAGCCGGGCCGTACAGTGGATGTTCAGAAAGCCATTGCTGACTTCAAGGCAGCTGTAGATCGTGCAGAGTATCAGGTTGTTATCCCGGTTGATTGCACAACGGTTGAACCAACTACTTCTGCAGAATATTTGAAGAATTACCTCGGACTTGTTTCTTCTACAGCTTCTGATACGAACAGTAACTCTAATCGAAATACAAACATTCGACTGATCTGTGAAGCCATTGATGGTCTTGTTTTGCAGCCTGGTGAAGTATTCAACTTCAATGATTTTATCGGTGAACGTACACCAGAGAAGGGATATATGGAAGCAAACGGTATCGTTGGCGGGGTCTATGTTCCAGAGTACGGCGGAGGTATCTGCCAGGCCAATACCATGCTCTACCACAGTGTAACAAAGGCTGATCTCCAGGTAGATGAACGTCATCCGCACACATACGCAAGTTCCTATGTTGACAGAGGAACTGATGCAACCGTTACTTGGACCAGCCCGAACTTCCAGTTCACCAATAGTTCTGAATACCCAATCGCTATACATGCAACATATGCTGATCAAGTGGTTATGGTAGCGATCTACGGTCGCCCGATTGAGAACAATCTTCACATCAAGCTGATCGGTGAGACAGTGAAGACTACACCTACAACGGGCACAGTTTATGTTGCAGATTCGTCTTTGCCGATCGGCACTAGAAAGGGTACCAAAGAAGCACATAACGGCTACGAGTGTGTGTCCTATAAGGTCTGGTACGACGAGGATGGCAATGAGGTAAAGCGTGAAGAGTATTTCTCAAGCTCTTACCCGATGACCAATGAGGAGATTCATGTGGGCACGATGGGCCCAGATGGAAAGACATATCCGATGGATCCTGCAACGGGTGCGGTCGCAGGACCGACGCCGGTACCAACACCGACACCGGAACCTGGAGAGCCAACAGATAACCCGCCGGAGAATCAAGGGGATCCGACGCCGACACCAACACCTGAAGATCCTACGAATAATCCACCTGAGAATCCACCTGAGAATCCACCTGAGAATCCACCGGATCCAACACCGACACCAGTACCTGAAGATCCAAACGGTGGCGAAGGTGGCGGCGAACCAGCCTAATGCCGTTGCACGTTGGCAACATCAAGGCGCCTCGCAAACCGAATAACGTTAATCAGGGGCACAAGTCTTAACAATCGGAGTTGTGCCCTTTTTATAGAAGGAGAGAACACTATGAGCACATCTTACAAAGGCCCAGTCGTCCTGATCATCATGGATGGCGTAGGTATCAAGGAAATCGAGACCGGTAATGCGGTTACCAATGCAAAGAAGCCAATCTTGGACAACTGCATGAAGAAGTATCCGATGCAGAAGTTGAAGGCACACGGTACAGCTGTAGGTCTTCCGTCTGACGGCGATATGGGTAACTCTGAGGTAGGACACAATGCAATTGGTGCAGGACAGGTTTATAGCCAAGGTGCAAAACTCGTTTCTGAATCTCTGGCAAGCAAGTCTATGTATCAGAGCGAAGTATGGCAGTCTCTTGTAGCAGATGCAAAGAAGGGTGGAACACTTCACTTTGTTGGACTTCTGTCTGATGGTAATGTTCACTCTCACATTGATCATCTCTTGGCTATGCTGGATGAGGCGAAAGAAGAGGGCGTTGCAAAGGCTCGCATCCACATCCTGTTGGATGGCCGTGATGTAGGTGAGACTTCTGCACTGCAGTATGTTGATCAGTTGGAAGCCAAGCTTGCTGAACTTTCCGATGATGCACATGACTATCGTATTGCTTCCGGTGGTGGACGTATGAACATCACAATGGACCGTTACGGTGCAAACTGGGGCATGGTTGAAGCTGGCTGGAAGACTCACGTTCTGGGTGAGGGTAGACAGTTCGCAACAGCTACTGAAGCAATTGAGACATTTAGAAAAGAAATCCCGAATGTAATTGACCAGGATCTCCCGGCATTCGTTATTGCTGAGAATGGCGCACCGGTTGGAACGATCGAAGATGGTGACAGCGTTATCCTCTTTAACTTCCGTGGTGACCGTGCACAGGAACTGACCATTGCATTTGAGAGCGGCGCAGAGTTCGACAAGTTCGATCGTGTTCGCGTACCACAGGTCAATTACGCAGGTATGCTCGAGTATGATGGCGACCTTCATATCCCGAAGAAGTTCCTTGTTTCTCCGCCGGTAATCCGTAACACACTGGGTGAGCTTCTGGCGAATAAGGGTATTGCACAGCTTGCAATCTCTGAGACACAGAAATACGGTCACGTGACATACTTCTTCAATGGTAACCGTTCCAGCAAGTTCAACGACGAACTCGAAGAGTATATCGAGATCCCGTCCGATATCGTTCCTTTCGAACAGCGTCCATGGATGAAGTCCGCTGAGATCACAGACAAGATGATCGAACTCATCAACGAGAACAAGTATCCATTCATGCGTGTGAACTTCCCGAATGGTGACATGGTTGGTCACACAGGTGTATTTGAGTCCGCAGTGATTGGCGTAGAGTCTGTCGACATCGCGCTCAAGAGAATTCTTCCGGCAATCGATGCAGTAGGTGGTATGGCCATCATCACCGCTGACCATGGTAATGCTGAAGAGATGTTCGAACTGGCTAAGGACGGCACACCGAAGGCAGACAAAGACGGTCGTATCAAGGCAAAGACCAGTCATACACTTAACAAGGTTCCTTGCATCTTCTACGATAACACCGAGAACAAGGACAAGTACGAAGTGGTTGATTCTGACAACTACGGTCTGGCAAATATCGCAGCAACCATCGCAGATCTCCTTGGTGTAGAGAAGCCGGATTGCTGGGAGTCTTCCATGATCAAGATGAAGTAATTCTTCCAATCCTTATATTGCGAAATCAATGGAACGGCCGCTGCTCACGATTATTCACGAGCGGTGGCTGTTTCTGATTATTGTAAATTACTTGTGATTTTGAACAACAAAACAAATCGATATGCATTGTACTTTTATGTTTTGCAGAGAGCACAATGTATGCCGAACTGTGGTATAATCTCTTCGGTTAAGCAGAACGAAACGTTTTGTATGACACGAATTTAGATAAGTAAGAAGATTAAAAGGAGAATGATTATGAACATGGTAAAAAGAGCTGCTGCAGTTGTAGTTGCAGGTATTATGGTTTTCTCTCTTGCTGGTTGTAAGAAGAGCAAGAAGATTACTTCTGACGATTTCGTAAAGGCTGCTGAGAAGATCGGTCTGACATGTGAAGAGCAAGATGATAGTGTTAGCGCTACAAATGACGATGCATCCATTGAGGCATCTTTTGCTGAAGCAAAGGATACAGATGAGGCAAAAGAGGCTTTTGATCTTATTAAGTCTATGTCTGGTGCTTCTGATGAAGACAAGCTCAAGGATCAGGGTATCGAAGTTAAATCTTCTAGCAATAAGTTTGAGGCTTTTGATGATACACACTACATGATCATCGCTCGTAACGATAAGGCTATCATCACTGTTATGGCTGAGGGTGAAGATCAGGTAAGCAAGGCGAAGGATTTTGTTAAGGATCTTGGTCTTTAATAGTCGTCACTTCGTTTAGGTGATTTGTTTTCACCAAGACTTGAGTACTCAAGACCACCGCTGTGAGGAAGTAAATCCCGCAGGGTGGTCTTTTCTTACCTAAATGAGTCTTGAATCTGAATACCATAATCGCAAAAAAACGCTAGGATATTTCAAGGAATGGGCGCCATTCTCTTTATAGTATGTTATAATATATGCGCTCGGCGTATGCCCATTTGCATCTGCCGAACCACAAACTATAGTTAAATCTTTATATAAAGGAGAAAGTGTATGGCACGAGAACTTACAAAAATGACCATGGACGGTAATACCGCTGCGGCTTATTCCTCGTATGCATTTACGGAAGTTGCTGGTATTTTCCCAATCACACCGTCCTCGCCTATGGCTGACTACACAGATCAGTGGGCACAACAGGGAAAGAAGAACATCTTCGGACAGACAGTTAATGTCGTCGAGATGCAATCTGAAGGAGGTGCCGCTGGTGCAGTTCACGGTTCTCTGGCAACAGGTGCTCTGACAACTACTTATACAGCATCCCAGGGTTTGCTTCTCATGATCCCGAACATGTACAAGATCTCCGGTGAACTTCTGCCGTGCGTATTCCACGTATCCGCAAGAGCACTGGCTGCTCACGCTCTGAACATCTTCGGTGACCACTCCGACGTTATGTCTTGCCGTCAGACAGGTTTTGCAATGCTCTGCTCCAACAGTGTTCAGGAAGTTGCTGACTTGGCTGCAGTTGCTCATCTTTCCACAATCAAGGGTCGTGTACCGTTTATCCATTTCTTCGATGGTTTCCGTACATCCCATGAAATCCAGAAGATCGAGCTCATCGACTACGCTGATTTCGCAGACCTCGTAGATTATGAGGCTTTGGCTCAGTTCAGAAAGAACGCACTTTCTCCGAACCACCCGACACTGCGTGGTACAGCTCAGAACCCGGATATCTACTTCCAGGCTCGTGAGGCTGCTAACCCGTTCTATCTGGCACTGCCTGAGATCGTTGAGTACTACATGGATAAGATCAATGAGATCCGTGGCACCAACTACAAGCTCTTCAACTACTACGGTGCTGAGGATGCAGATCGCATCATCATCGCAATGGGTTCTGTTGACGAGACAATCGAAGAGACAGTTGACTACCTGACCGCTAAGGGTGAGAAGGTTGGTCTTCTGAAGGTTCACCTCTATCGTCCGTTCGCAGTTGAGAAGTTCCTCGCTGCTATCCCGGCTTCTGTTAAGAAGATCGCTGTTCTGGATCGTACCAAGGAGCCTGGTTCCTTCGGTGAGCCGTTGTTCCTCGATGTATGCGCTGCATACGCTGGCAAGGCAGACGCTCCTCAGATCATCGCTGGTCGTTTCGGTCTTGGTTCTAAGGACACAACACCGAGCCACATCCTTGCAATCTATAAGGAACTGGCTAAGGATGAGCCGAAGAAGCAGTTCACACTGGCAATCAACGATGACGTAACGAACCTGTCTCTGACAGTTGACGAGTCCATCGACGTTGCTTCTGCAGATACAATTTCTGCTCGTTTCTGGGGTCTTGGTTCTGATGGTACAGTTGGTGCAAACAAGAACTCCATCAAGATCATCGGTGACCACACAGACATGTATGCTCAGGCTTACTTCTCTTACGACTCTAAGAAGTCCGGTGGTATCACAATTTCTGACCTCCGTTTCGGTAAGACTCCGATCCGTTCAACTTATCTCATCGATAAGGCTGACTTCGTAGCTTGCCACAACCAGTCTTATGTTTATAAGTATGACATGCTCTCTGCTTTGAAGCCGAATGGTACATTCCTTCTGAACACAGAGTGGACCAAGGAAGAAGTTGATGCAAATCTCCCTGGCGAGATGAAGCGTTACATGGCGAAGAACAACATTAAGTTCTACATCCTCGACGCTGTTGCAAAGGCTAAGGAAATCGGTATGAAGCCGATCAACACGATCTGCCAGTCCGCATTCTTCAAGCTTTCCGGTATTCTCCCTGTTGATCAGGCTGTTGAGTACATGAAGAAGGCTGCTTACAAGTCCTACAGCAAGAAGGGCGACGATATCGTTAACATGAACTACGCTGCAATCGAAGCTGGTGTAGACGCTGTTGTTGAGTATCCGATCCCGGCTTCTTGGGCAGATGCTCCGGATACAGAAGTTGCAAAGAAGGATGTTCCTGCTTTCATTTCTGAGATCGTTGAGCCGATGAACGCACAGAAGGGTGACGCTCTCCCTGTTTCTGCTTTCAAGGGTCGTGAAGATGGTACATTCCCGCAGGGTACAGCTGCTTACGAGAAGCGTGGTACTGCTACAGATATTCCGGTTTGGGATGCTACAAAGTGTATCCAGTGTAACCAGTGCTCTCTCGTATGTCCTCATGCTGCAATCCGTCCGTTCCTTCTGAACGAGGAAGAAGCTGCAAAGGCTAGCTTCGAAACAGCTGATACGAAGCCGAAGGCAAGTGAGTACAAGTTCCGTATGCAGGTTTCCGCTCTCGACTGCTTGAGCTGCGGCGTCTGCGTAACAGTATGCCCTGAGAAGGTTCAGGCAATCAAGATGGTTCCGCTTAAGGACAACATGGTTGAGGCTGATAACTGGGAGTACTGCGTATCTCTCTCTCACAAGGAGAATACACTTGCTAAGACAACTGTTAAGGGTAGCCAGATGGAGCAGCCGCTCCTCGAGTTCTCCGGCGCATGCGCAGGCTGTGGTGAGACTCCTTATGCTAAACTCCTGACACAGCTCTTCGGTGATCGTATGCAGATCTCCAACGCAACAGGATGCTCCTCTATCTGGGGTGGTTCTGCTCCGTCTATGCCTTACACAACCAACTACAAGGGTCAGGGTCCTGCTTGGGCAAACTCTCTCTTCGAGGATAACGCTGAGCATGGTCTTGGTATGTATCTTGGTGTGAAGCAGCTCCGCAACCGCGTGAAGTCCATCGTTACTGAGCTCTCTGAGAAGACAGCTGATGAGGCACTCAAGGCTTCTATCGCTGCTTGGATCGAGAACTTCGAGAACGGCGAGAAGACACGTGAAGTTTCTGACAACATGGCTGCTGCACTGAAGGCTGCAAATGCTTCCGGTGAAGAGAAGGCACTCATTGGTAACGCGCTGAGCTACGAAGATTACTTCGCTAAGCGTTCTCAGTGGATCATCGGTGGTGACGGTTGGTCTTACGATATTGGTTACGGCGGACTTGATCACGTTCTCGCTTCTGGTGAGGATGTCAACGTTCTCGTACTCGATACAGAGGTTTACTCCAACACAGGTGGACAGGCTTCTAAGTCTACACCACAATCTGCAATTGCTCAGTTCGCTGCTGGCGGTAAGGCAATCAAGAAGAAGGATCTCGGTATGATGGCTATGAGCTATGGTTATGTATACGTTGCACAGGTTGCAATGGGTGCTAACTCCGCTCAGGTTCTCAAGGCTTTCGCTGAGGCTGAAGCTTACCATGGTCCGTCTCTCGTAATCTGCTACGCTCCGTGTATCAACCACGGTATCAAGGGCGGCCTGAAGGGTGCTCAGATGAGAGAAAAGGCAGCTGTTGAGTGCGGCTACTGGCATCTCTACAGATTCAACCCGACTCTGAAGGACGAGGGCAAGAATCCGTTCACACTGGATTCCAAGGAGCCAACAGGCGACTTCATCGGCTTCCTGAAGGACGAGGTTCGTTACAACTCTCTCTACAAGAAGTATCCGGCTGACGTTGTAGACGCAATGTTCGAGAAGACACATCAGGATGCAATCGAGCGTTACGAGTCCTACAAGAACAAGGCAGGACTTTGAGATCCGTCTCAAGTCTACTTTGAATAAGTAGTTCCGGAAGGACTGGTTCCCGAGCAATCGGGAGGCAGTCCTTCTTTTTTATGCGTAGAAACACTTGTAATGCGTGCCCAAGAGGTTCTGTAGATGGGGAAAAGGTGCTATAATATACACACTATTTTTTTGGAGGATGCCCATGACGACAGATGAGAAGAACAAACTTCTACTTTCCGATACTTTGGTGCCGGATTTGTTTATTACGCAGTATATGTCGTCATTAAGTGGAGCGGCGATTCAACTCTACCTGCTTCTTCTGCTGGATCAGAATACTTCCCAGTCGAAGTTAAATGTAGAGAAACTGGCTGCGAAGATTGGTTGGGCACAGTCAGAAACAGAAGAGCAGGTCTTTGTACTGACTGCGGCAGGTCTTCTGGAACGCGCAGAAGACGGTACGCTCTCACTTTCCGATATCAAGGCCAAGGAAGTAGACCGATATATTGAATCGAAGTCGAACGAAGGACTCCTTACTCCGCCACAACATATTGAGCCGTCACTCCAACGCTTAACGCGTAGCATTGACGATACTTTCTTCATGGGCAAGATGAACTATTCATGGCATCGTTTCATCGATGAGTGCGCCAGCGTATATAAACTGGCGCCTGACGTTATCTATGCGTTGTTCGATGCTTTGCACGAACGGAAGAAACTTCTGGTTCGGAGTACGAAGCCTGCGGAGGAACTACGCGCGGATTGGTGCAGCCGAGGTGTCCACACGGAGAAAGATCTGGAGAAGATCGTAGAAGAAGATCGACGGATCAAGGAGTGTGTGGCATCGTTAGGCAAGAAGACGAGAAAATCCTTCGATCAGATCGATTATGACTATGTAAACAAATGGATGAAAGTATATCTGATGAATCCAGATGTGCCGGCTTATCTCTATACATTTCTTCGCAAAGAGAAGGAGAAAGTGACCTTTGCACAGATGGATATTGTCCTGCAGGAGTGGTTCGCACATAACATTCATTCGGTGGATGAAGCATCGGCCTATGAGCTTGTTAAGCAGGCATCTGACCGCACATCTGCTATGACTAACTTCTGTGGAGAGCTTTTCAGAAAGAAATTAGACGGCATGGATCTCGCGCTGATCGAGAAGTGGGCGAATGAAGATTGCTGGGAGGAACCAATCGTACGTTATGCGTACGAAGTGCTCCATACCTATATGAATACCATCACACTTTCAAATGTGGATGAGAGACTGAATCTGTGGAAGACCAATGGCATTGCCTCGGTTACGAAAGCGAAGCAGTATGAGGCGGAACAGAAACGCAAGAACAAGGAAGTCTATCAGATGCGCAAGGATACTCGTCATGGAAGTGGCGTGGAAGATATTCCGTACATGGAGAATGAGTATTCGAAAGAACATCTGGCGCAGAAGGAACAAGAGTCAGACGACTACTTGGATCAACTGCTGAACGAGGAACTGTAAGGAGATACGGATGGACAGAGTATACGAGGATCTTGAACGAATTCTGGAGAATCGACGCATTCGTAGTGAGGTCATCCAGAAAGAGAAGGTTCAATATCTGATGAAGCGCTTCCCACAGCTTCAGGAAATTGAGAATGAGATTTCGAAGATGACCACGCAATCGCTGCTACAGTCACTGGAAGGAGAGACGGACAACGATCTCCTGCCCAAGTTAGAGCGATTGGAACTGCAGCGTCAGGAGGTACTGAAGGAATGTGGACTTACGGAAGCAGATCTTCAGCGTACCCCAACCTGTTCGATCTGTAATGATACAGGATATGTCAATAAGAAGGGACGCGACGGAAAGACGCAGTATACCTTCTGCGATTGTACTCGAACACTTCTGGCTCCGGTGATGCTTGCCCGCTCCGGCGTCGAGAAGTACATGGATTTCTCCTTCGAGAAAGGGGATGCTGCGTTCTTCACAGAGAATCCGTCTTTGAAAAATAAGTATGAGAAACTTCAGATCCTAGCGAAGCAGTGCCGAGTGCCGAATATGGTATTTTACGGCGCATCAGGAAGAGGTAAAACGTTCCTGGCCGTGGCGATTGCGCGTGAATATGCGATGCAGGGGCATGCGTCCCTTGTGATCCGACAGGCAGACTTTGCAGAATTGATGCAGGAACACCGAAAGGTCATCGGATCGTACTTCACACCATCTCAGAAAGAGCAAGATATTGAGGCGAGAAAGAACTATCTGATCGAGGCAGATCTGTTGGTGCTGGATGATCTTGGCGTGGAAGCCAAGACACCGAATACTCAGGCCGATCTTCTATACATCTTAGATGAACGATCGCTGGCCGGAAAGACTACGATCATTACGACCAATTACGATATGGATGCATTGAGAGAGCGCTATGGCGGCAGAGTTTTCGAGAGAATTGACCACGATTACCGTCGGTTCTGTTTCTCTTCTTCCAGCAAGAAGGAGAATGTATGAAGCAGGAATCACGCTGGTGGCGACAAGTCAAGATCAAACTGACGAAGACATTCCGCAGTAAGTCGAAAGAAGAGAAGATCGACGGTGGCCGATTCATCGAGCCTTCCGGAGACTACGGCAAGGCGGAAGATCTGATTGACGTATGGTCGTTGAATAAGTCGGATTCCTCGGTGGGAGAAGTGCAATCGAAACGCTGGCCACGTATGGTAATCGCGGGTAGTGTATTTGTCGTCATCTTGCTGGTTATTTTCCTTGTGTTGCCACGTGTACTGCCGACTTTCTTTAAGAATACGGATATTGCTTTGTTTGTGGAGAAAGAACCTGAACTGATCTATGACGATACTTATCGTGTCGTGAAGGTAAGTGCCGCAAGCGTCATGGCAAAAGATGAGATCACCAGTCAGCGAATTACCCAGGTCCTCATGAATGAGCCGGTACTGCTGCTTGAAGAGAATTGCCAGAATGGATATGTTCGGGTTCGCACGATGGATGAGATCGAGGGATATGTGAAGGCAGAAGAACTGAACACAGACATGTCTTCTTGTGAACCCGATCTTCACCTTTACAAAGTTGTGGTCGCGGATATTTCGAAACGTGCGATGTCTCACGCCAGTAACGGTACACTGGTCTGTGAGGTGCCGATGAATACGGTACTGTATGCAGATGTAAAGCGTGACGGCGTATATCAGGTTCAGTTACCCAATGGAGAGGTCGGCTGGATCAGCAGTAGTGGTCTGATTGAACTGGATGTGAACGAACATGCCGAAGAAGTCGGTGTGCGTTACTTTGTCAGCTCGGCCAGAACGATGGTGCGAGTGACCTATCTGGAAGGCGGCCTGACCAAGAGAGGAATCTCAATAGAGGGGGTTGCTTATGTTGCTGCAGCCGTGAATGGTATTGATATTCCAAGAGAGATAGAGGGGCAGATCCAGTGTGGAACAGAGGTTGAACTGAAGTACGATGCAGTCACCTCGGAACTTCTAGTAGAGAGCATCCAGCCGGGTGATCTGGTGTTCCTGTCTGACCCATACCATCCGGAAAGTAAAGAACCATATGAGATGGCAATCTGTACCGATACAGGGGTCCTGCTTATGCGCTCTCCGACCGGTACATTCATTAATCTTCAGAATTTTGATGCAAGTTCAGCACTCGTCAGCCGCATTGTCGCAGTAAGAAGAATCTTCTCGTAAACGCTCGATCAGGCTTGCATCCTCTTGGACTCTGGAAAGATAGTATTCATGACGAAGACTCCGAAAGCCGAGTGATTTTACCTGAGCATAAGTTATCTTATAATTCCCTTTGTAGTGACGTCCGGAGGACAGGTAGCGCACATATTGAAGGAGATATAGGTCCAGTTCCTGTAGACTTTGATCCGTCGTAATGACGGGGAAGAACCACCTGCTCCATGTGAATAGATCCTCATTTTGCTCATTGTAGAATTTCTTGTTAAAAGTACGAATCAGGGCTTTGGCCGCACGTTCAAAATCGGCATCTTTGCGCGTCTTCCAACGGTAGAGGGCATGCGCCTTGCGGCGAATCTTGCCCTTCAGCTTATCCTTCGTGACGGAAGAGATATCGACTTCGCCTTGGAAGTAACGAAAACCGAGAAACTCCCAGGCTTCACCGGGCGTGGAGATGGAGACTTTCTTGGGATTGATGTTAAGTCCGGCTTCGGCAATATACGCATAGAAAGAATGGATATGCGATTCGAGGTCTTCCTGCGTTCGACTGAAGATGAGGATATCATCTGAATAGCGGAAGTAAGCGACGCCCTGTTCTTCGAAGAAACGATCCATATTCAGAAGATATACGTTGGCGAAGAACGGGGAGACTGGCGTTCCAGCCATAGCGCCACGATTTTCTTCTATGGACGTGCCATCCGATAACTGGGCCTCGTTGACCAGAAGCAGTTCCCGAAGGAACCAAAGAAGATTCGAGTCATCCGTGATCACGCGCTCCAAGACTTCTACCAGACGCTCTGCCGGAATGGAATTGAAATAGTTGGAAATATCCGCTTTGAAGCAATAAAGACGATCACGGTCCGGCTGCGCAAGGATGTCGAAGATCGCATTTCTTGCAGAACGAGACTTCCGGAAAGAGTAACAACGAGAAGAGAGTTTCTCGTCGTAGCGATAAAGTAGATGCGCGAGTCCCTTGAGAAAGAGATTCTCGTCGTCTGGAAAGGTATAGACGACACGCTTCTTGGCCGTGCCACTCTTATTAATGATTCGGCGCGAAGGCGCGGGAAAACAGTATTCGCCTTGTGCCAGCTTCTCGGCAATCGGCAGATAACGTTGTTGCGCGACATACTCGGACAGCAGTTCACGTTCCTTCTTGCCGAGGTAATGGTTGGAAATCTTATATTCGAGAAATCCCTGCCAAGTTTCCGGTTGGCACAGAAGCTCCAATATGCCGGTCATCTGACAGGGACCTCCTTCTTATGCAAAATAAAAGAAGAGAAACAGCTTTGAAACAAGCATTGCTTGTGTTACCAGATCTGTACCCGAGCCGATCACCTGCAAGACCGGAGGTGAAAAATCACGTCCATTCTGGCACGGGCTGGATCCATCGCAGGTGCGTCCACGCATTTCTCTTCTTCATATATCGTTCATCAGAGATACTGATGGAGACGATCACGAATATAGCCGATCTCGTTCGGACTGTGAAGCAGGAAGTTGATCAGTGTGTAGCCACGGGATGCGGCAAACTCCTTGGAGAAGCGGTATCCGCGGGTGGAACATGTATTCTTGTCACAGATCATGATCAGAAGTTTGACCTGACCATTGGACGAAATGACGTACGCATATGGCATGGTGTTGGCACCATTATCACCCAGAGCGCGAGGAGATACTGCTTTGGCTACCTGATATCCGGCAAAATCACTTGCCAAGACCTGGTCCAGTTTCTGGAATACGTTCAACTCAGGCATCTGCGGTGCCGGCGCAACAGGGATCTGCTGGGGTTGGACCTGCGGCTGTGGAGCCGAGGGTGCGGGAGTGTTGTATTGCGAATTGAAAGCATCTTTGACTGCATTGGCTGCTGCTTTGCCAACTAATCGTTCGAAAAAACCCATGATTACCTCCTGTTCACTTCGTCTGAAAGACGCAAAAAGAATGATTCTTCTTTGAGAATACCACAAACAATGTGGAAAAACATCAGGTAATTAATGCGTTTTCTTCAGGAAAAGCGGCTTCGTCATATAGAGCTTCGGATTAAAGAGCATCAGCATCGGGAAGAGCTCCAGACGTCCGGCCAGCATATCGAAGATCATAACGAGTTTCGACAAGGAAGAGAAGCTTGCGTAATTCTGAGTCGGGCCGACACACTCAAGGCCCGGTCCGATATTGTTGATGGTAGCGGCGATGGCCGTAAAGGAGGACACCAGACCTTTGTTGTCGAAGGAGACGATGAAGAGAGACGCAGCAAAACAGAGTGTAAACGTGATGAAATACACGTTGACGGAACGTACCACTTCATGCTCGACCGGACTTCCATCCAGAGAGATCTTCGATACAGACTTCGGATGAACATAGGAACGAAGTTCTTTTCCAATAGACTTAATCAGAATAATGAAACGGGAAACCTTGATACCGCCGCCTGTACTACCGGCGCAGGCGCCAATGAACATGAGAAGGATCAGGATGACCTTACTGGTTTCCGGCCACAGGTCGAAATCCGTAGAGGCGAATCCGGTCGTGGTAATAATGGAGCCAACTTGGAATGCCGCGTGACGGATGGCGGTACCGACATTCTCAAACATGTGATACGTGTTCACGACGATCAGCGCGATACTTGCGAAGATCACACCGAGGTATGCACGAACTTCACCCATCTTGAATGCCTTCTTGAAGTAGCGGTAGAGAAGGAAGAAGTAGAAGTTGAAGTTCACACCAAAGAGAATCATGAAGATGGTCACGACCCATTGAATGTATGGCGTCTGACTTCCGAAACTATCCCGATAGATACCGAATCCACCGGTACCGGCTGTGCCGAATGCGGTACAGAGACTGTCGAAAATGTTCATGTGACCCACGACCAGGAACAATGTCTCCAGAGCGGTCATGGCAAAATAGATCAGATACAGAAGTGCTGCAGTCTGACGCATCTTTGGAACGAGTTTGCCAACAGAAGGTCCAGGGCTCTCGGCACGCATCAGGTTGATGTTGGAACCACCGCTCATAGGGATGATTGCCAGCAGGAATACAAGTACACCCATGCCGCCGATCCAGTGGGTGAAGCAACGCCAGAATTGCGAAGCGTGACAAAGGATCTCCACATCCGGCATGATACTTGCACCAGTTGTTGTGAAACCGGATACGGTCTCAAAGAATGCATCGACGAGTTTTGGAATCTCACCGGTATAGACGAAGGGGAGACAGCCGAAGAAACTCATGAGGATCCAGGAAAGCGCGGTGATGACACAACCTTCCTTGAGGTAGATCGTACTGTTCTTCGGTTTCTTGCAGGAAAGGAGAAAACCAACGGCAAAGAGACACGCGCCCAAGACCAGAAATACCAGTCCATTTTTCTCTTGGTAGATCAGACCGACCAACGCAGGAAGGAGCATCAGCGCACCTTCAATGCGGAACACTTGACCGAGGATGTAGAAGATCATGGGGTAATTCATGAGGTAGAAGACTCCTTATCTCAGAATATCCCGGATCTCATTTAATCCGGTATGCGTGGTAACGATCATGACGGAATCGCCAACCTCAATGGTGTCGGCACCGGTTGGGATAATGATCTTGCCCTTGCGATTAATAAAGGCGATCAGAATATTGTCCTTGATCTGCAGCTCGCGCAGAGACTTCCCTACTACTGGAGATTTCTCCTTGATGCTGAACTCGATGGCTTCGGCCCGTGCATCGAACAGGTGATAGAGTGTCTCAATCTCACTGCTTCGAGACGCACGAAGCGCACGCGCATAAGCGATAATGGCTTCGGAAGTGATCATCTTAGGGTAGACGACACTGCCGAGATCCAAATCAGCGATGACCTCTGAGAAGTTGATACGGTTCACCTTCGTAACAACTTTGGCCTTCGATTCACGCTTGGCGAACAGTGTCAGCAGAATATTCTCTTCGTCGATGCCTGTGAGCGGGACGAAAGCTTCCATATCTTTCAGACCGGCGCCCAGGATCTCCTCCTGAGATGAAGCGTCAGAATTGATGACGATGGCACCCGGAAGAAGTGTGGACAGTTCATCACAACGTTGCTGCGATGACTCCAGAATATGTACTTCTATGCCGGCATGCATTAATTCATTCGCTAGATAGAATGACGACAGACCACCACCGATGATCATGGTGTTACGAACCTGTTTGGTAAAAACACCGATATGCTTCAGGAATTTTCTGGCTTCTTCGCGTGTTGCGGCAAAGGAGATGGTGTCCTCAGCCTGCAGTTCGAAATTACCAGATGGGATGAAGACTTCACCTTTTCGCTCAACACCACAGATCAGGATATTGTGAGTGACCCGCTTGCCCAGATTCGCAATGGTCATCTTATCCAGAAGATTGCCTTCCGGAATCTTAAACTTAATCATTTCAGCTTGCCCGTGTGCGAAGGTGTTGACCTGTAGCACGGTAGGCAGATAGAGGATTCGTGCGATTTCTTTCGCAGATTCCAGTTCCGGGTTAATGATCATGGCCAGACCAAGCTTATCTCGCAGGTAGCCGACTTCCTGGCTATAGTCCGGCGTGCGGACGCGAGCAATCGCAGCACACTTGCTAAAATGCTTCGCAATGGTGCAGCAAAGCAGATTCAGTTCGTCAGAACCAGTCACAGCGATGACCAGATCAGCATCTTCCACACCTGCTTCTTTCAAAGTGTTATAGCTAGCGCCATTGCCCTTCACGCAGATCACGTCATGGGCATCGAGGTCGGACACCATCGCAGGGTCATTCTCGATGACCGTAATATTATTCCCTTCGCGGCTTAACTGCTCGATCAGCGTATGACCGACTTTGCCGTTGCCGACGATGATGATCTTGAGATTTTTCGTAACTGAGTGCGTAAATGCAGAAAACATATCTCTTCTCCCGAAATTACTACTCACTACTATACTCTATTTCAGACCGTTTGTGAACCTAATTCGGCTGAAATAAGGGAATCAGCCACGGTCAAGCCAGTCTGGGAATTCCGAAGAGAACCCAGACTGTGGCGCACAGGAAAGCAGGGACATGTCTTCGTCACTGATGGTAAATCCGAAGATATCCAGATTTTCCTTCATGCGTTCCTCATGCGTGGTCTTCGGGATGATGGAGATGCCGGACTGATTAAGGAAACGAAGCATGAGCTGAGGGACAGACACGCCATAATTCTTCGCCATCTTCTGCAAATACAGTTCGTCGGTTGCACGCATACGCCCAAGCGGACTCCACGCCTGCGGAAGAATGTTGTGCGCACGGCAGAAATCCAGCGTGTACTGCTGCATATAGCCTACATGGAGCTCCAACTGGTTGACCATCGGCGCTACTTTACAGTTCTCTAAGATGACCTGAAGGTGGTGAGGAAGGAAGTTCGACACACCGATTGCACGTACTTTGCCCTCGTCATAGAGTTCCTCCATCGCGGTCCAGGTATCAAGAATCTTCTGACGCCAGTTCAGATCTTCCGAGTTGAGCTTCGGCCAGTGGATCAGATATAGGTCGAGGTAATCTGTACGAAGCTTCGTACAGGAACGCTCGAAGGCTTCCAGTGTCTCCTTATATCCCATCTCGGTCGGCCAGAGCTTGGTTGCAAGGAAGATCTCTTCTCGCGGGAGAACACAGGTGGCCAGGGCTTCGCCGACTTCTTCTTCATTCTTATAGAACGATGCGGTGTCCAAATAACGATATCCGAGTTCCAGTGCACGACGAACAGGTGCTGCACCGTCAGATAATGTGGACTTATAGGTGCCGAAGCCTACCGGAGGAATCTCGACGCCGTTGGAAAGCGTGAAATTCTTTGGTTCCTCGGGGGTACGAAGACGATACATACTGACACGACGCGGCGAGTGGTCTTCCATCATATAATCGGTGACTTCTCCCTCGTAGACATAACCCAGCTTCTTCATGACGGCACCGGAAGCATCGTTACCGACCATATGACGGCCACGAAGTTGCGTCTGGTGAAGGGTGGTCATGGCGAAGTTCACCATGGCACGGGCCGCCTCGGTTGCCAGTCCCTTGCGCCATTGCGCTTTGGCAAAATTGTAGCCGATCTCGAACATGCCATCGTCATCGTTATAGTAAAGTCCACCGGAACCAATCAGTTCACCGGTTTCTTTCAAGACAAATCCCCAGTCAAAATCAGTGTCACTATCTTCATTAGCCACGACCGAGGAAAGCCATGCTTTCGTCACATCGACATCTTTATGGGCGTAGTAACGCATGTATCGGGCTACGTCTGGATCGGATGTCCATCTGGTAAAAGCAACCTCAGCATCCTCAAGGGTGAGGGGACGCAGGATCAGTCGTTCAGTCTCAATGATTGGTTTCTTCATGTGGCACCTCCTAGGCATTCATTGTGTTCATTATATACGATTTACAAGCGCGATAAGTGAACTGCTGATATAAACGATATATATAGGTAAGAAAAAACCCGCTCGATTCAATGAATCAAGCGGGATCACAATCTCATTTGGATTCGACGGGGAGAAGAACTTACGCTCTCTCAACAGCGCCGGAACGCAGACAACGCGTACAAACATGCATAGTCTTAGGGGTGCCATCAACAACTACCTTAACGTTACGGACGTTCGGCTGCTGCTGTGTCAACGCACGACGGGAAACCTGTGAACGCGTGATGCTGATCTTTCTGCCGAAATGAGTATCTTTCTGACAGATCTCACACTTTGCCATGTAAACACCTCCTGTATGCTCTAAATACGCGACCTAAATAACGCGCAGACAGAATAATAACACATTTATCAATATGGTGCAAGAGTTTTTTGCGCTTGTTTTCGCAACTGAAGAAAAAAGTTGCGAAATGCCGAATTATTCGGCTGGTTTGGTTGGATCATTGATGACCACATGACTGTGAAGGAAGGCGATGGCATGGGTAGGACAACCATTTACGCATGCGTCACAGTGGATGCACTTGCTCTGGTCAATGACTGCCAGCGATTCGCGCATGGAGATGGCGCCCTGCGGACAGGAACGTACACATTTCTGGCAACCGATACATCCAATCGTACAGTTCTTACGAGTTCTTGCACCCGGCCACTCATTCTGGCAGCGTACAGCCACTGTAGCAGTGATCGGCATGAGCTCCAGAAGTTTCTTCGGACAGACCTTCACGCACTGACCACAACCATGACACTGTGCGCGATCGACCGAGACGATGCCGTCTTTCAGCTTCAAAGCACCGAAAGCACATACCGCGATGCAGTCGCCGAAACCGAGACAGCCGAAGGTACAGGAATTCGGACCACCGAGGAGACTGCTGGCCGCATGACAACTGCTGGTACCGAGGTAGACGTAGCGCTTACTGGTCTGTTCACAGGTGCCCTGACAACGAAGCACCGCGACTTTCTTCTCCGGAATGGCGGCTTCGCGACCAAGAATCGATGCAATCTCTCGCGCACAATCCACACCACCAACGGCACAGAGTGCAGTGTTGGCACCATTCTTGGAGAGATAATCCGCGTATCCTTCGCATCCGGCAAAACCACAACCACCGCAGTTTGCACCTGGTAAAGCTTCTAAGATCTTCTCTTTGGTTTCATTCTTCTCCACGGCAAAAACACGCGATACGATCACGATCAGGATGCCGAGAAGCAAGGCAATGCCCAGCATGATGCCGGTTGGAATGAGGATGTTCTGAAGTGTAGCAGGCATACGCATCAACCTCCAAACAGATTCTCAACCAGACCCTTGAAGCCGAGGAAGGAGATGGCCACCAGTGATGCAGAGATCAAGGTGATCGGCAGACCTTTGAGGGCTTCCGGTACGTCCGCCTTATCGATACGGGAACGTACACCTGAGAAGAGGAAGAGTGATAATGTAAAGCCGATGCCGGCACCCAGCGCATTGACCATGGATTCGGCAAAGTTATAGTTCGCATTGATGTTGAGGATCGTTACACCCAGCACCGCACAGTTGGTGGTGATGAGCGGAAGATAGATGCCCAGTGCCTTGTGAAGCGGTGGCATCGCTTTCTTCATGATCATCTCGATCATCTGAACGAGCGCTGCGATGACGAGAATGAATACCAGTGTCTGGAGATATCCGAGATTCAGACGATTCAGAAGAAGATGCTGAATCGGCCACGTAATGGCAGAAGCGACCAGCATGACGCAAACTACTGCGCCGGACATACCCATCGCAGTCTTGAGATTCTTGGATACACCCAGGAAAGAGCAGATACCCATGAACTTCGAAAGCACGAAGTTATCTACAAGGATCGCAGAGAAGATGATGATGAGAAATTCTTTCGTCATAGATCAGTCCTCCTCCTTTCCCTTGCAAAGATTGCAACCGGCACAGGACAGACAGTCGTTCGGGCTAGAGGAACCGCAAGGTGAAGTTCCCTTACCGGCAGAATGTTTCTCCTGCTTCTTCATGATCAACTGAACCAGACAGATACAGATGCCAAATACGAAGAAACCACCCGGCGGCAACATGAAGAACATCATAGGCTCAATGGTGGAACCAAAGAGCGGAAGTTGCATATCGAAGAAAGTACCACAGCCTAAGATCTCACGAATGGAACCCATCAGGAGGAGTGCCAAGGTGAAACCGGTACCCATCGAGAAACCATCTAGGATGCTCGGAAGGACCTTCTGCTTGCTGGCGAAGGTCTCGGCACGGGCAAGTAGGATACAGTTCACAACGATCAACGGGATATAGATACCAAGTGATTCGTTGAGTGCCGGAAAATATGCAGAGATCAGCATCTGCACGATGGTTACGAACGTTGCGATGATCGTAATAAATGCCGGAATACGGACTTTGTTCGGAATCACATTTCGCAGAAGTGAAATAATGGCTTCCGAAGCGGTCAGTACGAAGAGTACCGCCAGTCCCATGAAGAGCGAGGACTTCGCCGAGATGGTCACAGCCAGAAGTGGGCAGGTACCAAGCACCAGTCGAAGTGCCGGGTTCTCATAGAGCACACCATTCAGGAAGATCGACTTCGGCGCATACTTGCTATTCTTCTCTGCCTGACGTTCATCCGGTGAACGGTAGGTGACATCTTTCATTTTATTCTCACTCATTGAGAAATCACCCCTTTCTCCAGAAAGAGTTGATATGCGGCACGTGCTTGGTTGACACAGCCGGTGGCCGCACGGGAAGAGATGGTCGCACCGGACACGGCGTTCACATCTTGATTGAGTACAAGTTCTTTGTCGGTAGGTAATCCGGTAAAACCATCCAAGAAAGGTCGACCTTCTACTTCTTTACCAAGCTTCGGTGTATCGGACTCTGCCGTAGCTATGACCATGATGATGTTTCCATCTACACCGATACCGGTGGTGGTGTGGATCTCGCCCGCATAACCGAAGCCGGTGTTGACCAGAATATATCCCTGGACACTTCCGTCTTCGCCATAAGCGATGAAAGCTTCATCCGGACGAATGCCTGCTGTATCGAGTTCGGAAGCAATCTCATCCGAGTAGGTGAGATCTTCGAACTTGGCGGCATCCGGAAAGATGGTGAGCTTACGTTCTTGTGCACTTGCTTCTTCTTGCTCTGCAATGCGGGATTCGGTCAGCGCGTAGGTGCCGGCCAGAAGAAATACGCAGATTCCACAGATCAAGGCGAGGATCAGGGCAGGTCGAAAGTCTTTAAGCTTTTGCATTTTCTTTCACCTCCCCGAAAGGTTTACCCATGGTCCAGTCGTCGATGTGAGGCGTCAGGATATTCATGAGCAGGATGGAGAAGGAGACACCCTCTGCCATGTTGCCGTAGTAACGGATCAAGAAGGTCAGCACGCCACAACCGAAACCGAAGACGAGCTTACCTTTGTTGGTCAGCGGCGAAGTAACGTAGTCGGTGGCCATGAAGAAAGCACCCAGTATGAGACCACCGGAAAGAAGCATATAGCAACACTCGTAGAAGAGGTTCTGCCAGCCTTCGAGGGTAGCCAGATTGCCACTGAAATCAAATACATTCTGATGACCGAACAGGAAGACCAGTATTGTAAAAGTACCCAGATAAGCGAGCGGGATCCACGGACGGATCACGTGACGGAACAACAGATAGAGTGCACCAATCAGAAGTGCGACGATGCAGACTTCACCGATACATCCGGCTTTATCGCCGATGAAAAGCTTCCACATAGAGGGCGCTTCCGGGGAGTTGATCGAGGTCAACGGTGTAGCCGAAGAGACAGCATCGACTGATTTGAGACTATACCATGCGCCGGTACGAACAGTCCAAGAAGTCATGGCCTTTGGAAACGCAATCACGAGGAAGATTCTTGCGGCAATGGCGGGATTGACGAAGTTGTTGCCGATACCGCCGAACATCTGCTTCACGACAACGATGGCGAAGCAGGCGCCGATAACGACCATATAGAACGGAAGTGAGACCGGCAGATTCATGGCCAGAAGTAAACCGGTGACCACAGCAGACAGATCGTAGAGCGTATTATTGCGCTTCATGACTCTGCGCGAGATGTACTCGAACAACAGACAGGAAGCAACAGAAATCAAGGTGATCAGCACCGCACGGATGCCGAAGTAGTACCACCCGGCAAAAGTAGCCGGAAGCAATGCGATGATGACATCCAGCATCAACGACTGGGTGGTGGCCTTGTCCCGTACATGTGGGGAATTGGAGACTTGCAATTTCATCAGGAAGAAGATCCTCCTTTTTGTTTAGATTCAGCCAGCAATTCCTGTTCCTGCTTCGCGCGGGCGCGCTCGGCACGGACCATGATCTTGCCGTTCTTTATACTTTGCGTCAGGAATCGCTTGGACGGGCAGGCGTAGGTGCAACAGCCACACTCAATGCAGTCCATGACGTGATATTTCTCCAACATCTGCGGATCACGAAGACGAGTCGCCTTATCGATGCCGCAAGGGATCAGATCCATCGGGCAGGAAGCTACACAACGGCTACAACGGATACAAGGTGATTCCGGAGGAAGCGTCGTCTCTTCGCTTCCGAAGACCAGGATGGCGTTATTGGCTTTGATAATGCCGTGATCGATACGGTCCAATGCGACACCCATCATGGCACCACCCATGATGATTTTCTTGGGTTCCTCACGGGTACCGCCGGCCGCTTCGATAATATCCTGAATGCGTGCACCGATCGGCACGATGAAGTTACCCGGTGTATTGAGCGCACTGCCGTCCAGTGTCATACGCTTACGGGTAAGCGGAACACCTTCCTTCAGATAAAGACCGATGAAGCGAAGCGTGCTGACATTCATGACGAGCGTATGTACATCGATCGGTAGTTTTCCCGGCGGAACTTTACGTCCTGTGAGCGTATAGATCAGCATCTTCTCCGCGCCTTGCGGGTAGATGGTCTTCAGTGTACGTACTTCGATCTCCGGATGTTTACCGGTCTTGAATACACGCTTCTTCAATTCGTGCGAGAAAATTCTTGTCACGAGTGGTTTGTTATCCTCGACACCGATAATGGTCTTCGGAATATCCAGCCATTTCATAACACAGAGAATGCCGTCGATAATGTCATCCGGATGTTCGCAGATCTGACGGTAGTCCGCCGTGATATACGGTTCGCACTCCGCCGCGTTGACGATGAGTGTATCCGGCATCTTATTCTTCGGTGGATTCAGTTTGACATAAGTTGGGAACGCAGCGCCGCCTAGTCCGACCAGACCGGAATCCCGGATCATCTGGATGAAATCCTCGAAAGACTCCACCTTCGGCGGGCGACAGAAGGGGTTGATGGTGTGCTTGAAATCTGACTCGATCCGCACAGCTTCCACCGGCGTACCATTGGCCGATACGACGTAGTGAATCTCTTTTACCGTTCCGGAGATACTTGAGTGGACCGGAACAGACATGGGCTTATCAGCGCGTCCGACCAAAGTGCCGACATCTACATGGTCTCCAGGATGAACCACACATGTACAAGGTGGTCCAATATGCTGCTGCATCAGAAGCTCCACTTCGGAGAATCCATGAAGATGAATTGAAGGCAGAACGTCGGTATTTTTGTTACCAAGTGGATGGACACCACCGGCAAAAGCATGTAATGATCGCATGTGAAAATACCCTGCTTTCCCCAATTTCTATATAAACATATTAACACACATGAATGAGAAATGACGAAATGATTTTCATTTTGAGCAGAAGTTTTTCCGACCGAAACATGGCTTGTTTCGAATGATGCAAAAAAACTGCTTCGGATATTCCGAAGCAGTTTCGATCTGATGATTCATAATGCGCTACTTGCAGTTATGTTGTGCCATAGCGGTTCGTATAGTCACCGGCGGACTGCCACAGGATCCACTCATCGTAGCCGGCTTCTTCAATCGCCTGAATCTGTGCGTTGACCTCCGGGTCTTTGTAGTTCAAGTGATGCTTGATATAGGTGGCGGTGAAAGCCTGTACATAAGGTCGCACGGTGGCATATCCTTCTTGATCGGAGGCCGACTTACCACACATCAGCGCATTATACATGACGTCGTGAGGGTAGAGGTCCGGGTGATCGAAGAGTTGACCATTGAGCGAGGTGTTATCTGCATAATGAGACGGGTACAACATCGGACATACCGCATCCACACCGGTCAGACCGACTGTGTTCCAGCCCTGTCCAATCAATTTACCATCCAGTTCACTGGAGAGAATGATGCCGAATACATCTGCAGTAACCGGGATACCGGTCGGGTCCTGAATCTTACGACGCGCAGTCTGCAGGAAACGGTTGATGGCATCGATACGGGTAGGTGTTGTATCTTCTGGTCCAAAATATGGGGATTCACCACTCTTGGTGCTGATAGTTGGGAAACGTACGTAGTCGAACTGAATCTCGTCTACACCATGCGCGATGGCCTCGTTCGCGATATCGATCAAGAAATCCCAGACTTCCGGATCGTAAGGATTTACGAACATCTTATATCCTTCGAGCTTGAAGTGCATCGGGTTGCCATTGGCATCCTTGATGCTCATCTCAGGATGGTTCTTCGCAAGAGAAATATCGTTGAAGCAGACGATACGGCCGATGACCTTGATGTTGTTCTCGTGGCAACGTTTTACGACTGCATCCAAGTCGTAGGAAGAAGTAATATAACTACCGAGTTCTTTCCACGAATCTTCACCCGTATCTTTGTTACGAGAGTAGCTGTAGAGCTTCATGTCCTTGGCAAATTCATTGTTGCTGTTGAACATGATTCCGCCTGCTTCATCTTTCAGGTCCAGTACGAAAGCATTGATATCTGTGCGCTGGGCCAGTGCGATGTTGTCGTCCATATGTGCTGCAGCGC
This sequence comes from Candidatus Scatonaster coprocaballi, assembly GCA_018064475.1. Lineage (GTDB taxonomy): Bacteria > Bacillota > Clostridia > Saccharofermentanales > Saccharofermentanaceae > Scatonaster > Scatonaster coprocaballi. The sequence continues at coordinate 66,312 of JAGHVD010000055.1, forward strand.
CTACATAGATACCGTGTACTTCATTATGCTGAACAGGTTTCACTTCAGAAACTGCAGGAAGTGGTCCCCAGTACTGCTCGGCCAAGGCATTCTCCGGAAGATATTCTTTGACCTCTACACCAGAAGGCGTTGCACTTGTCTCGGAAGTTGGTGTCGTGTCTAAAGTGGAGTCACTTGTCGGATCCACGGAAGCGTCGCTGGCGGATGGATCAACGGTAGAGACCGTTGTCGTAATGATACTTTCTTCCTTCTCGCTATCCTTCGATTTGGAGGATTTTGCGATAAGAATGATTCCACAGACGATGTCTGCAACGAGCATGATTGCGCAAAGTGCGAACAGACCAAGAACAATCTTGCGAAGACGTCTAGCCTTCATTCGCTTCTGCTCACGTGACATTGAATTAGCCATATTTGTCCCCTTCTTTAGCAAGGTAATTCTGCTACATAGGCATGATACTACAAAAACACAATCATTATATTCATATTTAGTCACAATGGCAATAAAAGGGCAGGACCGTAAGGAAAAAGAAATACCGTGATCATCACAAGTAAGATTGATATTTTTGGCCCTGAAATGTTAAAATAAAGAAAACCCATGGTCGAGGTGAGGGATATGTTAGAACGCAATTGTGCTGGTGGAATCGTTTTCTATGGAGATTCAGTCCTATTACTTCAGAACGAGAAGGCAGAATGGTGTTTCCCGAAGGGCGTGATCCGCACGGTCGAGAAGCCGGAAGAAGTAGCATTGCAACGCGTATCCTACGAAGCAGGTGTCGAGGCCAAGGTGCTTTTCCCAATTGGTCGAACGAATTATGAGTTCTATTCGATTACCCGACAGAAGCCGGTCTGCAACAAGATCGTGTGGTATGTAATGCGTACGACCAGTAATGAGGTGAAGCCGAACGCAGAGCAGAATTTCTCCGACGGCGGTTTCTTCCCAGTCGATGATGCACTGAATATGGTTACATATAGTCAGGACCGCTCGCTACTTATGATGGCTTATCAGCGATATAAGGAGATGGTCTGATTTGGCAAGAGACAGTTGGAATACCGTCGAGCGAGCCTCTAGAATCGAATATGAAGTGAAGAAATCCGTATTTATTGCCGATGTGGCGCCTGTCGCGTCCGGCGAAGAAGCTACGGATTTTTTGCGTCGAATCAAGAAAGAGTTTCCGGATGCCAGACATCACGTATACGCCTACCGCGCGGGCACTTCTCCGATGGAACAACGCTACAGTGACGACGGCGAACCCTCGGGGACAGCGGGCATGCCGGTTCTGGATGTGATCCTTCATCGGGAACTCGAGGATATGATCTGTGTCGTCACCCGATACTTCGGTGGAATCCTTCTGGGTACCGGAGGACTGACACGCGCATACTCTACGGCTGCTTCGCAAGGCATTGAAGCCGCAGGGATCCTTCACATGAAGATGCTGGAACAGTATCTGGTGAAATTGGATTACAGTATGTCGGACAAGTTCCAGTACACCATGCAGAAGCGCGGATATGTATTAGGCGAGGTGATCTACGAAGATCGCCCAGTGGTACCAGTCTTCTGCACCAAAGAAGAGAAAGAATCGCTATTGGCACTCATCAACGATACCACTTCCGGTCGTGCCGAGGTCACCTATGTCGGTGCGGCGCCTGCGGCTTGTAACGTTTAATTCACGATTTGTTTTCACGTTCCTTCTATAAAAGACATAACAGATATGTAAGATATGGCGTATCAAGAGCACACTACAAGGGCGCGCGTATATGGTGCATAGTACCAGCACAGTCATGCAGGATGAGGGAACTAAGATGAGCCGAAAAATAGCAATTTTGGGAAATGGATGGAGCGATGAGTACATACTGTCTTCACTAGAAGGTATTAAACGTGGTGCAGAAGAATTCGATTGCGAGATACATTTCTTCATAGAATATGCATCCCATGACAGCCTGAATGACAGTATGCAGGGTGAGATCAACATCCTGAACTTGCCGGACTTGAAGCAATACGATGGTGTGATCCTCTTGGGGAATACACTGATGAATGCCGGTGAACTGACACTTGTGCAGGATCGAATCATGTCGTCAGGTGTACCGACAGTGTGCTTGGAATACGAGATCGATGGAATCGATTGCATCTGTACCGAGAACTATAGCGGCATGTATGAACTTTGCAAACACATGGTAGAAGAACATGACGTGAAACGTGTGGTATTCGTATCCGGTATCGATGGCAATGCGGAAAATGCAGACCGTAAACGAGCATTGGAACAAGTACTTCACGAACACAATCTTTCCCTTGCACCGGAAGATATCATTTACGGGGACTGGAGTTACTATGCCGTTCAGATGAAACTCCCTGAATGGTTACAGAACCATGAACTTCCGGACGCGTTCATCTGCGCGAATGATGTAATGGCGCTGGGTGTCACGACGTATCTGACACATAATGGATATTCTGTGCCGGAGGATGTTTCGGTTACCGGCTTTGATAATCTCAGTTCCACGAAGTGCTATGTTCCTGCCATCACGACCGTTGAACGTGGTTGGAACGATTCCGGTTACGAAGGATTGAAACATTTGATGGATTTGATAGAAGGAGGCCCATCTACCAGTGCCGTCTTCCACCCGTCCCATCCAGTCATTCGCGAGAGTTGCGGTTGTCAAGTAACGGGAGCGATTCGCAAGGAACAGTTGGCGAGCGTGAACCAGATCTACAACGTACCGATTGAGCGAACACTCTTTGACTGGCATCTGACGGGACTGGATGATTCTATGACAGGAAGACTGTCCCTGGAAGATATTCACGATGGTCTACAAGAATTCTTTGCGTCTTCCGAGACCCATTACGAAGGGGATACCTTCTGCATCTGCTTGGACGATGATTTCGTAAACTCCATCTTTGAAAACACAGAACCGAGATACCAAGGTTACGGCGAACGGATGCATGTACTCTATGCCCAGCGAGATGGAAAGGCTATGCCTTACCAGAAGATCAACACGTCGTATATTTTCCCAATCATGTCGGAGCCATCCGAGAAGGGGAACATCTACTTTATCGCCCCGATTCACAGCCAGTCGGCCAATATCGGATATGTGGTGTTCAAGAATACGTTCAAGGTCCTCCAGACTTTCTTCATCTATTCCTGGGTGCGACACTTGAGAATCGGTCTCCTTCGTTGCCGAGAGAACATCATTATGTCGAATCTGAACAAACAGTTGGAAGAATATTCCATTCTGGATGAGCTTTCCGGACTTTATAATCGCAAAGGACTTGTGACGAAGGGCATCCCGCTTCTGGAGAAAGCGAAGCAGAATGGTAACCATGCCTTGCTGATGATGGTGGATATTGATAAGATGAAGATTATCAACGATCGGTACGGTCATCTCCAAGGTGACCTCGCAATCCGTCTGGTTGCGCAGGCCATCAAGGCATCGATATCTGAAACATGGTGTGGCATCCGCTATGGTGGAGATGAATTCCTCATCATCGGTGAGAAACACTATGCGGATGAAGAAGGCGTTCTCAAGCGCAAGATCTGTAGGACCGTCAAGAATGAAGCGGAGGCTTTGAAGATACCTTTCGAGCTCACAGTCAGTGTCGGCTCCGTACAGATTGACCCGACCAAGGATATGGGACTTGATGAGTACTTCCAAATTGCCGATACAGCGATGTATGATATGAAGAAGAAAGCGCAGGAGAGAAATCTGACAGAAACGTAGGCATGGAAGAGAAGAGAAAGCAAAACAGAATCGACTGTTCAGTTGCCAAGATCTGCGGTGGTTGCGAATATGCAGGCATCGAGTATGGCAAACAGTTAGCCTTGAAGAGCAAGTGGGTCAAAGACCTGCTTGCTTCTGCTTGTGAAGTGAAACCCATTATTGGCGCAGCGGATCCATGCTTCTACCGCAACAAAGTCCACTGGGCATATGGTTTCGACGGCCGCCGAACGCTGGCCGGCCGATATGCCGAGAATTCCCACCGCATTGTGGAGAACGATGCCTGTGTGCTGGAAGATACAACGTGCGCGGCCATTCAAATGAGTATTCGTAAACTCCAGACCACCTTCAAGATTCAGGCCTACGATGAGAAGACGAAGCGTGGCCTTCTCCGCCGTGTCCTGATTCGAAAGGGGATGGCAACAGAAGAAGTCATGGTCGTGCTGGTCGTCAGCTCACCGGTTTTCCCTGGGAAAAAAGCTTTCATGAAGAAACTGCTGGAGCTTCATCCTTGCATTAAGACCATCCTGCTCAACGTGAATACCCGAACCGATTCCATGATACTCGGCGCGAAGACAATCAACGAGTATGGCAGAGGCTTTATCTGGGATGAGATTCTAGGTGTGCGCTTTAAGATCTCACCGGAGTCTTTCTACCAAATTAACCATGCCCAGACCGAACGGCTCTATTCACTAGCAATCGAAGCGGCCGACTTGGAGTCTGGTCAGAAGATCCTTGATGCATATTGCGGCATCGGCACCATTGGATTATGTGCCGCTGCTTCCTGCGAACAAATAGCCCTTACAGGAGTGGAACTGAATCGCACGGCCGTAGCCGATGCGCGTGAAAATGCCAAAGCCAATCACATGGAGAAAGCAAGATTCATCGCTGCTGATGCAACGGAATATATGGTAGAGGCCGCCGCACGCGGCGAACATTATGACACCGTTTTACTAGATCCACCCAGAAGTGGAACAACGGAATCATTCATCTGCGCTTGCGAGAAACTTGCCCCCAACCGCATTGTCTACGTCTCCTGCGACCCCACGACCCTTGCCCGAGACCTCAAGTGCTTCAAACAACACGGATATCAACCGAAGTATGCGATCCCCGTGGATATGTTTCCATATACCAAGCATGTGGAGACGGTCGCATTACTGTCGAGAACGGAGAAGTAATGTGCTGAAGATCCTTTGATTTCAAGCGATTTAGCAGGTTTCGGTGTGAAAATAGGAAGGAGATTTCGGCATCAGGAAGAGGCTTCAAGGAGACGGAAAATGGTGCAAAAATTGTATTGAGGCTTGAAGATTACAGTCCTGGGAGAAAAGAAGCATGGCATCAAGCAGAGAGTATCTGAACTTCATATTGGATCAGCTTTCCGGGTTGGGTGGCATATCGTACCGGGCTATGATGGGCGAATACATCCTTTATTACAACAGTAAAATTGTCGGTGGAATTTACGATGACAGATTTCTGGTAAAGCCGGTTAAAGCAGTGGTGGCAATGCTGCCGGATGCAAAGAAAGAATTGCCGTATGAGGGCGGCAAGGAAATGCTGCTTGTGGAAGATGTAGATGACAGAGAACTCTTACGAGACTTACTGCAGGCTATGTATGAGGAACTCCCTGCAGTGAAGAAGAAAAGAAAGCACGGGCAGCTCTGAATTTGTCGTGCAAAAGTAAGAAAACATTAAGTGGTGACGTGCTATGGATAAAATTGAAAATATCTTAAAGAATGCGACAGAGGAAAACCAGCATAAAGTTGACTGGACTGCTGCATGGAGTGGAAAGTATCCTGTTCTGAAATCATATCAGAGTGAAGTGGATATTCCGGCTTATTCGGGTGAAATCAGAAGGCTTCTCACCAAACTTCAAGAGGATTATGGCTATTCCGATCTTGACGCCATGCTTGTCTTAAAGGATATTCTGGCACATGAATATATGGATAATCGAAGGAAATAGGACATACTGATTGAGCGATTAAATCATAATTTCTCTCTACGAATCGTAGGTTGTTTTTGCAATGTTAAAAGAATACCCTTAATGTTATAAGGAGGCGATACATATGAATCAATATGTGACCGGCGCAATAATCAAACGCTTAAGAGAAAGCAAAAACATGACTCAGCAACAACTTGCCGAAAAACTGAATGTTTCAGATAAGGCAATATCAAAATGGGAAACAAGTCGCGGCTATCCGGATATTTCTCTTGTAGAGCCGCTGGCAGATGCATTGGGTGTTTCTATAATTGAAGTGTTTTCCGGTGAAAATGTGGTAAACACTAATAAATCATTTAATATGCTTCGAATGAAGTTCTATGTGTGCCCAATATGCGGAAACATTATCTGCAGCACCGGAGAAACGGTAGTCAGTTGCTGTGGTATAGTGCTTCCTGCTTTGGAGCCGGAAACAGAAGATGATGATCATCTTCTGAGTGTTGAAAAAGATGAGGATGAATACTATATATCCATTCAGCATGACATGAGCAAGAAGCATTATATTTCTTTTATTGCTGCCGTGAAAGATGACGGATATGAAATAAAGAAATTATATGCGGAGGGAAATGCCGAAGCACGATTCAAGACCAGCAGGACAAAATACTTCCTGTATTATTGCAATATGCATGGATTATTTAAGGTACTTGTGAGATAAATTTAAAGTTATTATTCAGTTGAATTAATACATTATTATAGATGACTGTAATAAAGAAACTTGTGAGTGACAAGTGAATAAACTTGAAATGATAATCTTTGACTATGGTAGTACCTTGCAGAAAATGTAAAGGAGAATGTGTATGGAAAAATATCAGAGATTAATAGAATTTCTTCTGGAGAATGCAGGTGTTTCAATTAAATACAGAGTTAAAAAGGAAATTCTTAATGTTTCCGTTGAGAATGATGAAATGCAGAA
>JAGHVD010000054.1 GCA_018064475.1 Candidatus Scatonaster coprocaballi
CAATTGTTCTACCGACTTGTTATCAGCAGAAGAAAGTGTCCCTATTGCTTTTTGAAGATTCCTTCGCACGTTTGAAAAATCACTACTTCCTCTTACTACACCTTTAGCTTGAGCCATGATTTGATTGCCATCATTCATGGTCAGTTCAATATCTTCAGAAGCTCCTTCCATGCGAACCGTTTTAACTTCTTTTATGTTGTCCAATAGCAGAAAAATTGTGGCATTGACTTGAAAATCAAAGCCAAACACTTCTGGACTTGCATTAGATTCCTTAGCCATGCTTAGTTTCTCCTTTTGCGACGATTTATCTTAATCGGATGCGATTATTCTATCTGCAGTAATAAGTTCCAGGTTATGGTGTTCCATACTCACTCTACTGTTGCCGCAACACTGCGAACCAACTCAACATACTGGTTCTTCACATCTTCAGGGGCTTTTATACTAACCTTGCCTCCAAATTCGAAGACCCAACCAAAAAACGCATGATTAACTGCCACATTAACTTCGAGTTTGAATGAAGTCATGTCATAGGCATAGGTCTTAACGCCTGTTCCGAATTTGTCAATGATTGCGTCCATCAGGCTGTTATCGCAAATCATCTCAATATCAGTGCGTTTGCTGTTAACGCTGGATATAAAAGATCAAGCTACATTATAGCACAAGAAAAAAATGATTTTTCAAGATAATGGCGAATTTCGCTTTATTATCTTGCGTCAATGTCGATTACAACCGACATAAAAAAAGAAAGACCCCGACACCGAGCACTCAAGCGCCCGATGCCGGAGCAAAATTTTTACGGGTTCAGTATCCCGTAGCCGAGTATCTCATAGTATCCAACTGGATAATGGTTCTCACGACAGCTATCGCCGGAATTACCTTCGACCGTGTAAACGATGCCGTTTTCCACTCTCTCAACAATGCCGGCATGATCCGATTCTCCGTCCTGCGGACCGGAGGAACCATTCGGGTTATCCCAATCGAAGAAGATAATCATGCCAGGAGATGGTTCAATAGAGTTATCTGCCCATTGTCCACGATCTCGGAACCATTGCACACCGTTTACGCAACCTGCGTATTTCGGGCAGATGCCAGTCTTGATATAACCGCATTGATCAGCGCACCGCGATGGACTGTCGTCGCATACGACAGGTCCAGATACTGTGCATTCAGTTGTCAAAGTGCATCGAGGTTTTTCGCCTCTACTACTGTTACTGGGACATTTGAAGTCCAAAACGGCACACCTTCTTTGAATTTTTTTAAAAAATATTTTGCAAATAAAAAAGCCCACTGATTGAAAATCAATGGGCAAAAAAGAAGCGTACCAACAAAAAAGCTGGTACGCTTCAAAAAGTTACTTATAGGGGTTTACAGGAACAAATAAAGATTTGCACATTTCTCGCTTAGAATTTGGTGAGCATTTGGGGATAAATGGAGAGTTTTTGGGAGAGTCTCCACGCTGTAACCCCCTGTATGACACTATATGACGAGATATGGAAAGTTATTTAGTCCAAGGGCTTCATGGTCGGAACACTGGAGACATTTTTTGACGAAACCTTGCTTTTACCGTACACATCTTTACTTTTCATGCCTTCTTCCCTTTGCCCGGTATTACATATCCTTTCTTATCCTGTCCTTTCCCGTACTCCTTTTGGCATTTTGGGGCATCCCGTATTCTTCAGCCTTCCGAGCCTTTTTCCTCTTTACGAAAAGTCGCCTTATGCCGCTTCTCGGTATGATTTAACTTCCATTTTATTCTTACCGTCGCTTCGCTGTTTCTCTTGCCTTTTGGTTCCCTTACCGTTGACGGGTGTTTTATAATCTATATGTGGTATTACTTATCCGACGATTACCATCACTCGAAATGAAGTTATATGTTATGAGATCGTCTCAATTGGCAAGTGGAGTTAAGTTATTAAGTTTCCGTGGGTTTGTTTAAGGATTCTTCCATTCTCTTTATAAGCTGCTCATATGTCGCAAACTCCTCTTTCATGTATTCTTCTGTTATGTCTGTGTAGATTTGCATATTTGTCATAATATCCGTTTGCCCAAGTGCGGCCATGCGTGTTCTCAGTCCGCATTTTGCTTCATTCATCCGTGTCGCAAATGTATGTCTCAGCACATGACAGCTGAAATGCGGAAGAAGATTCATAGATTCAGGATTAAGTTCCTGTTCTGCCTTGTTATAGTCTCGTACTATACGATCTATTGCTTTGTTCAATGTAGCATTACTTTGCACACAACCCAATTTATTCAGAAAAATAAAATCAGTATATTCTCCAACAGACATTTTGCACTCAAGTTTATCCTGAAGTCTTAATTCTTTTTGAATCTTGAATGCATCATATACAAGCTCCGTCATCGGAAGTTTTCTTATCCCAGCTGACGTCTTCGGTGGATTAATGTCATAATAGCTTTTCCTACCTCTATCCGAACTTTTGTCACATCTGACAAGCGTGTGATTGATATCGATTATTCTCTTATCCATATCTATATCACACCAACGCAATCCGAGAAGTTCTCCTGATCGTAAGCCGGTATTCAGAAGAATGGCAAAAATCGGATACCAGTGTGAGTATAGTTCACTGTTCTTCATGAAATTCATAAAGTTGACTTGTTCATTAACTGTCAGAGCCCTGACTTTTCTGCTGTTATAGGCTATTTCTTTCTTTAGTTCTTTCATGGCACAATCAGATGGATTAGTACGTATATATCCATCGTCGACGGCAATCTGAAGGACTTGGTGAAGTACCGTATGAACATCATCAACTGTATTCGCCTTCAGTCCCCGAACATCCACGAGTCTGTTATAGAATCTTCGAATGTCGGACTTTTCCAGTCCCACGATATGTTCCATACCAAGATCATCATAGACATACTTTTCATAAATGTAGATGTAATTATCCATAGTGTTGTTCCTTATACCGCGTTTAAGCTGTTTCCAAAGAACATAGATGTCATTAACTGTAATACGCCAATAGTTGCGTTTTCTGTCTATTCCGAGTTGTTCTTCGATTTCTTTTTCTTTCCATCGCAGTTCCTCCAGGGTTCTCCCGTAAATATAGTGTCGTTTTCCATTCATATCCGTCCACCTGAAAGAATATCGACCATCCGTTCTAGCCTGTTCCCTCTTTCTCAGCCTGTTGAATCCTTCGTTTCTGTAGGTAAGCATTATTGTTCCTCCTTAAAATTTATTAGGAAGATTAAGTATACAAAGACATGTGTATATACTGATAAATGAAGAACACGAGTTTCAGAAAACCTTGGTATATAGGCATTCTTCAAACAATCGATACTAGATTTACACTCAAAGTACACCTTTCGTACACCCAACCACCGTAAAAAATCCCAAAAATAGCATTATAAACATAAACGCCTCAAAATCCGTAGATATTGAAGCGTTTTGAATGTATTTTTCAATGATTATATTAAAAAACATGAATTTTCAAGCGAGAATTTTGGGGTCAGCCGGGGTCAGCAAAATCCCGCAAGCCCAGTATTTTCAGGCCTTTCAGTTATTCGACCTCATCGTCGGGAACAGAAGGACGTCTCGAATTGCTGGGCTGTCTGTGAGGAGCATGACGAGGCGGTCGATGCCGTAGCCGATGCCGCCTGTTGGTGGCATTCCGATTTCGAGTGCGTTGAGGAAGTCTTCGTCTGTGTGGTTGGCTTCTTCATCGCCTGCTTCGAATGCTGCGTCCTGGGCTGCGAAACGTTCGCGCTGGTCAATCGGATCGTTGAGCTCGGAATATGCGTTACACATCTCCCATGTGTTGATGAAGAGCTCGAAACGCTCTACCTTCGTCGGATCAGACGGCTTCTTCTTCGTCAACGGAGAGATTGCCAGCGGGTGGTCCATAATGAAGGTCGGCTGCAGGAGCTTCTCTTCGCAGTATGTCTCGAAGAAGAGGTTGATGATATCGCCCTTGGTGTGACGATCCTCGAACTCAATGTGATGCTCTTTTGCAAGTGCTTTTGCCGCATCATCATCAGCAACAGTGTCGAAATCAATGCCGCAGTACTTCTTGATTGCGTCGTTCATGGTGAGGCGCTCGAAAGGCTTGCCGAAGTCGATCTCCAGATCGCCGTACTTGATGAGTGTGGTGCCGCAGACCTTCTCAGCGAGGTAACGGAACATGGACTCGGTCAGCTCCATCATACCTTCGTAGTCGGTATAAGCCTGGTAGAGCTCCATCAAGGTGAACTCCGGGTTGTGACGGGTGTCTACGCCTTCGTTTCTAAAAACACGGCCGATCTCGTAGACGCGCTCGAGGCCGCCGACGATCAGACGCTTGAGGTAAAGCTCCAGAGAGATACGAAGCTTCACATCTTCATCGAGTGCATTGTAGTGGGTCTCGAACGGACGAGCCGCTGCACCGCCGGCATTGCTGACGAGCATCGGTGTCTCGACTTCCATGAATCCACGGCCGTCGAGGAAGTTTCTGATCTCCTTGATGATCTTGGAACGCTTCACAAAAGTATCCTTAACCTCCGGATTCACGATGAGGTCAAGGTAACGCTGACGATAACGAGTGTCGGTGTTCGTCAGACCATGGTGCTTCTCCGGGAGGATCTGCAGGGACTTGGTCAAGAGGATCAGCTTCTCTGCATGTACGGAAACTTCACCGGTTCTCGTGCGGAAGACATAACCTTCTACGCCGAGGATATCGCCGATGTCCATCTTCTTGAAGTCCTGATAATCGTCTACACCCAGTGCATCGCGTGTAACGTAGAGCTGAATGTCACCTTCGAGATCACGGATGGTCGCGAAGGAAGCCTTACCCATGACACGCTTGAGCATCATACGACCGGCCATAGATACCTGGATCTTCTTGCCTTCGTGGAGAGTCTTGAGCTGTTCTGCTGCTTCTTCCTCCGAGAGGCCTTCCGGAATCTGGGCTTTGAGTTCTGCATCCAGTTTCTCGAATTCTGCCTTCGCCTGAAGTGCGTGATAAGTCACGTCATATTTTGTCTGAACGAAAGGATCTTTGCCCGCAGCCTGGAGCTCGGAAAGCTTATCCCTTCTAATCTTCAGCAATTGATTCAAGTCCTGTACCTGACCCTGGTTGTTGTTCTCGTCAGCCATGTTCGCTTCCTCATTTCTTTCTATTATTTACGCGCGAAAATCGCACAAGATTGTGCGATTCTCGTCTAGGTTCGATGTTTCTGATTTGTAAGCAGCGCGCGTGCAGAGGCGCTTCGCCCGCCCGACGCTTCTTCTAGCAGTGCGAAGCACTTCACTACTGCAGTAAATTAGTCACCGATCTTCGTGATCTTGTACTTAAAAGCACCTGCAACAGTGGTTACTTCGATAACCTGTCCCTTCTTCTTTCCCATGATGGCCTTGCCTACCGGAGAGTCCTGGGAAATACGGTTGGAGAAGATGTCTGCGTCCTTCGCGTTTACGAGTTCGTACTGAATCTCTTCCTTGGTCTCTTCGTCACGGAGTGTAACCTTAGAACCCAGGGAGATCTTCGTCTTACTGATCTCGGAATCGTCGATGACTTCTGCATTCTTCAAGATCTCTTCGATTTCCATGATGCGGGCTTCGTTCTTAGCCTGTGCATCTTTTGCTTCATCGTACTCAGAGTTCTCGGAGAGGTCGCCCTGTGCACGAGCTTCTTTGAGCTGTTCAGCAATCTGTCCGGAAATGACGGTCTTTCTCTCTTCGAGTTCGTCCTGCAGACGCTTCATACCTTCGACGGTAAATTGAATCTTCTGAATTTCTTCTGCCATGTTAGTGGTCTCCTTCTATATATGTTTAATTTTTTCTTCTTCAAAAACACTCGTTGCTTCTTATCTTGCTGCTAGGTGCTTGCGCCCGAGAATCAGCCACGATTTGCTTCGTTGTTCTTGGTGATGACGTCGTGTGCGCCGCCTTCTACGATAGAGGTAGAAGATACAACGACGAGGCGAGCTTTCTCCTGGAGTTCCGGAATGGAAGAGGAACCGCAAGAACACATGGTTGCCTTCATCTTTGCCAGAGAGGAGTCGAGGTTGTCCTTCAGCTTACCAGCGTATGGAACATAGGAATCAACGCCCTCTTCGAAAGCCATTTTACCACCTTTACCACCGTCATCGTAACGCTGCCAGTTTCTCGCACGGTTGGAACCTTCGCCCCAGTACTCTTTGACGTATGCGCCGTTGACAACGAGTTTTCTCGTCGGGCTCTCGTCGAATCTTGCAAAATATCTGCCCAGCATGATGAAGTCTGCGCCCATAGCCAGAGCCAGTGTCATGTGGTAGTCGTGAACGATACCACCGTCGGAGCAAAGCGGGATATATACGCCGGTCTTCTCGAAGTACTCGTCACGAGCCTTCGCAACAGCGAGAACAGCGGAAGCCTGGCCGCAACCGATACCCTTCTGCTCACGGGTGATACAGATGGAACCACCGCCGATACCGATCTTGATGAAGTCAGCGCCGGCTTCTGCGAGGTACTGGAAGCCTTCTGCGTCAACAACGTTACCTGCACCAACGATGACGTCCGGATAATTCTTCTTGATCCACTCCAGTGCGCGGGACTGCCATACGGAGAATCCGTCGGAAGAGTCGAGGCAGAGTGCATCTGCGCCGGCAGCTACGAGCGCCGGTACACGCTCTTCGTAGTCACGTGTGTTGATACCGGCACCTACGATGAGACGCTTGTCTGCATCCAGGAGCTCCAGCGGGTTAGCCTTGTGGAATTCGTAGTCCTTACGGAATACGAGACCGACGAGGCAGTCGTTCTCATCAACGATCGGCAACTGGTTCAACTTATGATCCCAGATGATGTCGTTTGCTTCTTTGAGTGTGGTGCCCTCACGAGCAACGATCAGCTTCTCGAAAGGTGTCATGAACTCGGAGACCTTCGTCTTCGGATCCATACGGGTCACACGATAGTCACGGGAAGTAACGATACCCAGAAGCTTACCATTCGGCTTACCATCTTCGGTTACCGGGAAAGTACCGTGGTTGGTCTTCTCACGAAGTTCAACGACTTCTTCCATCGTGTTGTCCGGTGTGAGGTTGCTGTCAGAAACAACAATTCCGGCTTTATACTTCTTTACTTTCCGGATCATCTCGCACTGGGATTCCACTGACTGAGACTGGAAAACAAAGGACATACCGCCGGAACGTGCAAGTGCAATCGCCATGCCGTCATCGGAGACAGCCTGCATGACTGCAGATACCAAAGGGATGTTGATCTTAAGTCGCGATTCCTCCTGTCCCTTCTTATACTTTGCAATTGGAGCTGAAAGATCGACCTGATCAGGTGTATTCTTCTCCGTTGTAAGGTTTGGAACCAGCAGGTACTCGCTGAATGTACGTGATTCTTGTTCGAAAATCTTCGCCATGAAATGAAATCCTCCCTTGGTATAGAACGTTACTTTAGAAAATATTTCATTAAATCATAACATATTTAAAGGGAATTATGCCACAATTTTCTTCCGACTATTCGCACATTTTTAGGGCCGCTTTCCAAGTAACACTCGTGCAAGTGATATACCCGTTCCCTCTTGCAAGTGGTATACCCACTTTCTCGCGCACGGAAGCACAACATCGGCTCAAGTGCTTTTCCCACGGCGGAGCATGCCTAATCCGGCGGATATGCCCACCAGCAGCGCGCAGGTAATGGCGGCCTCGACAGCAATGAACGAGCCGTTGTAGGCGATGGAGTAGATCCAGACGTTCTGTTCCCCTGCATATTCGGCGAAGAAGATGACGCCGGCCAGGACGTGGCAGGCACAGCGCAATGCGCAAGATAGGAGCACAGCTAGGATGATCCGCCAGAAAGGCACCATCTTCAGGCGTGTCAGCGCATTGGTGGTCGCAAGGCGTTTGGCTTTTCCCGCGGCAAAAAGACCTGCCGTGCCGAGTGCGGTGAACGCGAGGATGTAGTCCAGCAGGACCTGCGCGGGGTGGACGAAATAGCCGCCCAGCAGTTGCAGAAGGCTAAATAGGAATGCGACGCAGTAGGCCTTCGGGGCGCCGAAACAGAGGGCGAAGAAGATCAGCGGCAGCATGGACGCGGGGGTGATGGTGCCGCCCTGCGGCATGTTGAACAGTTTGATCTGTGAAAGCACGAAGCTCAGCGCGAGGCAGATGCCGCCCATGGCCACCGTCAGGATCATCTCGCGATTGCGCTGCGAACGTTGCGCGCGGCCAATCTCTCTGGTGCGCGCATTTGCGTCGGTGTGCGCATTTGCGTCGGTGCGCGCATTCGCGTCGGTGCGCGCGTCAGCTTGGCCCGCGCGGCTGTCCTGTGGCGTAGTTGAATTGCTGCTGGACGAACTTGTAGTAGACATAAGAAAACTCCTCCTTGTCGTCCGGCTTGGAAACGATAAGAAGAAGCCCATTGCTTCTGATATGCTCCCTCCGCCGGCATTATCCGGTTCAGGTTGAATGGGTCGACGCTATGGATAACGTCCTCTCAGCCGACTCAATATGCCAGCTCCCCTTTGTGAATCGTCGACATTGTAGCACCAACGCAGGTGGATGGCAAGTCTCGGGTGCTTTTCCCAGTTAGCACTTCGCATGTGTTGACATCGGAGCCGTCATTGCCCGCGCGCCCCACCACCACGCCCGCATAAGTCTTTCGTCACTTTTATCCGGCGCAAACCGTGTATACTATCGGTAGTTTATCCGGCAGATCCTATCGGAAGTCCTCATACATGGGGCTCCACCCGGTAGTTTCTATCTGGCAAAAGCACTTCGAAAGGACCTCAACCATGACCAAGCGTGTTCTCCAATCCATCCCGCGAATCCTCCTCGGAATCGCCGCAAGCGGCTTGATTGCGCTGTTTGTAACACAGTTACTCTCCGGAATCGGCAGGAATGTGGGTGGTTTTACCGGGCTGATCCTCAGCATTCTGGCACTGGCGTACGCGCTCTTGGCGAACCGTTTCCACCGCTTCATCAAGGAGACTTGGCAGGCTGGTGGACGCAGACGGCGCACCATCCTCGGCGTGGGAATCGTCGCGGCATGCCTCGTCCTCACTGTGCTGGTCGAGACCGTCTTCATGTGCATCTACGCGCACCGCGACGCGCCGAAGAGCGAGCAACCGCCGGTACTAATCGTGTTGGGCTGTCAGGTCAATCCAGATGGACCCTCGCTACTTCTTCGCGAGCGCATCAACACTGCATATGACTACCTCACCGCCCACCCGGATGCCGTGTGCATCGCCTCCGGCGGGCAAGGCACGGACGAGGTGATGCCTGAGGCGCAGTGCATCTATCAGGAACTGGTGGCAATGGGGATCGACCCGCGGCGGATCTACGTCGAGGACCGTTCCACGACAACACGAGAGAATCTAGCGTTTTGCAAGGAGATCATGGCGCGCGAGAACCTCGGAAACACCGCCGTTCTCGTCACCAATTCGTGGCACGAACTTCGGGCGCAACTGATCGCGCAGGACCTCGGCCTAGAGGTCGGTGCGGAAGGCGCAGACACGCCGCTCTGGCTGCTTCCCGCCTTCTACATTCGCGAACTATATGGCATTTTGTATCAGATTTTTATTCCGTAAAAACACTCGTCATCCAGACTTCGGCGAGTTGTGGCCACATGGCGACATCAGGATACTCCATAGGTAAGATCTGCGGTGCGTCGGCTTCTTTATCGGCGAACTGTTCTTCCAATTCTTGGCGGCGCTCCGGCGAGACGCGGACGCCTCTTCCCTCTTTCACGGCCGCCACGGCCCGCATGACCAGGTCCATGGTGTATGGTTCGCCGAAATCGCCATTGCGCCATGCATTGTTATAGACGGAGAGGCCGTGCCAGCCGCGCGGGAACGCGTGGTAGGTGTAGGGCACGCCGACTTCTCGGCACTTGGCCGCAAACATCATACTATTCTCAACCGGTACCAGATCGTCCTCCACCGTCTGCCAGATGAAGCATGGCGGGGTATCCTTGGTCACGTAGTTCTCGCAGGAGTAGTAAGCCCGTTCTTCCGCTGTTGCATCTTTGCCCAAGAGCGCCTGCATGGAACCTTCGTGGGTGTACGGGCCGGAAGTGATCACAGGGTAGCTGAGGATCATGGCATCCGGGCGGTTGGAGATCGCCTGAAGTGTCGGATCCGGGTCTTCGATATCTGCGAAATGCACGCCCAAAGAGGCGCAACAGTGCGCGCCGGCCGAGAACCCGCAGATGGTGATGCGATGAGGATCAATGCCGAATCGGTCGGCGTTCGCGCGAAGATAGCGCACGGCGCGGGACAGGTCGGACATCGGTTGTTTATGAAGCGGGACAGACATGGTAATGTCCGTCGTATAGGTCAGTACAAAGCAATTCATGCCATGGTAGAAGAATTCTTTCGCCACCACTTCCCCTTCCGGTGGTACGGTCATGCAGTAGCCACCGCCCGGTGCGATGAGTAGGCATGGCTTCTTCTCTGAAGCATCCTCGTGAAGATAGGCCATAATATTCGGAACAAATCCGTAGGCGGCCTCATATGTGTATTCCGTTTCTTTCCAGATCGTTTCCTGAAATTTCTCCATGACGTATCTCTCCATTCATTCTCTCTCACTGTCGCTATGTAGTGGCAATGCTTCTTGAGTACTTCATGAGTATTGCAGAAGGCTTCAGGTGTGTCAACATCCTCTTCGTTTCTTCGGAACGCCATGCATTAAAATTTTTTGTAAACGTCGAAAATCGTTGTTCGGCCTATGGTATAATGGTGATCGAGTGATGACATTGGGATGATGGATGGGGCGGATATGACTTATCTTGATGATCTACAGAAAATGAAGCAGGAGACGGACGGCCACTCTGGCGATCCGAATGCTTCGGCGCCCATCTATGATCTGGAAGAGGACATGGCCCGCACGCCCTCTCGCCATTCAGCCGAGCAGGACGAAGGCAACAAGAAGCGTGGTTTCTTCTCGAAAAATGGCAGAAAGAACGGCAAAAATTCCTCATCTAACTTGTATATCGAGGACAGCTTCACACCCGAAGAACGTCAACTTCCCTACCTGAAGCGAATCACACTCCCCTTCATTCAGCGCAGCTCGATCGCGGCACTCTGCTTCATTCTGGTGGCACTTCTATGGGTGGCCATTTCTGATACCGTTTTCGCGTCGATCTACGGCATCTCTCGAAGTACGATCCTCATGCTGATGCTCAAAGACGCGATCTATGTCGTCGTCTCCGCAGGCATCATGTATCAGGTGCTACGCAAGCAGTTCTCTCACTACTACCATCTCGAACAGGACTACGAGGAGTCACTGGCCAATGTAAAGAAATGGCAGTCCATCCAACACTCCATGCTCGAGACCATCCCGGATACGCTTGCTTTTACATTAGATTGCGACCTACGCTACACTTCATTCAACAACCGACACAAATATTCCATGCTTCGCATGTGGCACCAGGAGATTCGTCTCGGCGAATTGTTCCTTGACTTTATCCCGGAAGAAGAACAACGTGAACAGATTCATTCACGGTTACAGCGCGTTCTGAGTGGTGAATACATCTCAGAAATTGAGCAATTCGGCGATAACGATCTGACCGCTTCCTACTGGAAAACTTACTACGCGCCGATTCTTGACGATGAGCGTCAGATCGTCGGTATCTCGTGCTTCATCACGAATATCACTTCCCTGAAGCAGTCGCAGAGCAAGAACCTGTTCTTGAGCTATCACGACCCGCTGACCAGACTCGGCAACCGACTCTATGCGGAAGAGCTTTTCCAGCAGGCCGAGGAGGAGGAGATCGTGCCATACAGCATCATCAGCATCGAGATCTCCGGCATGCGTCGTGTCAATGACAACTACGGAACAGAGACCGGTGACCGTCTGCTCATCAAGGTCAGTGAAGTCCTCAGCCGTTGCATCAAGGAGAACGGTTCCGTCATCCGCTGGGCCAGCGACGAGTTCATCGTACTTCTTCCGAATGTGGATGCAACCACGGCCGAAGCGTTGATGAACATCTGCAGCTGTGAGTTCTCCGGTGTGACCGTCAATGGCGTACCGCTCCACGGTTTCTTCGGATTCGCCACGCGCACCTCAACCAAGACTTCCATGAAGATCCTGCTTCAGAACGCTGAGGTCCGTGCCACCAACGTAAATATGTAACACGAAATCTCTTCATTTTGCAGGCTTTTCTGCAATTTATGTATAGGTCTTGTTACAATACACAAACTTAATCGTAACTTTCGAATGCTATACTTTATCTACACTAACAAGAATTCTGCGTAGAAAATAAGCAAATCGTCACGTTTTCTTGGGTAGTGAATAGTAGAATGAACTTACACGGCCTATGCCGCACCCCACATATCAAGGAGAATCAACGTGAAGCATTCTGATCGTTCCACATATAACATCTATTCCGGAAATTCCGGTGTCAGAAGAAGGAGAAACAGCAGCAGAAGAAAGACTTTCGTCATTGTCTGTCTGCTCCTTTGCATGACCTGTACCATCCTCGACTTGATCTTCATCTCGAAGCTTATCAAGCACAGCAAGAATAAGCGCAAGGAAGAGTCTGAAAATACAGTCACCATCGATACCAATACCGAAGCGACGATGACCGACGAGAACGGCAATCCGATTACCGTTGATACTTCCGACTCATCTTCAACCTCAACGGTTCCTGAGACCACACCGGCTCCGGTGCAGTCCGTGGATGCAGCGACACGTGCCGCCAACCTTGCAGCACTGCAGACAAAGGTTGCCGATTACCTGAGCCAGCAGTCCGGTCGTTACGGTGTGTACTACATCAACATGAATAACGGCGAGACCTTCGGCGTCAACGAGACGATGCCGGTCATCGCAGCAAGTTCCATCAAGGTCGCTTACTGCACCTACCTCTATGAGAAGGCCGAAGCTGGTGAACTCTCTCTGGACGAAACAATGAAGTACAGTGCAGTGGGATATCCGAAGGGTGATCTGGAGTACGGTACCGGTACGATCCAGAACTCCGCAGATGGCACGGAATACACCCTTCGTGAGGTTTCAAAACTGGCGATCACCATCAGCGACAACTGTGGCGTCAACATGGTCATCCGTCGTCTCGGCGGCGAGGATGCCATCAACGACAACTACTTGAAGAGCATCAGCTCGGTTGTTAACTACCGTGAGAAAGTAACCTACACCGATTATGCCGGCAAGGAAACGAAGGGCATTCGCCGTAAATGTGCTTTGGACCTGGCCAAATACGCTGAGCGAACCTATCAGGACTGGTCACGCAACCCGGAAGTCTACCAGCCGCTGATCGATGACCTTTGCAACACCGAATACAACTGGGGCGTACCGCAGGGCGTACCTTCTGACGTTCAGGTCGCACACAAAGTTGGCTTCCATGACTTCTCCTACAATGACCTGGGTATCGTCTTCGGCACAGAGGATTACGTACTCTGCATCATGACCGAGAGCGGTGACGCTTCTAAGGCCCAGAGCATCATGGGTGAAGTCTCCCGCATGGTCTACGAATACGTTGAATCCAATTACGCCTGATTTCTGATTCTCGAATGATTCATGAAGATGAACGGATGATCCACGAATGATCAACGGAGATGAACGGATGATCCACGAATGAACCGATCACCAAATCTTGGTGACCGTGAAGTGGTTCTCGTGATTCTCATAACGATATTTGCAGTCATCGGACAGACTACGTATGAAGTAAATACCCAAGCCACCTTCTGAAATGTCATCGAGTGAATCGAGTTGATCGTCTTCCGAAGTTGCAATCGCCACTGCGTCTGTCACCGGTCGTTCCCCATCGAGCGGGTCAAAAGCCACGCCATGGTCGATAAATTCAGCCTTGAAGAAGTTTGCGCCGGCTTCCAACTCCACCCGCATCGTCCCATCTTCCGGCGTACCCTTGTACGCATATCCGACGATGTTCGCGCATACCTCATCCATCATCACATCCACGAGGCGTCGGGCATTCTGTGGACACGCCACGCTCTGAAGTAGATCGTTGCACCCGTTCATGATCTGTTCGATGGATGCACTGACCGCCGGAACTTCCAATGAAGCACGGTGGGAAGGCTCAATCTCGTTGAAAGAAATCGCCAACGCCGTCATATCATCAAACTGAGTGCTTTTACCGGCGAAAACATCGATTCGTTCAATCAAGTTCTCGCAAAGGTGTGCGGTATTGGCTTTCGATTCAGCCAGTGCGCCACGTAACGCAGCGCTACCGAACTGCTCCTTCGTTTCGTTCTCGGCATCCGTCAGGCCGTCTGTGAACAGCAACAGCTGATCTCCGGCATCGAGGCGGAACACATGGGCTTCCGGCGCAACATCTTCCAATATACCCAGGAAAAGGTCCGGCTCGCATTCAATCGCTTCGACTGTGCCGTCCGCGTGTTTCAGGAGAGGCGGCAAATGTCCGCAGTTCACATACTGACCGACACCTGTCTTGACATTGAGTATGCCGATCCAAAGTGTGACGAACATGCCGCTCTTGTTATCGTCGAGAAGGACCGTGTTCGCACGGGTGATGGCCTCCTGAAGGCTGCTCGAATTCTGCACAAGTGTCTTGATCGTATTCTTCGATTGCATCATGAACATCGCGGCCGGGAGTCCTTTGTCCGAGACATCACCGATCATGAATACTACATCATCCCCCATCCGAAAATAGCCATAGAAATCACCACCGATTTCTTTGACCGGTCGCAGAAATGCACTTACCTCATAGCGTCCGTCGGGATCCTTGTAATAAGTGGCAGGAAGAGATCCGCGCTGAATCTTCTTCGCCGTCGCAATCTCAGTTTCTGCAGCGACAGCCTTGGCGTACATATCCGCTTGAGCTTGAATCAGGTTCTTGCCGCGGAGAGACAGGCCCGCGCCAATCGCTGCTGTGATCAGGAACATTGCGGTCTGCGGAATGAAATAGTAAAGGAGCACAAATTTCGGTTGCTTCCACATGGTCACTTCCATGTATGCATGGTATTGCGCAACCACCGAACTAGTCTGCTCGAGAATGACATTCAGCGCCATATTGGCGGTATATAAGAGCCAACTGAGAATATAGACGATTGCGCTTAATTTGCGGTCGTAGTAACTAGTCGAAACCAATAGTGGCAGGTAGAAGATTGCAATTGCATTCTGAGGAAAGAGAAAGTGGGTAACACTCGTCACAAGGAGAATACCGATCAAAACTAAATACTTCAGTCCTCGGTGTTTGAATTGAAGCAAGCGCGCATGGATGTAGATGAACACGCCCAGCAAGCTCACAATGACAAAGTCGATTGCAATCACACGGTCGCCCACATCGTAGAGGCCGAACAAAGCCGCTAGTCCTAGTATACCAAAAAGCAGGGTGATACCAAGAAGGCATTTCGATGCAATGCAATTACTACGAACCTCATTATCCGAAATTAGATCCAATAATACTTTTCGATTCTGAACTGAATCTTTCTGGCTCGAATTCGATTGCGCTGAAGAATCACTATTCAGTTTTGACTTCTCGCGGTCAGCCATCATGCCTCCACTTTGAAGATTCTCAGCAAGCCAGAAAGTCTAAACACCTCCATGACTGCGCTGTTTGCATGTGTAATCAGGAGTTCGCGGTTGCCCAGTTTCTTCTTAGTCGCAACCAACACGCGTAAGCCCTTCGAGGAGATAAAATCTACATCGGCAAAATCCAGTGTCAATCCCTGAATCTCGTCCGTTACGTTCACATCAATATAAGTCTCAAGTGTATCGGAAGTAACCGAGTCAATACGTCCTTCAATCGTTGCTACCAGAATACCCTCTTCCATGATTCCGTTAATTGTCATTGTATCAAGTCCTTTCTATATACACGTTCCAAAGTGCAAACCAAGTGCGCCTTCTAATAACACCATCTTCTATTCTCATTATATACCTTGCAAAAAATGAAATACAACCTGCGCGCACGCGCGTATACAAGGCAGCGGTACGGTCAGTTTTGCAAGTTAGCCGTACTGTGCCGTACGTAGCCGTACTTGGCGGGGTGAATGTACGGCTAGAATCCTATGAGTGCCGTTCTTGGCCGTACTTGGCGGCGTGAATGTACGGCTAGAATCCTGTGAGTGCCGTTCTCGGCCGTACTTGGCGGCGTGAATGTACGGCTAGAATCCTATGAGTGCCGTTCTCGGCCGTACTTGGCGGCGTGAACGTACGGCTAGAATCCTATGAGTGCCGTTCTCGGCCGTACTTGGCGGGGTGAATGTACGGTTGAAATCTCGGATTCGTGAATAGCGACCGTACCATAAGAACCAAATCAGCCTAAATCTCGACTTGCCCATTACAGACTGAAAAACGCATCCATGGTCCTAGGCGTCCTAGGCGTAATTGGGCTAGCTGGCCAACTGGGCCAACTGCCTAGCTGGTTAATTGGTTAAAAAGATGATTGAGCAGATGATTGAACAGATGGTTATCAGAAATATCATTTCGCGCTATCGCACGAAAACTTCCGCTAGGGCGCGCTCGGCCCACTCGACCACCTCTTCTGATGGCTCGGGTGTTTCGGTCAGCGCATAAGGAAGATGCGCCTCTTCGTACTTGTACTCACCCATTTTGTGGAACGGAAGCAGATCGACGCGCTCGATGCACGTATAGTCATTCAGTTTGCGAAGGCCGTCAATGAGCAACGTATTGTGCGCGCGCCACGTTTCCTCGCTTGCACAGGCCGCTTCGTCGACGCAGATCGTAATCCCCGGCACCATCACATGACGGATCCATACCGGTTTGCCCGCCTTCTGTCGCGCCTCCAGGAGTTGCCACGCATGATCGGTCGAAAAACCAGTCAGTTCCACAGCCTGATCGCGATCGAAAGACTTGATATCCAACAACACCAAGTCCGCTTCCATCGCCGCTTCCAGTGCAACACCTTCACAGTAGATGCCGGATGTGTCAACAGCCACATGGATATGTTCCTCGTGTAATGCACGAATCATGGCAAGCACAAACTCCGCTTGGCGCAAAGGCTCTCCGCCGGAAATCGTGACACCACCGCTTCGAAAATAAGTCCGATATCGCAGGATCTGCTTCACCTGTTCCTCCACCGTCACCTCATTGCCCGCATCGAAGCACCAAGTGTCCGGGTTGTGGCAGAACTTACACCGCAACGGACACCCTTGCAAGAACAGCACGAAGCGAAGCCCCGGACCGTCCACGGCCCCAAGGGTCTCAATGGAATGTACAAAACCTTTCACAGGATTCATGTCGTACCTCCGGCGCCCGACTTAAGAAGAAACGTCCGCCAAGAATCAGAGCTTTGCGTGTACCGTTCTACGAATAACTTCGAGCTGCTGTTCGTGCGTCAATGTAGTGAAGTTGACCGCATAGCCCGACACACGAATGGTCAGGTTCGGATACTTCTCCGGGTGATCCATCGCATCGAGCAGCGTCTTACGAAGGATAACGTTGACGTTGATGTGATGTCCGCCGTCGGTAAAATAACCGTCAAGCAGATTGTAGAGGTTCTCTTTCTGTTCGTCTTCCGTCTTACCCAATGTAGTCGGCAGGATGGAGAAGGTGTAGGAAATACCGTCCTCGCTGTAGTCGTACTGCAGGTTCGCAACAGAACGCATCGAAGCCACTGCGCCGCTTGAGTCACGGCCGTGCATCGGATTGGCGCCCGGTGCGAAAGGCTCGCCGAGTTTACGGCCATCCGGCGTAGAACCTGTCTTCTTACCATAGACGACATTGGAAGTAATGGTAAGGATCGACTGCGTCGGACGAGCGTTACGGTAGCACTTGTGCTTGCTCAGCTGCTTCATGAACTTGCGCACCACTTCCGCCGCGATCTTGTCGACCTTCGGGATGTCATTTCCGTATTTGGGAAAATCACCCGTAATCTCGAAGTCGACGGCGAGTCCGAGTTCATTGCGGATCGGCTTCACCTTCGCGTACTTGATTGCGGAGAGACTGTCTGCCACAACGGAGAGACCGGAAATGCCACACGCCATCGTGCGGTCGATCTTCTCATCGTGAAGCGCCATCTCCAGACGCTCGTAGCAGTACTTATCGTGCATATAGTGGATGACATTCAGTGTGTTGATATAGAGCTTACTCAACCATGCGCAGGTCTCATCGAAACGCGCCATGACCTCATCGTAGTCAAGGTATTCCGAATTGATTGGATTACGAACCGGACCCACCTGATCACCACTCTTCTCATCACGACCACCATTGATCGCATAGAGGAGTGCTTTTGCCAGATTCGCACGAGCACCGAAGAACTGCATCTGCTTGCCGACACGCATCGCAGAGACGCAGCAGGCAATTGCGTAATCGTCACCGAACTTCTCACGCATGAGTTCATCACTCTCGTACTGGATTGCAGAAGTGTTGATGGAGATTTTCGCACAGTAACGCTTGAAATTCTCCGGAAGATTTGGGCTCCAGAGGATCGTCATGTTCGGCTCCGGTGCCGGTCCCAGATTCTCCAATGTATGGAGGAAACGGTAGCTCATCTTGGTAACCATGTGGCGACCGTCGAGGCCGATACCACCGATGCTCTCCGTGATCCATGTTGGGTCGCCGGTGAAGAGTTCATCGTAGGCGGGCGTACGCAGGAAGCGGACCATACGAAGTTTCATGATGAAGTGATCGACGACTTCCTGAATCTCGGACTCCGTCATGGTACCGTTCTTCAGTTCTTCTTCTGCATAAATATCGAGGAAAGTAGACACACGTCCGAGGGACATGGCCGCACCGTTCTGCTCTTTCACCACACCGAGGTATCCGAAGTATACCCACTGCACGGCCTCGGTAAAATTTCTCGCCGCACGTGAGATGTCGAAGCCGTAGCTCTGCGCCATCTTTGTCAACTCGTAGAGGCTCTTCACCTGTTCAGAGATCTCCTCACGCTGCTGGATCGTCTCCACGTCCATCACATCCGGAAGGATCGTATCCTTCGCTTTTCTCTTCTGCGCAATCAGGAAAGCCGTACCATAGAGCGCGATACGACGATAGTCACCGATGATACGACCACGGCCGTATGCATCCGGAAGGCCGGTCAGGATACCGGCGTGACGAGCACGCTGCATCTCCGGCGTATAAGCGTCGAAAACACCATCGTTATGAGTCTTGCGATATTGGAAAACACGCTCCACTTCCGGGTCCATCTCACGAGCATAAGCATCCAGTGAGCTTCTGACCATACGGATACCACCGAACGGCATGATCGCACGCTTCAGCGGTGCATCGGTCTGCAGACCGACGATCTTCTCTTTCTCTTTGTCAATATATCCAGGCGCGTGGGAGGTAATCGTGGAAATGGTATGCTCATCGATATCCAGAACACCCTGTGCTTTCTCCTTCTGACGAAGCTCGGAGACCTGATTCCACAGATCCTTGGTCGCCTCTGTCGGTGGAGCCAGGAACGACTCGTCTCCATCGTACGGGGTGTAGTTCTTGTTGATAAAGTCACGGACGCAAACGTCCTCCGACCATTTTCCAGGTACAAACATGTAATATTCCTCCTCGCGAACCTTTCTGCCGGAACGCCCTTACTCGAGCCATTCCCGAATCATCCAATCCAAAAAGTACTGTGCCGTCCATCTTTTGTCCCGAGGGATCCGTCCGGTCAAGAAGCATTTCGTCCATTCCGACAGGTGCCACCCTGCCTAGTGATCTCACTTTGGAACAAACGGGAGCCACCCCGTTTCCCATGCATCTTCGCCGGCAGAAAAACCACCGAGTTCAAATGATTTTCATTACTCCTTCATGATAGCTTACGCATAAATCACTGTCACGCAAATTTTCGTGGACATTTGCACAAAACATTGGCGATTTTCATTTCGAAATTTCACATCCGGGAAAAAGGTTCTTCACGGAAGTTGTGGGTATAGAAAAATAAATACAAATTGAAAAAGGAGTTTAAAAGTCCTAAAGTTTAGTTGCCACACAAAAACGAAAAGGA
>JAGHVD010000100.1 GCA_018064475.1 Candidatus Scatonaster coprocaballi
TTGTTATCCGTCTTGGCAATAACGATGACCTGCATGTTACGTGTCAAAGTACCGATCTGCTCATAATCTACGCCAGGTCCCTTACGGATTTTCAAATACTTCTCCGAAATATTTACATACATGACCTTTGGTTCCATAGGTTCCTCAGTCCAAGTGACCGACACATCGTTCGGCGCAATCGACATACCATACTCAAGCAGAGTAGTCTCCGCTGTCGTGGTCACCGTCGTAATGATCGGTGTCGTCTCAGTGGAAGATTCAACCGTTGTCGTCGTAGTGGCCTTCTTACCACCACATGCAGCAAGAGAAAACATTACGCCACATGTTAATGCGACGGAAATCGTCTTAATTGCTAAGGAAGATCGTCTCATATCTTACGCTCCTTCACAGAAATATAACTTAACTTCAGTTACCTAATTTAATAGTACACCATTCTTTGCGAAATATTGCAAATGGTATTTTGCATTCATGTTACTTTTTCCACGGCTGGATTCAGTCGCGCGAACATAACATGATCCTTATAACTGCCATCGATCGCCATATACTTCTCGTTATAGCCCATCTCCTTGAAGCCGCAACTCTTCACGCACGCAAGCGAGCGTTCATTGGTCGGCATGACATCGGCTTGAATACGATGTAGATGGAAGTAACGGAACATACAGTCCACACCGGCACTTAATGCTTCGGACATATATCCCTTCCCTACAAGATCCTCATCCAGGTGATATCCAACGAAGCAGCTATTCATGCAACCACGCATAATGCTGTAGAAGCTCACTCTTCCGATCACGTGATACGGATCATCGATTCGGGTGATCCAGAAAGGGACCTGCACATTCCGATCATAATCCTTCAGATCATATTTCAAATACTCACGCTGCTCACTGACAGTATAGTACTGATCATTATGTGTCTGCTGATACGGCTTATGGTATGCACGGTTCTTCTGGAGATACTTCGTTACCTCTTTGCACCATGAAGGTTTACAGACAGACAAGTATAACCTGTCTGTCTGTAAAGTGAGTACTGACCCCTTAAGCGGGGGAACTACTTGATATTTATCCATCTATTCACACTATCTCGATTACTGATCGACATCATTCTGATCGATATCATCCTGATCGTCGTCAGAATCATCATTCGATTCATCTTCCGGTTTCTCCTCCTCGGAACTTATCTCTTCGTCAGAAGAAGATTCATCAGAAGTCTCCAAGTCAGAATGATCCTCCTCACCGGATTCAAGTTTATTCAGGATCTCGCCCTCTTCCAACTTCTCAGGGATCTCACCTTCCGGTAAGATGTCAGGCTTCTCACCCTCATCGAGTTTCTCAACCTCATCCGGTGTACCTTCCACATCCGGTATATCTTCCTCAACCGGTGTATCATCGACCACGTTCAGAATCGTGATGGGTGCGGATGGTTTTTCCGGTTCAACCGGAGTCTTCTTCTCTGGGAACTCTGGGAAATCCGGAGCCGGTCCACGATCAAGATCTTCACCTGCTCGTTTCGCACCCGGTCGTCTCGGCGCTTCATCTTCATCGCCGAACTGGTAGTAATGATCAGACTGATTATCCTCGTCTACCACTTCCTCATCGTCCTTCTCTTCCACCACATCAGCATCCTGCTGTGCATCGAGTTTCTCATCCAGACGAACATCATTGTCGCGCTTTCTAAGGATCAGCAGAACACAAAGTGCAACCAGAAGTCCTACAGACAGCACAGCGAGTCCAATGGTAGAGACTTTATATACGTCTCCGCCAAAGAGTGTCTTCGGCACTTCTGTCGGCGTCGGCGTTGGAGAATTGGTTGGTGTCGGAGAAGGTGTAGGTGTCGGTGTTGGCGTTGGCGTAGGGGTCGGAGTGGCAATCAGATCTGCAATATCACCACGGAAAGGAATCAACATCAAAGTCTCCTCATCCATGTAATACACGCCTTCGTGGCCTTCTTCATCGAGCACATATACCAGCAGAGGTTGGTCCTCCACTTTCGTGTTCTTATACGCAGGGATATCGAGCTCGTTATACTTGAAAGTAGTCGCCTCGAATCCAGTCGGGCAGACAAAATCTGTCGGGAAAGACATGAACATCAGTTTTCTGGCGGTCGTCTCCGCTTCGTAGCACGCAGTGACCATCTGTGTAGCCAGGTCATAGCGGTAGAGTCCTTTGCCCGAATCAGATAGGAGCCACATCAGGAGTGTGCCGTCAGGGCCTACCAAACAAGGAACAGTCTTGGAGTTATAAGTCGTCTCGGACCAAGAGAACCCTTCCGGTTTCGTCTCGAGCGAGTCAGGCTCCAGGATCGTGTAACTCTCGTTGTTGCAGTTAATGATCGGATACGGTTCCGGTGTCGGAGTCGGCGCACCACGAGTAACGATGATCTTATAAGTCTTGGTATCACCGTTTTCAGCCGTAACCGTGATCTTGACGGTGTTATCACCTTTGGAGAGCTTATTCTGCACGCCGTTGGTGGAAACACTGGCCTTACTGTGTTCCGCAGTTGCAGACACGGCAATGGAGCTCTGGGATTCGCTGATCGTTACGTGGTAACTGGTCTTGTCCTTGGAGAAAGAAGGACTCAGCGTACCCGGTGCGACCGAAAGACTGCTCAAATAGTTGTTGCCGGACAGTACGACCGGTGTCGAAATATCGATGTTCGCAGATGAACCGGTGCTATACTCTACGCTACCATCCAGATTATGGACATCGACGCCGACAGATACGGATGTCGAGCCTTCCTTCAAGCACTTAAATTTGATAACGACCAGCGTTGCACCGGAAGGAATATTACTCTCGTAATCGAGAAAAGAACTTCCGCTTGAATTGAAGTGTGCGGCGCCGTAGTTTCCGGAGCCGATGCTTTCCAGTTGCAGATAACCACTGTCGTAGCTGACGGAACCGTTGTAGCCACCGTACGGGCCATCTCCACTCACCGTCACGTTGATGCTGATGCTCTTTCCGACTTCAGCCGAACCGCTCTTACTGAGTGAGCAGGACGGATCCGCAACGACTTTAGCCGCCTGCAATACAGAGATCACGATTGCAGCAGAGGCCAGAATGGATGCACCTCTTTTCAGAAGTGCTGTAAATCGATTGTTTCTTATACTCTTCATGGTTACTACTCCCTTACAAAGTATCGATTACTGACTAATCTCTAGTTCTTTTAATACATGCTTACAGATTACGGTCAAGTCCGCAGACGAGACCTTGCCATCTTTATTTGCATCCGCGCCATTGATACCGGCACCGGTCAGCGAACCCTCTTTCAGGATATACCGAACGATGATCGTCAAGTCGGCGGAACTGATCTTACCATCACAGTTCGCATCACCACGAATGAACACAGCACCCATATAGACAGGCTTTCCTTCTGCATCCACGAACTGAATCAGGTCACCGGTCGCAACCTTATCCGTATCTGCTTTCGGCTGACCATTCATGTTGAGATAATTCAGCACATATCCTTCTGTGGTCGTAAAGCGCGCTTTCACATCCGCAACTGTAGTATCCGGCGCGATACCGCCGAAGAAATTCTCGTTGCTGGCCAGATCCGTCGTGAAATAATTCTCGAAGGAATCCGTATTTCGTGCCACATAGAGCGTGTACTGACGGGTCGAACCATTCTCTGCCTTCACAATAACGGCCAGTTCATTGACACCCTCACCCAATGCGATATCACCTGCACCGGCAACGGTTGCTTTGTCCGATGCCGCCTCGGCATTGATATGGATCGATGTACAAGATGCTGGTACAACCAGTGAATACTCCGTGCAGTTAACTGTATCGAAGCTCGGCGTCAACACCTGACCGCCCACTTCCAAAGTCTTCAGGTAGGCATTCGGACTACCGCTCGCCGCCGGCATCGCACAAGGCTGTTCCGGCATCTCGGTATAGACCGGAATCGTGAAGTACAGATCCATATCGAGGATACCGGCAGTCGAATAGTCCTCGAACATCTTGATACCTTCCGAATTTGCACCCGAAATATTGGTCATGTACTGGTGAGAGATGGCCAGTGCATTACCATTGTCATCATATCTCAATTCTGGGATCACGTTGAATCTCATAAGATATGTGGTGTACTGGCCCTTGGAAATGTAATTCTCCGCAATATAGATACTGCCACCCAGGATCGAACGATACTGCGTGTTCCATGGGAGATAGTATTTCGCGTTCTTCTCTGCATCGCTGTATCCGTCTCGTGCAAAAGACAAGCCTCTGTACTTCGGATCCTTATCAGAATATGCACCGATGTTGAAGAAGTTATATAAGCTTACGAAATGTTCTTTATAAGCTTCAGATGTATAGTCACCGCTTGTTGAACCGCTACCTTCTTTAGAAACCTCAAGCAGGACCTTCGCCGCAAGGAATACAGGGTTCGCGCCGGATGCTATGCCTGCCTGTTCAAAAGCAGCCGCATATCCAACATCCGCGCCTTCAAGGTTCTTGATCAGCGCACTCTCCATGAACGTGCCGTTCAGGAGGGCCTGAATATTGTCTTGCGTCTGATGCTCTGCATCGTAAGAAAGTTCAAGGAACTGGAAGATGGACTGGTCCGTGAGCATATTTCGCGGATCGAGATAGTAGGAAACGACACCACGTGAAGCATTGACCCAGTTATCGCCATCGTACGCGATGAACTTACCCGTCTGCCATTCATAGGCACCGGGTTCAACTGATTTCCAGGAATCATTCTCACGATTCTCAATCAGGCTAACACCGAGGAAACACTCACGGTCTACCACATCCGAGAATTTCTTATCCAGGAGCAGCGGCACGAAGTGCCAACTCGGATGTCTGGTATGGAGTACACGAAGATTGAGTTTATAGCTGTCCGGGAACTCTGCGATCTCAGCTTCGAACGCTTCGTCCGGCGTATAATCTGCATCCTTGAAGATAAAGCTATCAACAATATATCCGGTCACGACTTGTCCGGCAGAATCCAGGAATTCGATCTTGCACCAATCCAGATACTTGGTATTGGGCAGATCAAGATGGACCACTTCAAGTGCATTGACACGTGTTTCACTATAGAGTACGCCGATGACCTGGGTATTCGCTGTACCCGGAGCATTACGAATATTCGCTTCCGTTACACATACCGTTGCATTACCATACTCTTCATCTGCACGTGCCATATAAGCACCGGATGAAAGCGAATTCCAGAATGTTTTACGAAGATCGATTGGATTCATCAAGAGGCACGTCAAAGACAGAATCACTGCGAGAGCCCGCAGGATCGCTCGTTGAGCAGAATGTCGAATTGATTTCTTCATATACGTGTCCCTATCTTATATTTGTAATCTACTTTATCGTAACAAAGCAATATTTAACAAACGTTACAAGAATATCACAGTTTCTCATATATTCAAGTCGGTCGATCTTTTCGCCAAACAAAAACCGTCTTCGCATAAACTGCAAAGACGGTCGATCATCGATGGTGGCTCACTGGAGGCTCGAACTCCAGACCCCTTGATTAAAAGTCAAGTGCTCTACCTACTGAGCTAGTGAACCATATGGCTGGGGTAGCAGGATTCGGACCTACGAATGCGGGAGTCAAAGTCCCGTGCCTTACCGCTTGGCTATACCCCATTGACTCCCTAGGGATATTGGTGGGGTGGAATATGGGAGTCGAACCCATGACCTCTTGTGCCACAAACAAGCGCTCTAACCAACTGAGCTAATTCCACCAAGTTATCTCCCAAAAGGCACTACGAAATTATAATGTTTTCCATACAGAAATGTCAAGCACTATTTTCGAGAAGATTGCATTTTATGAATCTTTGTCCTTTACGCTGATACTATACACGAAAACGATGCATATGTACATATGCTTTAAGTACTATCTACATATCCTTTTGGTATGAGGAATATAGCAAAGCACTATTCGTTGGTGTATAATGTGCCTACATTTTGTAAATCGAGGTTTTTCACATGGAAATTGAGAATGCATACATTACTATCCCACAAGGATTTATCGCCAATGGTGTACATGCTGGTTTGAAGCCGAACGGTAATCCGGACCTTGCATATATTGGTTCCGACCGTCCCGCACATATCGCCGGCGTCTATACTTCTAATCTGGTCAAAGGTCATTCCCTGACACGTTCGATTTCCATCATCCGTTCACGTGACACCGTACGCGGTATCCTCATCAACAGCGGCAATGCCAATGCCTGTGTCGGTGAGATGGGTGAACAAGATGCAACTACCATGGCCACCACGGCTGCTGAGATCCTGAAGGTCTCCCCAGATGAGATCCTTACCGCTTCGACAGGTGTCATTGGTTCTCGTCTCCCGCTTGACCTGATCACTTCCGCAATCCCAGGTCTTCTTGAGAAAGCCGGTTCTTCTGAAGAATGCGGACATTTGGCTGAGCGCGCCATCATGACTACGGATACACAGCCGAAGGAAGTTGCCGCAACCGTAAGTCTCTTCGGTAAAGAGATCACACTGGCCGCAATTGCAAAGGGTTCTGGTATGATCCACCCGAATCTTGCAACCATGATCAGCGTCTTCACCACAGATGCGAATATTTCCCAGGAAGTCCTGCAGTCCATGATTTCCGACAATGTAAAGGATACCTATAACCGTGTCTCCGTTGACGGCGACACTTCCGTATGCGACATGGTCGTCATCATGGCGAACGGTGCATCCGAAACCCCGGAGATCACCGCAGGTTCTGAAGAATACGAGATCTTCAAGGAAGCATTCCATGCACTTTGCTTCGATCTTGCAAAGATGATTGCTTCCGATGGAGAAGGTGCTTCAAAGCTTGTTGAAGTGGAAGTCAATGGTGCCAAGACCGCCAAAGATGCATATCTTTGCGTACTGGCCATCTGCCGTTCCCCGCTTTGTAAGACCGCAATCTTCGGTCAGGATGCCAACTGCGGACGTTTCATTACCGCACTTGGATATTCCGGTGCCGATATCGATCCGAATAAGATCAGCATGTTCTTAAGTGAGCTCCCGGTATACGAGAATGGTGTCGCACTACCCTTCGACGAGGATGTTGCGAAGGAGAAACTCTCCGAACATGATATTCTCATCCGTATCGAGCTGAATGATGGTGAATACAACGATCGTATGTGGACGTGCGACTTCACCTACGACTACGTTAAGATCAACGCCAGCTATCGTTCCTGAGCCTCCGCCACAGCGCTAGCATTTTCATATTCCGAAATCAAAAAAGGGATTGTCTCTTCGTGAATCTACCACCTAGAGACAATCCCTTTCTCATTGAACTTCTTAATCGTTATTCTTCTTTACGTTCCTTCACACTGAACGTGAACTCACCTTTACTATAGCCCACGGAGACTTTCTCTGCCTTGGCAAGCTTACCTTGCAGATACATATCTGCCATCGGATCCTCGAGGCGCTTCTGGATCGTCTTACGAAGCGGTCTTGCGCCATACTTCGGATCGTATCCTTCTTTCGCCAGTTGATCCTTCGCCGCTTCCGACACGGTCAGACCAACATTCATCTCTTTCAGGTGTCCGGAAACTTCCTTCAACATCAGATCGACGATTCTTCGAATCTCATCCTTTGACAGTTCGCTGAAGATGACGATCTCATCCACACGATTCAGGAACTCCGGTCGGAACTGTTCCTTCAAAGCAGACTGAACACGGCTCTCAAGCGCAACCTGACCTTCTGCGCCGAAGCCGAAACCATTCGCCTTCAACGAAGTACCAGCATTCGACGTCATGATGATAATCGTATTCTCGAAGCTGACCAGACGACCATGGCTGTCCGTCAGACGTCCGTCATCTAAGATCTGGAGCATCATGTTGAAGACATCCGGATGGGCCTTCTCGATCTCATCGAAAAGCACCACAGAATAAGGCTTTCTTCTTACGCGTTCAGTAAGTTGTCCACCATCATCGTAACCGACATATCCCGGCGGCGAACCGATGAGCTTACTTACCGTATGTGCTTCCATAAACTCGGACATATCGATACGGATCAACGCATCTTCACGAGCAAACATCGCTTCAGCCAAAGCTTTTACAAGCTCTGTCTTACCCACGCCTGTCGGGCCAACGAAGATAAACGACGACGGCTTATGCTTCTTGCCGAAGCCCGAACGGTTACGGCGGATCGCACGAGAGAGTGCATTGACTGCCTTCTCCTGTCCAATTACACGTTCATGCAGACGCTCTTCCAACTTCAAGAGACGTTCAGACTCTGATTCGGTAATGCGCTGCACCGGAATACCGGTCCACATTTCAATGACCTTCGAAATATCTTCACAGGTAATAATGGTCGGCTGAAGTTCATCCTCGAGCGACGCAATCTCTTTCTCCAGTCTCAGAACACGGGACTTCTTCTCTGCCTGCTGCTCATAGAGATGCTCCTGCTCGATCTCTTCAGGCGTTGCACCCATCTCGATGCGAACTTCAATCGCTTTCACATCCTGCTCCAGCACAGCATGTTCTTTCTTCATCTTCTCCAAGTTCACCAAGCGAACCTCTTCCAGATTGGCACGTGAGCCTGATTCATCGAGAAGGTCAATGGCCTTATCCGGCAGACAACGGTCCGTGATATATCGAGAAGACATACGAACTGCATACTCAAGCACATCGTCCGGATACTTCACAAAGTGATGTTTCTCGTAGTAATCGGAGATACCCTTCAGGATCTGGATGCTATCCTCGATCGAAGGCTCTTCAACGATGACCTTCTGGAAACGTCTCTCCAGAGCAGAATCCTTCTCAATGTGGCGACGGTACTCATCCAGCGTCGTCGAACCGATGACACGGATCTCACCTTTAGCCAGCGCAGGCTTCAGAATATTCGCCGCGTTCATGGCACCTTCTGCATCACCGGCGCCCATAATGTTATGCATCTCATCGATGACCAGAATTACATCCTGATTGGCACGTGCCTCATCGACAAGATTCTTCATTCTACTTTCAAATTGACCGCGGAACTGCGTACCTGCAACCATAGCAGTCATATCCAGAAGGTAGACCGACATGTTCAGAAGCTTCTGCGGCACCTCACCATTGGCGATCTTCACTGCAAGACCTTCTGCAATCGCAGTCTTACCTACACCCGGTTCACCAATCAGCGCAGGATTATTCTTCGAACGGCGATTCAGGATCTGAACGACACGTTCGATTTCTTTCTCACGTCCGATCAGACGGTCAATCTTTCCTTCACTTGCCAGTTTCGTCAGATTCGTACCGTACTGTTCCAGGAACTTCTTCTTATTTGAAGCTTTCTTCGTCTTCTTCGAACGACGCTTCTTTCCCAAGTTGAAGAGACCCAGGTTCGATTCATTATCGTCCTCTTGCTGGCCTTCTTCTCCATCACTGGAATCATCATCCCGGCCGAAAATATCCATGTCGAGTATCGGCGGCAAGCCCTGACCATCTTCGAACGCCGCATCTTCTTCCTCGTCGAGCTCGTCCTCTTTCTCATAGGCTTCCATTTCCATCTGATCTGCAGTCGGCATTTCCTCGTTGACCAGCATCTTGAAGAGTTCCTCCGGACTAGCCAGATGTGGACCACTCATCAGGTTGTTGAGACGATCGGTCACCTCATCGATATTGTCATCGTTGACACCGGCAGAAGACAGCATCTCCTCAATACCGCCGATTCCTGTCTCATAAGCGCATTTCATACAAAGTCCTTCGCTGATGCGCTTATTGTTCTCAAAACGCGTGGTAAATACTACCGCCACGTTCTTCTTACAAATGCTACAAAGACTCATTCTTCTCTTCCTTTTTCAAATTCGGCGCATCCATCCGCGAAGACGTCACGCTTTCTCGCCTTCTTCCAAAGGCT
Source organism: Candidatus Scatonaster coprocaballi (assembly GCA_018064475.1). Lineage (GTDB taxonomy): Bacteria > Bacillota > Clostridia > Saccharofermentanales > Saccharofermentanaceae > Scatonaster > Scatonaster coprocaballi. Next base: position 9,789 of record JAGHVD010000100.1, read on the forward strand.
TTCTCTTTCTTCTTACTTTCGGACCCACCGCAATCTCCATCGCATCGCGCTGGATCTTCTTCTTCTGCTCCAGATTCTCCTGTTCGGGCAGAAGTGCCATTCTCTCACGAGTCAACTCTAATACCGGCTTCAAGAATTGTCCGGTAAAAGAACCCGCCACACTGCAGACTTCTTCGGGTGTGCCGCAGGCCACGATCGTGCCGCCCTTGTCACCGCCCTCCGGACCAAGATCAATAATATAATCTGCCGTCTTAATCACATCAAGATTGTGCTCGATGACAAGAACAGTATTACCATTTTCGGCCAGGCGGTTCAAAATGTCAACCAACTTATGTACGTCAGCGATGTGAAGACCGGTCGTAGGCTCATCCAGAATATAGAATGTACGGCCTGTACTGCGCTTACTCAATTCCGTCGCCAGCTTCACACGCTGCGCCTCACCGCCGGACAACTGTGTAGCCGGTTGACCCAGACGAATATACCCAAGTCCCACTTCAGAGAGTGTAACCAACTTATTGGCAATTCTCGGCACGTTCTTGAAGAATTCCAGTGCCTCATCCACCGTCATGGCCAGGACATCCGCAATATTCTTGCCCTTATACTTCACCTGCAAGGTCTCACGGTTATAGCGTTTACCCTTACACACATCACACTTTACGAACACATCCGGCAAGAAGTGCATCTCGATACGGTTCACACCGTCGCCGCTACAAGCCTCACATCGTCCACCCTTCACATTGAAGCTGAATCGACCATTCTTATAGCCTCTCGCTTTCGCATCCGGCGTATTCGCAAAGAGTTCGCGGATCAAGTCGAAGCAGCCGGTATACGTAGCAGGATTCGATCTCGGGCTCTTACCGATCGGCGACTGGTCGATCGCAATGACCTTATCCAGATGACCGACACCTGTGATCTTCTCACAAGAGCCCTTGGTACGATGCGCACCATTCAGATCTGTCGCCAACTGGTGAAGGATGATCCCGTTGACCAGAGAACTCTTACCCGAACCGGAAACGCCGGTCACGCAGGTAAAAAGACCGATTGGGATCTTCACATCGATCTTCTTCAAGTTATTCTCACACGCGCCGACTACTGTAAGATATCGTCCGTCCGGCTTTCTTCGCTGACGTGGGATTGGAATAAACTTCTGTCCGCTCAGGTATTGACCGGTCACCGATTCAGGGATCTTCATGATCTCCTCGGCCGTACCGACACCGATCACGAATCCACCGTGTTCACCGGCCCCCGGACCCATATCCACGATACAATCCGCCGCACGCATAGTATCCTCATCGTGTTCAACGACCAGCACCGTATTACCCAGACGCTTCAACTTCTGAAGTGTCGCCAGTAAGCGGTTATTGTCGCGCTGGTGAAGACCAATCGACGGCTCATCCAGAATATAGAGTACACCGGTCAAGCTGGAACCGATCTGCGTCGCCAGTCGGATACGCTGCGCTTCACCACCGGACAGCGTCGCCGCAGCACGAGAAAGAGTCAGATACTCAAGTCCCACATCACACATGAAGCCAAGACGTGCCAATATCTCCTTCAGGATCGGCTCTGCAATCTTCTTCTCCCGTGGTTTCAGTGTTACGCCCTGCAAATGCTTCATACACTTCTGAATCGGCATAGCACAGACTTCATGGATGTTCTTCCCACCTACTGTAACAGCAAGGGCCTGAGGATTCAGTCTAGCACCATGACAACTGGAACAAGGCAAGGTCGTCATATACTGATCATAATGCTGCTTGATCTCTTCCGAAGAGGCCTCACGGCTTCTACGCTCAACACTAGGAATCACACCTTCCCAAGAATTCATATATCCACCCTCACGCGGATAGAGACTGTGGGAAGTATCGATAATCATCTTCTCGCCACCATTACCGTAGAGAATAATGTCCTGGATCCGCTTCGGAAGCTTGTTCCACGGAGTATCCAGTGAGAACTCATAACGCTTGGCAAGCGCCTCAATGAAAGCTCGGCCCCAGCTCTTCGGGTCGTCGAACTTCCAACCTGCTGTCGTAATGGCGCCCTCATTGATGGAACACTCCGGCTTCTGCACACACAGATCTGGATCTACATGGGTATGACTGCCAAGTCCCGAACACTCCGGGCACGCGCCGAACGGATTATTGAAAGAGAACATTCTCGGCGACAACTCCTCCAGACTGATGCCGCAATCCGGACACGACAATTTCTGTGAGAAAAGCACTTCCGTCGTGTCGTAGGTGCGGTTTCCGTCTTCGTCCTCCTTCGGGACCTGAATCTCAACCAGAAGCAGACCATCTGCCAGTTTCAGCGCGGTCTCACAGGAGTCCGTCATACGAGAACGTGATTCCTCACGGACCACAACACGGTCCACGACTACTTCCAGATCATGTTTCTTATTCTTATCGATATTGATATCATCTTCGTCCAGTTCATAGATTGAACCGTCCAGACGAATACGCGCATATCCGCTCTTCCGATACTGCTCGATCTGCTTACCAAATTCACCCTTACGTCCGCGAACAACAGGGGCCATCAAGATCAGTCGTGTTCCTTCCGAGTAGGCCATCAGTTGTTCAATGATCTGATCGATCGACTGGGATGTAATCTCACGGCCACACTGATAACAATGCGGCACACCCGTACGCGCGTACAGCAGACGGAAATAATCGTAGACCTCTGTAACCGTACCTACCGTAGAACGCGGGTTACGGCTCGTAGTCTTCTGATCGATGGCGATTGATGGAGAAAGGCCATCGATACTGTCGTAATCCGGCTTCTCCATCTGACCCAAGAACTGTCGTGCATAGGAAGACAGCGACTCAACATATCTACGCTGCCCCTCAGCATAGATCGTATCGAAAGCCAGCGAAGACTTGCCGGAACCGGAAAGACCGGTAATGACTACCAGATTATTTCTCGGAATGTCCAGATTGATGTTCTGTAAGTTATGTTCTCTCGCACCACGAATGCGGATATAATCGTCCATATAGCGTCACACTTTCTGATAAGAATATATGTTCCTTTTTCAGTATAACCGATTTTGTAGATAAAGTATACAGGAATATTTTGAAAATGGTACAAAGACTTTCTGACATTTCTTCAAATTATACTTGCGCGTCACAAAATCTTATGGTATCATCTTTCATGCACTCGAAAAGTGCGTGGTGACTTGGCCCTATGGTCAAGCGGTTTAAGACGGCGCCCTCTCAAGGCGCAATCAGGAGTTCGATTCTCCTTAGGGTCACCACAATGTAAGGACTGTCTCGTAGATCGAGGCAGTCCTTCTTTATTTTCTGAAACATAAAAGAAGTCTGATTCGTCTTATATGATATAATACGAATGAATAGTTCTATACTTACGAGGTAGAAATTATGAAGAAAAGACGACTGACTGCCGTGGCCGGATTGCTTGTATTTGCAATGCTTTGCTCTGCTTGTAATACTAGCGAGACCACTAAGAAAAAGAAGAAAAAGAAAACAACCAAGAAGACCACCCAGACCGAGATTGATCCGGATATCCCCTCCATCCCTACCTACGATGAAGAGATTCCGAAATACCTGAAGCCCGGCGAACAGACATGGTTCGACCAACAAGGTCTTCACTTCTCTGACTGCGGTGACTTCAAGATGAACATTCACAGTTACGACTCCGTCATCCAGATTCCCGGTCACATGGAGATTGAGACGAATTACGACTGTCAGGAAGGCTATAAGAACATCGTTGCAACAACAAAGCTGGCAATCGGACAGGGCACAGACTTCCACTTCTGGACCAGTTCTTTTGACAAATATACCGGAACCTCCTTCGAGTTCCAGAACGGTACGAACAGTCTCTATGACGGTTGCAACATCATTAACGAAGGCGATGTAAAGCTGAAGATCGCCGAGTATGACTACACCCTTCACATCAAAGAGCACATCACCATGGAGAAGGACACCACCACGATTGTCTACACGATCACCTGCCCATACGCCTACGATGGAACGGTCTTACAATACGGTTACTGCAGCGAGATTGAACAGTATCGAGATCACGACTTCAAGAACAACAAAATCTGGTATGCAGATGATTTTACCGATATGCACGGATACTACGACTACTTCACACTTCAGGGATTACCGAAGGCAGGTAGTTGATCTCCCCTCCACACACTCGTGAACCAGATATGGAAAAAGGCTATCTCAACACCAAATTGAGATAGCTTTTTTTGATATATCTTCCATATGTCAACACTTGAGAGTATTGAACAAAAATGGGGACCGTCTCGTGAACAAATCACTTCAGAGACAGTCCCTCATAATTACTTCATTGAATCATTGGGATCAGCTTCTATGCTTCCTTCCGGCGGTTCACTCGTAGGTTCCACACTACCGGATACTTCATCAAGCTTCAGCATCCGCTGCATCTCGCTCGCCAGCTCAGCCATCTTTCTTTCCAATTCCTGCTGGTTCTTCATCATTTCAGGAAGGTCAGAAGCAGGCTTGACCGTCTTTGTCGCAACATTAGACCGAATCGGACGCACCGCTCTTGCTGCCGCAACACCAACAGTCGGCTTCTGAAGATATCCATTCATGACCACTGGCTGTTCTGCCAGAACAGGCTTCTCTTCCTTCTTTTTCTTCTTGAAACCGAAGAAATAGAAACCACCACCGCCCGCGGCCAGCAGGAGAAGAACGATTGCAAGTATATTCCACGAGAAATCGCCACCCTGCTTCTTCGACTCTTTCTTCTTCGTTGTACCCGTAACCTTGGTTTCAGAAGTCTCAGACGGTGTCGTCTCCGCCTCACTCGGCACGATCACAAGTGCCTCTTCCGTTGTCTCGCTCGTCAGAATCATCGACTCCATCGGAACCAAGGTCTCCATCGTCGTTTCAGATGTCTCCTCCGACGAAGATTCCGAAGTTTCAGAAGGCTTGGTAGCCTTCGTTGTCGTTTCCGTCGTAGCACTCGTCTCCGGAACAGGTGTACTCGTCGGCGCAGGTGTCGGGGTACTTGTCGCTACTGGTGTAGGCGTATTCGTCGCACCTGGAACAGGTGTATTAGTCGTTGCAGGCGTCGCGGTAGGCTTAGGAGTAGGCGTCGGTGTTGGCGTATTCGTCGGAATCGGCGTAGGTGTTGGTGTGTTGGTCGGGGTTGGAGTCGGCGTAGGTGGCTTAATATCGAAATACTCTACACTTGGGCGACCTTTGCTCATAATAAACTCATCTTTACCCTTCACCACAATATCCAATTTCTGTTTAACAAGCGGAGAATAGTCCTTCGTCGAAACCGTAACAGTCATATTATTGCCATCGCAATTAACTGAAACGTTTACTTCCTTATCATATTTCTTAGTATAACTAACAAACTGCAAATCTGCTGATTTACCATTCGTATTTACAAAATACAACTTCGCACTATTGTGCATACCATCACCGAATACGTCTGTTGTAACTGTCCCTTTTCGTTCTTTCGCATTTATGCTAGCAGAATCAACTAGGACATAGGATGTAACCGGTACTGAGAAAGACATTGCCTGTGAACCATTAAGCACTTCTTGATTATTCACATCAAATTTAATGGAATTGGCACTTTCTGATTTGAGTCCGTCTATACCTGGGAGTCCACTTTCCTGCGTGGGTGCGACAAAACCTTGTTGTCCGTGAGGACCAACTTGTGTAGCGGGAATACCATCGCCGGAAAGAACAACAGTAAGCTTGATTGAGCGGCAATACTCACCACCCGTGATTCTCAGTTTGAAGTGCAATGTTCCGTTCTCACATCGGTTCTCTTCAATCGATACATCGGGATCAGAAGCGCGCACGGTATGCGACATATTCGGCAGTATCAGTCCGCAAAGAAGAACTGAAATCACCAAAACAGAGCTAAGCCAAACCATCCAACGGCTTCTACGCATTTTCTTCTACCTCACAGAATCACCTTGCGGTGACTTATTCCCTACCGTCGATAATAGCAGAAGAACCGCCTTTTTTCAATCAAGAACGGTTCTTCTGATACATGATCAATGATATATTCGATTCAATTCTAGGCCGAATTACTCGATTTCTTCCATGACACTCTTATAGGCCGGACGAATGATCTTATTCATACCGATCAGTTCCTCAATACGATGTGCGCTCCATCCAACGATGCGGGCGGTTGCGAACAACGGTGTGAAGAGTTCGGATGGAATGCCAAGCATGCTATAGACCAGGCCGCTATAGAAGTCAACGTTCGGGCTGACACCCTTGAAGATCTTTCGCGTCTCGGCAATTGCCTCCGGCGCAAGCTCTTCGACGTTCTTATAGAGCATGTATTCCTTCTGCATCCCCTTCTCTTCAGAGAGTGCCTCTACGAAAGACTTCAGTACTTCTTCACGCGGATCGCTGACCGAGTAGACAGCATGACCCATACCATAGATGAGACCGCTCTTGTCGAAAGCATCTTTCTGCAGAATTTTCATGAGGTGATCCTTGATCGCGCCACGATCCGACCAGTCTGATACATGATTCTTCAGATCTTCCATCATCTGCACGACCTTGATGTTCGCGCCACCGTGCTTCGGTCCCTTGAGGGACGACATTGCAGCCGCCATCGCAGAATACGTATCAGAACCAGATGAGGTTACGACGCGCGTGGTGAAAGTGGAGTTGTTACCACCACCATGCTCCATGTGAAGCATCAGCGCGACATCAAGAACTTTCGCCTCCAGCGCAGTGTACTTCTGGTCCGGACGCAACATTGCCAAGAAATTCTCCGCTGTTGATCTTCCTTTTCTCGGACGATGGATGTACATACTGTCGTCATTCTCATAGTGGTTATACGCGTGATAGCTATATACCGAGAGCATCGGGTACTGGGCAATAAGCTGGATGCACTGCTTAATGCTATTCTCGAGTTGTGTGTTCGTAGAGCTCTCATCGTAGGAAGCAAGCGTCAGCACGCTTCTTGTGATCGAGTTCATGATATCCTTGCTCGGCGCCTTCATGATGACATCACGTGTAAAGTTCGTCGGAAGGCTTCTGCACTCGTCTAAGATCTCCTGGAATTCCAGAAGCTGACTCTCAGTCGGCTTCTCACCGAACAGCAGAAGATATGCAGTCTTCTCGAATCCATATTCATTCTCGCCAAGTTCTGAAATCAGTGTCTTAATATTGTATCCACGATACCACAGTTGACCTGGGCACGGTACCTGTTTACCATTCTCATCCGAATTGAAGGAGACAATCTTCGATACTCGTGTCAATCCGGTCAGTACGCCCTTACCATTCAGGTCACGCAATCCGCGATTCACGCCGTACTTCTCAAAGAGTGCGTCATCAATCGTATCATTCTTCAAGCAGGTAGCCTGCAAATTAGAAGAGTAGCTCGCAATTTTCGCCATATCCATAAATGTATTCCTCCTATCCTTTTAGTATGTTTTTTCAAAAAATACAGAAAAAAACATAAAAGATTTACTTATTATACCATAAGGACGGGAGATTCCCAAATCAGGCGCGTTCGATACCCTTATACTTCCATTTACCACCGGCGTAACGGACCACACACACGATAGCCGTGAACATCCAAGTTAATCCGGTCGTGATCCATACGCCCCAGTAACCCAAGGCAGGAATGCGAGTGAGGATATTGGCAAATACGATACGGCAGACCACCTCCGTCATGCCGTTGATCATGGCAAAACTTGTGTCACCGCAACCGTTCAGCACCGCACGCGGCACATAGATCATACCCAGTGCGAAGTAGAATGGGCTCGTGATACGAAGGCCCTTGGCACCCAGTGAGATGACCGTCGCCGCTTCCTCTTCGGTCACGAATACTGCGATGAAATACTTCCCGAGGAAGAAGAATAACGGCAGCATCAGAATACTGAACACCAGAACGATCCAGGTGGCTCTACGATATCCCTCGATGACACGTTCCTGCTTCTTCGCACCCATATTCTGGCCGGCATACGACGTCAATGCCATACCTAGGGAGCCATAAGGCTGCTGAATGATCTGTTCGATACGGTTACAGATCGTATACGTCGAGGCGACATCCGGACCGAAACCATTGACTACCGACTGCAAGGCAATACAGGACACAGCAATCATGGAGTTCTGAATGGCAACCGGCGCGCCAAGTTTGAACGAATCGCGGATCATGGAGAAGTCTGGCTTGAGATCGGACTTCTTCAGTCGGAAATAGCTGATCTTCTTATATGCAAAAACCATAGAGGCGACCGCAGAGATCGCCTGTGCAATAATGGTCGCCAAGCCCACTCCGAACACGCCCATATCGAAGGCCAGTACAAATACGAGGTCCAGCACCACATTGATCACGCTACTTAATATCAGGAAATATAGTGGCGTCTTGGAATCGCCCACCGACCGTAGCAACGCAGCAACGCCGTTATAGAAAGCAACACCGATAATACCGATACATGTGATGCGGAAGTAGCTGATCGACTCGGCCACATACTCTTCCGGCGTGTTGAGGAAATGAAGGATTGGACTTGCAAAGAAGAAGCCGATCAATGTAACCAGAAGCGCACTGGAAGCAAGCACGTAGACAGAGTTCGCGATCGTCTTCTTCAACTGCTTCTCATCCCCTGCCCCGAAATACTGCGCCGCAATGACGCCGATTCCTACCGCCAGGCCGGAACTCAACGAGAAGAACAGGAAGTTCAGTGAACCACACGCACCCACCGCACCAATGGCATACGGACCTACAAAACGACCCACTACGACCTGGTCCACCATGTTGTAGAACTGCTGGAACAGATTACCGATGAGTAGCGGTAACGTAAACTTCAGAATATGTCGGGTAGGATTACCTACCGTCATGTCTGTGACATTCTTATCCGCCATTTCTGTACTCCTGTCTCAAAGAAAAAGCACAACATCTCTGCTGTGCCAGTCAATTATATGCTATGGAACTTGAAAGAGATATCGTTTTTTTGTCTTGTTTTTGCACGAAAATATCCTCTATTTCCAGAAATGGAGTCTTATTCGCCAGAATACGGCAGAAAAACCTCACTGGAAGTGTTGCTTCCGCAGGTAATCCAGTAACCCTTCACACCCCATGACACATTCGTCGTATACCTCGGCAAAACGACCCGTGTACCACGGGTCGCTGACATCCTTGTTCGACCCGCAGAACTCCAGAAGTTTCCAGATCTTCCCGTCCCCATGCACATGCCCCGTCATCCGCTCGATATTTCGGATGTTCATGCTGTCCATCCCGATGATCAGATCGTACTCCTCGTATTCCGAACGCCGAAGCTGTTGCGCACGCTTCTTCGAGAAATCCGTATAAGCGGTTTCCCCAATTCCCCGGCGCTTCAACTCCTCCCGCGCCGGCGGATACACCGGGTTACCCACCCCATTCCAGATCTCCTCCGTACTCGTCGCACGCGACTCAATATGAAACTGATCCGCGATCCCCAGTTTCTCCACCATATCTTTCAAGATAAACTCTGCCATCGGCGATCTACAAATATTACCGTGGCATACATAAAGTACTTTTATCATATCCTTAAAAACCGCCTAAACCCTTGATTTTATTGGGTTTCTTCATGTAAGAGGGAAACCCCGGAAAGCGTCATAATTGACCATATTTCACCATATTTTACACCCCAAACGGTGTAAAATCGGTGTAAAACGAGGGGTCTTTACACCGCCGGTTTTTCCCTAAAATTCAGGCTTTCTTGACTGCGCCTATCTGACCGCTTCGTCCATTTCGGTGTAAAAAAGCACCTTCTGAATCGAGTCTTTCAAGCTCATTGAGTGCGTCCGTATATCCCAAATGCGTGTAAACATTAAGGGTTACGTCCACTTCTGAGTGTCCCATTAAGTACTGAAGTGTCTTCGGACTCATGCCGTTTCGTGCCATTTTTGTGCAGTAAGTGTGTCTGCAAATGTGTGGTGTAATCTTTGGCATCTGAACCTTATAGATACTGTTGTACTTCTCTCGGGCGTGCTTGAAATAGTGGTCCCAATGAAGTTCATAACAAATACTTCCTCGTTGATCGAAGTAAAGAAAACCGCCGACACCGTCAATTACGGGTTCAATCTTTGGCGGGCGTCTGTTCTTCACGATCCTCTTGAAAGCTTCTTCAACTTCGCCTCTTATCGGCAGTGTTCTTGTACCTGCATAGGTCTTGGTTTTCTGTATATAGTAACCGTTAGAACCGTCTTTAAGAAGCTGGTGGTCGATACGAATACAGTGATTTTCAAAATCGATATCATTGATTGTCAGGCCGCAAAACTCTGAGATACGAAGCCCTGTGTTGAACAGAATATACATTCCGTCGTAGTACTTCGAGAAGTGCTTGTCGTTCTTAACGAACTCCAGGAACTTCCTCTCATCTGCTGTTGATAATGCCTGTCGTCTGATTGTATCGTTTACAAGTACATCGTTCGTTGAGAACTCGAACGGATTCTTGCGGATGAGGTCATCTTCCATCGCCATCTTGAATGCCGGTCTCAATACACCTCTGATTGTATGAATCGAACTGAAAGATTTTCCGTCTTGCTGCTGAAGCTTGATGAACCAACACTTCGCATCGGATATTCTTACTCTGTCAATTCTCAGTCCGCCGAATTGTTCTCTCTCAAGCAAATTCAGTACGGTCTGGTAGCCTTTCTTCGTTGTCGGTCTCGTATTGACCTTGGTCGATACATACTTCTTTACCAACTCATAGACAGTCAGATCTCCACCGTCTAGGAGAATGTTGCCGTATATATCGGCTTGAATCTTTTTCTCGAAATCACGCAACGGAAGGCAAGGCTTTACATACGGTGGTTGTGGATCACTTCTGTCCAATCTCCAACTGTAGTAATATTTCTCTTTGCCGAAGCCTAATGAGTACTTGTAACGATATCGACCATCGGGAAGTTGGACTTCACCGGTGCGTAGGACTCGTCCTTTTTTATCTCTCCTTTTTTCCATATTAGATGGTCTCCTTTCGTATAAATACGATGCGGAAAACCACCTGAAGATATTTCTATCTTACCACGAGGAATTCCGCATCGTCATTAGTTATTTGTATTGATGAGTGTTATACCGTTCCTGCACGGTTCAAATACTGCTCGAACAGTTGTCTCTTGATACGGACATGAGCGCCGATCTCAAGTACGAAATCTGCATTCGGATTTACGCAGATAATGTGTCGTAATCGTCCGATACCGATTCCAAAATAGTCCGATGCTTCTTGAATGCTCAATGAGTATTTCAGCCACAGCGGAGTAGCAGATGAGTCTGAATGTTTCAATTGAGATTCAGTACAGATACTTTGCATCTTCTCCAGTTGTGTGACCTTGTCGAGCAGGTAAACAAATCCCATTCTGTCAGTTGAGTTGCTGCTGTTTGGGATGACATATTCAATATTAAAAATGGGGTTCTTATTCTCCATAAAATTCTTTTCTCCTTATTCTTATTTTTGTTGCTGAAATATCAGCCGGGGTTTTAGGGGCAACCCTAACGAGTTTTACCGTTTTTGCTCCGATGGGAGTACAAACGGTCTGCTCGCTAAGATGATACAGATGTTTTCCGAGGGTATCCCGTTCCGGCAAAATCTCGTCGATTCGAACCATCATTTTGACAATCCGAATGACGATTTTCTGTATAGTTTTCCGTCTGCAAATGACCTTCCGAAGGTCAAAACCCGAATGGATTTTCTTCGTCCGAATCAGCAAAGAAATGGTCTTGATCATCTTCTTTTTTGAGTCTCCAGACGAACGAACCATGAGGTTTTTGGGACTCAACTCCAAGCGTTTTCTTCGCATTTTTTATCGTTGCCGGGGTGAATCCACGCTTCATAAGTTCTTCTGAACATTCCTTTGTAGGATGCCATTTTCCATCCGAAAGAATCTCTGACATAGCCTCAATGGCTGCTTGTAATTTGACATTCGGACGACCGACTTTCCTTCCTGACACACCGAATGCTTCATCCGGTGTTATCTCTTTTTCTTCCAGAAAGTTGATACTTCTTTCAGTTGTTTCAAAGACAATTCCGGACCCGATAGGGGCAAGATTTGCCTTCAATTGAACCAGAATTCTCTCATTCGGATTGTCAGATTCCTTCGGTCTTGTAATAGCAAGTGCGCTTCTTGAGGCACCGATGATATCGACTGAACCGCTGTTGCGATAAAGCGGATTCAAGCCTTCCATCTTGTTCATATGAGCGGCAATTACGATGGTACATTTCAGTTCATCTGCAGCCTGAATAAGATTATTCAAACGTGCTCTCATCTCATTTGCCTGGTTCATAGAACAGCCGTCACCGATATAAGAACTGAGCGGATCAAGTATCAGAAGCTTCACATTATGTCTGCGAATCGCTTCCGGAATTCGAGGATCACCAAGTGTCAGATGCTGTTCATCTTCCTTGATGTGAACCATTCTACTGCGGTCTCCGCCTGATGCATCGAAGCGCGGAATTACCGTGTCATCGTATCCATCTTCGGTCGTCTGATACATGACAGTAATCGGTTCTCGGTCTGTATCCTCATCCTCGAAAGGAAAAGGTTTACCCGTGGTTGCCATAGCTGCAAGTGCAATTAAGAACTTGCTTTTACCGTCTCCCGGATTACCTGTAAGAACCGTCACCTTACTCTTCGGGATATACGGGTACCATAAAAACTGTACATCCTTCGGCTCTATTTCTGTTGCTAATTGTGTCTCCAGCTTCACGCCGGAATAATCATATTGGGTATTCATCTTTGGAATACCTCCTTTACATAGATTTCAGCTCAACAAGTTGAACTGATGTATGCATGAGCTTCCCGGAAACAAAAAAACGACCTGATTTCTCAGATCGCATGATTCTTATTCGGCAAGTAAAACTCGTTCTCGTCATTAAGACACAATAATTAATAACCACATCATTCCATGATGTGATGAGAACGAGTATATATTAAATTACTACCCGAAAAGAAAAGGCCTCAACCTACGTTTAGAACCGATAGACACGTTGATATTCGGCAGTTCCGTTAATTTTTACTTTCGGAAAGCAATACTCTCGGAAGATATGAATATATTAATTATCCTTCCGAGAGTACATGAAGACATGAGGATATATATTATTTAGTCTTCTTGGAACACAAGGCCAAGAATCCTCATGTTTACCTTCCGTAAGTTGGGGGAACTCATGGTATTTGTGCGATATTTGTCCTCGACGCCCCTCGCCTGGCTTACCCCCGTTGCCGGGGATAAAGGGAAGTTATCAGGCGGTCTTGTGTTTCAAGACCTCATGGGCGTCTCACCCCCGGGAGTCTCCCCGGCTGTTCCCATTGGTTGCGACGGCTCACGGAGGCTGCCCTCCGCTTCAACGCTCGACCTGTGGCTGAACAGAAGTATCATTATCCTCGGACCTGTCGTTGCCTGGAGAGGAACAATCTCTCCTTTGCGGTAGTGAGTTATCGCTCCCTCCCATTACTTCGGGGAGATCCTGGCGTACCTGCCGTGTGGCTCTTTGGTCCGGTTAACGTACC
>JAGHVD010000059.1 GCA_018064475.1 Candidatus Scatonaster coprocaballi
CGTCGAGCCACGGTTTCGCTATTGCTTCTTCTCGCCTGCACCTCACGGTACAAACCTTACAAGTCGCTTTAAGGTTCGTCGGCAACTACGCCCCTCAGGACTTTCACCCGAGGTTCGGGGCATGCCCGTCATACTGAAAAAGCCTCTTCATGATTAGCATGAAGAGGCGCTTGTCTATGTAGATCGATAGCAATCAGATTTACAGTACCTTGGCTAAGAACGTCTGGAGACGCTCGTTCTTCGGATGCTCGAAGATCTCTTCCGGTGTACCTTCCTCAATGATCTTTCCACTATCCATGAAGATCACTCGCGATCCAACTTCCCTTGCAAATCCCATCTCATGGGTTACAACTACCATGGTCATACCAGACTTGGCCAGATCCTTCATAACATCCAGTACCTCGCCGACCATTTCTGGGTCTAATGCAGAAGTCGGTTCATCGAAAAGCAGAACTTCCGGTTGCATGCAAAGGGCACGAACAATAGCTATACGCTGCTTCTGACCACCAGACAACTGGTTCGGATAAGCTTTCGCACGATCTTTCAACGCCACCTTGTCCAGCAGTTCCAATGCCCGCTTCTCCGCATCTGCTTTGCTCATTTTCAGCAGTTTGCGTGGAGCCAGTGTCATATTATTCAGAATAGTCAGATGTGGGAAAAGATTAAAATGCTGAAATACCATACCCATCTTCTGACGAAGTTTATTGATGTCAATCACCGGCGAGGTAATGTCTACACCTTCAAACGTGATGGTTCCTTTTGTCGGACGCTCGAGAAGATTGAGCGAACGAAGAAATGTGGACTTACCTGAACCGGAAGGTCCGATGATAACCACCACTTCACCACGCTTGATATCTGCAGTAATGCCATCCAATGCATGGATGTCATCTTTATAGTGCTTCTCTAGATCTTTGACAGAAATGATTACATCTTGTTGTTCAGCGCTCACTGTTTCTCAACCTCCTCTCCAGAATGGATACCAGTTTACTAAAGAAAATAACGATCACCAGATAGATGCCTGCGACAGCAAGAAGTGGCGGGAAGGCATCAAATGTACGGCTTCGGATAATATCACCACCACGAGTCAAATCCTGAATGCCGACATAACCGGAAACAGAAGTCTCCTTGATCAAGACGATAAATTCATTCGCCAGTGCCGGCAGTACGTTCTTCAAAGCCTGTGGGATGATAATGTATATCATCGTTTGGATGTAGTTTAAGCCAAGTGAACGACCAGCTTCTAACTGTCCATTGTCAATGCTCATGATGCCGGAACGGAAGATCTCTGCCACATAAGCACCAGAATTGACACCAAAAGCCAGCACGGCAACCATCATCTGGTTTGTTGAGGTAGCGAAAATAATGTAGTAGGTGATCATGAGCTGAACCACAACCGGCGTACCACGAATTACCGTCAGATAGAGCTTCACTAATGCATTCATGAACTTAAGGAGAAAACGCCCGAAGCCAGGACGCATATCCTCTACAGTCTTATCGTGCGTGCTTCGTACAATAGCCGCAATCACACCCAGCAGAATACCCAGAAGGACTGCTAAGAACGTAATCTTCAGCGTCATCCACAATCCACGCAGAAGATATAAATAACGATCATCTGTAATAAAGTTCGTGTAGAAACGATCTTTCCATTCCGCCAACCAACTCGATGCAGAAAGCAACAATGGGCCGACCGATGTATGTGTAAACATGGTGGTTCCCCTCCTCATGTGTTTGTACCAGAGATTCTATTGTAAAAGAAAAAAAGACGGAAATAAAGCCTTATTTCCGTCTTTGTTGGTTTCTCGTCTAGAAAAAACTGAATCAATCAGCCGTTGGAAGGAATGTACTTCTCAATAATTGCCGGAATCGTACCATCGTCGGTCAATTCTTTCAGCGCCTGGTTGATCTTCTCGAGAAGCTCGCTGTTGTCTTTGTTTATGCACATCGCATACTCTTCTTCAACGTAAGCAGTCGGAAGAATCGTCAGACCCTCATTGGAAGCTACGAAAGACTTCGCTGGTTCATTGTCGATGACTACTGCATCAACTTTACCTGTAGAAAGCGCCAATACTGCGTCATTACCCTTCGCAAAACGAACCACGCGGCTCTCACCAACACCACCCTTCTCCGGTGCGGAAGACATGTAAAGATCGCCGGTAGTACCCTGCTGGACACCTACCTTATATTCACCATTCAGAAGTGCATCTACGTCGGTGATCTCGGAACCCTCTTTTACAATAACGACCTGTACACCAATTGCATAGGTAGAGGAGAAATTAACAGCCTTCTTACGATCTTCGGTAACTGTCATACCGGCCATACCGATATCGTACTTACCATTCTGTACACCTGCGATGATCGAGTCGAATTCAACATCCTGGATCTCAAGTTCCAGTCCCAACTTGTTTGCAACTGCACCTGCAATCTCCGCATCAATACCAACAACAACATCATTGTCATAGTACTCATACGGCGGGAAGAATGCATTTGTTGCCATGATCAACTTACCCTTCTCAACTGTCATGCCCTTCTTCTTTCCGCAAGAAGCCAGAGACATACCCATGCAAAATACCAATCCAACGGACACGATCTTGCTCAAAATCTTCTTCATACTTTACCTCCCCAAAATAACAGACGCATCTGTCATTTCATGTGTTTTGAATTACTTCATAAGTATAATGCCTGAAAGAGAATGTGTCACTTCCTTTTTGCCGATTCAAACGTAAAAAGTCGCGATTCCGAGTGATTTTCAGGCAAGAAAAAGGTTCTTCACGGAAAGCTTGGGAATAAGTAATTGAAAAAGGAGCATATAAATCCTAAAGTTTAGTTGCTAGACAAAAACTGAAAGGATAAGAAATAT